>CAXSEH010000151.1:0-7111 GCA_964236345.1 uncultured Bdellovibrionales bacterium
TTTTTACGTCGAAGGTGGTTTAAAAAATCATCTTCAGTTAACATCGGATGGTCAAATAAACGGTACCTATATCTCTGCCGGAGCTGTATTTACCTTCTAAACCAAGGCCTCCGGTTCTAAACCCGGAGTCCTCATTGAGTAAAGCCTTACATTTTCATTTAGTAAATACCTTGGCCCAAGCCCTAACCGAAGTTTTCGAGGGCGGTAAGCACGCCGATCGCATGATCGATAAATACCTGCGCACGAACCGTAAATGGGGTGCGCGGGACCGTAAGTTTTTTGCCGAAGGGGTTTACGAGATCGTTCGTCATAAAAGAAAAATACAGTTCTTGGTCGAATCGGAAGATTTATGGGCCATGATTGGCGCCTACCTCGTAACGAAAGGCTTTGAAATTCCTAATCGGATGGAATTCGATAGCGTTGACGTCACGCGCGTGCAGAATCGCAACAAGTACGCGAAGCCGCCTGAAGTCGAATATTCTTTTCCCGACTGGTTGAACGAACTTGGTAAAACTGAATTTGCCGATGACTGGGTTCCGTTAATGAAAAGTTTAAATCAACCCGCCGAAGTCTTTTTAAGAACGAACGGATTGAAAATAACTCCCGAGAAATTAATTAAAGAACTGCGCGCCGAAGAAATCGAAGCCGATCGGGTTAAGTCAGATGCCTTTGAATTTGCGAGCTGTTTAAAATTAAAAGAGCGCAAGAACGTGTTTATCACGCAGGCTTTTAAAAAAGGTGGATTTGAAATGCAAGATGCGGCTTCGCAATTAGTTGCGCCCCTTTTGCAAGTAGAGCCGGGTCACAGGGTTGTGGATGCCTGCGCCGGCGCGGGCGGAAAATCCCTGCACATTGCGGCCATGATGCAAAACAAGGGTAAGATCATCGCGATGGATATTCATGATTGGAAATTAAAAGATTTACGCGAACGTTGCTCACGCGCCGGGGTAGATATTTTAGAAACGAAGCTGATCGACTCAAACAAGACCGTTAAACGGTTAGAAAATTCTTTTGATCGAGTTTTACTTGATGTACCTTGTTCGGGTTTAGGGGTCATTCGTCGTAACCCAGATACGAAGTGGAAGCTGACGATGGAAGAGATCGAACGGCTTCAGGTTTTACAAAAAGAAATCATTTCGAAGTATTCGGAGATGTGTAAAGTTGGCGGGTTAATGGTCTACGCAACTTGCAGTATTTTACACCGTGAAAATGAAGAACAAGTGAAATGGTTTTTAAATTCCGAATATGGCAAAGGGTGGGATCTACAAAAAGAAATGCGGGTCTGGCCCCACAAGCACGGTTTCGACGGATTTTACGCTGCGGTTTTAAAAAAGAATGCCTAGAAATATATTTTTAAACCGAAGCGGTTTCCGTTTCGGTTGTAGCGAGTTTCGACACCGTTCATTTTAGAAGTCTGTTTTTCTAAAAAGAAATCTCCAAACAATCTGAACGAACCGAATTCGATAAACGCTCCGGTCGTTAATTCATTCGCGGTGGTTTCACCGTAGAAATTTTCTGTGTAAGGCATGAACGAACGGTAATTTGCCTGAATACCGAAATACTGAATCAGATAAAGTTGAACGGTTGCGGCCGCAAACTGTTGATTCAAGCGATAACTTTTATCTTCGGCGGTGCGGGTTCTAATTCCGTAATGCAACATAATGTGGGTGCTCTGCATCGAGGTTCCAAATAATCGCACATTAAATATTCCGGTCGCATCGTTGAATTGTTCGCTCGTGTTGTTAGCGTATTCTCCGGTAACTCCAACAAAACGCGCGTACGCCGAAACTTCAAGCGAGTTGGTTCCGTGGGTCGTCGTTACTTTTGAAGCCGCCGTCTGCGTTTCTAAATCGTAATGAAATTGGGAACCGCCAAGGACGAATTCGTAAGGTGACGGCGTGTTGATGGTAAGCCACATATCCATCATTCCGCGTTTATCTTTGTTTTCAAGCCAGTCTTTTAGCGAAAAGCGTTTCGCTTCACGCGATGCTGCCCCTTGAGAAAGAAGCCAGGGTTTAGCGCGTGGGGATGATTGCGCCCACGCGGGGGCCGTTGTTAGAGTTAGAATGATAAGCATAAAAAGATGTTTCATGCTTTCATTATACTCGAATTCCTTCAAAACCTAACTGTTCATTTCAACTGTCTTATTTTGAGAAAAAGTTCGTGACTTTAATACTGCCACGGAAATTTTTTGAAATCTTTTGGCCTTTTTTCGACGAAAGAGTTTCTACCTTCGACGGCTTCTTCCGTTCCGTAGGCCAGACGGGTGGCTTCGCCGGCAAACATTTGTTGCCCGACAAGTCCGTCATCGATCAGATTGAAACCAAATTTAAGCATGCGCATGGCGGTTGGCGATTTTTGATTCATCTCGGCGGCCCATTCAAGCGCTACCTTTTCTAAATCTTGGTGAGTCACGACTTCGTTAACCATACCCATATTAAACGCCGTTTGCGCGTCGTAATCTCTTCCTAAGAAGAAAATCTCGCGCGCCTTTTTTTGACCCACTTGACGAGCTAAATAGGCGGAACCGTAACCTGAGTCAAAACTAGCAACGTCGGGGTCGGTCTGTTTAAAAACCGCGTGTTCCTTTGAAGCGATCGTCAAATCACAAATCACGTGCAAAGAATGGCCTCCACCGACCGCCCAACCGGGAACAACGGCCATAACAACTTTGGGCATAAAACGAATTTGTCTTTGAACTTCTAATATATGCAGTCGTCCCATGCGGGCTAAATTCACTTTATTTAATTCGCTATTGCCGGTGCCGTTGCTATCCGCGCCTTCGTATTTGTAACCATCTTTTCCGCGAATGCGTTGATCGCCACCCGAACAAAAGGCCCATCCACCATCTTTTGGCGAAGGCCCGTTTCCGGTCAGTAAAACTACGCCAACGTCCGCGGAAATTCTTGCGTGCTCAAGCGCGATGGAAAGTTCATCCACCGTCTTTGGGCGAAAGGCATTTCGCACTTCCGGACGGTTTAGGGCAATCCGCACGGTGCCTTGATTTTTTGCGCGGTGGTAAGTGATATCGGTAAAATCAAAGTCGGTGATTTCGGTCCATGCCTCAGGGTCAAAGATTTCGGAAACCTTTTTTGTGCTCATAAGTGAAAATGTAGCATTGACCAACTGTCTGCGCAAAGTGAATATAAACTCTGCAGAGGGAGAAAAAAAATGGTTCACGATCTTAGTCCTTTTATTTTGAAGTTTCCCGAAACATCTCTTTGGGGTGATCAATTTGGTTTTCGTTGGTACGGTTTTTCGTACATGCTTGGTTTTATTTGCGCGTACTACATCATCTGCTGGCTTGCAGAGCGTCAGCGTGCCGGGTTGACCCGCGAAATGGTCGGAGACTTTGTCACTTACGCGGCGATCGGTACCCTCGTTGGCGGAAGATTGGGCTACTGTCTTTTTTATGATCAAAGTTTATTTTTTAGTTTTCGATCGAGCGTACCGTTTTGGGGAGTGCTGGCGGTGAATGAAGGCGGCATGGCCAGCCACGGTGGCATTATTGGGATCGTGATCGGGTGCATGTTATACGCAAGAAAGATGGGCTTGAATTACGTCTACCTTTTAGACGTCGCTTCAATTGTGGGACCCATCGGCGTCCTGTTTGGCCGCATCGCGAACTTTATCAACGGGGAACTTGTGGGGCGCGTGGCGCCAGCAGATTTTTCGATGGCGGTTAAATTTCCGTCGGACATTTTAAATTGGCCGACTTACGATTTCGATCGCTTAGCAACCTTATCGCCCGTGGTAGAAAAGATTGGAACTGAAAGCGCGAAGTGGACAGAACTTTTGTCAAAATATCGAATGGATCAAGTCGCGCGGGATCAGGTGTTCGCGAATTTGTACAAAGTTATTCACGAAATCCAAAACGGTAATGAGGCGGTTAAGCAATTAATCGCGCCGGTTTTAGATCCCCGTTACCCATCACAGCTTTTTGCCGCCTTGACCGAAGGGGTAATAACGTTTGGTGTTCTTTTTTTCTTAGCGCGGAAATCTAGGCGGCCCGGATTCATCGCGGGGTCATTCGTGATTACCTACGCCATCATGAGAACCATTAACGAACAATTTCGCGCTCCGGATATCCAAATTGGCTTTCAGCTATGGGGACTTACGCGCGGGCAATGGCTTAGCATCGCGATGTTCGTAGTCGGCGTGATCCTGATTTTCTTTTGGTCACGAACCCAATCGCAAACGGTTTTCGGCTGGCAACGTGGACAGAACGTAAAGGTTAATCGACGCTAAGATTTAAAACATCTTGGCGCGATGAAATTGTTTCTTCTCCGGTTTTGAAATTTTTGATTTTAAATTCCATGTCTCCAGATTCTTGTTCGAAAATAAGCACGGCTTTTTCGGTATTAAGCTTATTTGCCTTTTCTAATTTCTTTTTAAAGTTTCCGGTTAGAAAAACTTCGCAGTAAATGTTTTTACGTCGCAGTTCGCTCGCGATATGGATCGCTTCCTTTAAAGCTTTGTCGCCATTAGAAATGACCGAAATGGGCGCGGTTGTTTTTACATTTAATTTGGCTGCGCAGAGGTCCGCCAACCGGTCGACACCCGCGGCCCAACCGACTCCGGCGGTTTTTGGACCTCCTAGCAGTTCGACAAGGCCATCGTACCTGCCACCGGATAAAATCGCGCCCTGGGCGCCAAGCTCGGTGGTCGTAAATTCAAAAACGGTGTGGCAGTAGTAATCAAGCCCGCGCACCAGTTTCGGATTTATTTTGTAAGGGATTTTTAATTTTTCTAGTCCAGAAGTAACTTCCGCAAAAAACTTTCGCGAAACTTCGTTCATAAACTTTTCCATCATCGGCGCACCGGCGACAATTTTTTTATCGCCCTCGTCTTTCGAATCTAAAATTCGCATCGGGTTTTTTTCTAAACGGACCTTAGAATCAGCAGACAGCTGGTCGGTAAAAGGAGTTAAGTATTCTACTAAGGCGGTACGGTAGGCATTTCGCGACTCTTGGTCTCCTAACGTATTAATTTCTAAAATACACGCGTCGTGCAATTTCAATTTTTGGAGGATTGACCAAGCAAGATCAATACACTCGACATCCGCTAGCGCACTTTCAAGACCTAAAACTTCGACGCCGAACTGGGTGAACTGCCGGTAACGGCCGCGCTGGGGTCTTTCGTAGCGAAACATGGGGCCGTAGTAGTAAAGTTTTAGCGGTAGGTGTTGCGCTAATCCTTCGCTGATAAACGAACGCACGACTCCCGCGGTTCCTTCGGGTCTCAGGGTGATCGAATCGCCGCCACGATCTAGAAAAGTGTAGGTTTCTTTGCTGACCGCGTCTGAGGTTTCACCCAGCGAGCGATGAAAAACGTCAGAGAATTCAAAAATCGGAGTTTCGATTTCGCTAAAGCCGTAGTTTCGGGCCGTCCCGAAGGCGGCTTCGTCGATTTGGCGAAAAACTGTCTTGATGGCCGGTAATAAATCTCTTGTGCCGCGGACGCTTTGGTATTTACTCATACAAGGGATCAGCATATCCTAAGAATCCTTATGATGAAATGGATTTTAGTCGCCTTGCTTGTTTTTTCTGCCGCCGTTGGCGCCGGAGTTTACTTTGTGACGGGTGCGGGTCACGGGGCCGGTATTGAAGTCGATTGGCGATTACTGAATCAGATGGATTACCTGACCCACAACGCAACGACGGAACTCAAGCTTCTTGAAGGCAAACAAATTAAAATTCCTGGATTTATGGTTCCGCTTGAAGACGACCAACATAAAGTGACGGAATTTCTTTTGGTACCCACTCCGCAAGCCTGCATTCACGTGCCGCCCCCACCGCCGAACCAAATGGTGTACGTGCGCATGAAAAAAGGCACCGAATCAAAAGTGGGTGCGCCCATTTGGGTTTACGGCGAATTTAAAATTTCAACAAAACATTCTCAGTACGGCGAAGTTTCCTTTGAAGTTGAAGGCGAACAAGTCGAAGACTACAAATAGTCTAAGGAGTTTTTATGCAGACGACACTGATTCTACTTACATTCGTAGCTTTTTCGGCCTTTGCGCAAACGAAGCCAAATCACCGCGAGCACCAAGCCCATAAGCACGGGGCGGCTAAATTGGAAATTGCCTTTCAGGGGACGGACGGAGAGGTCGATATCGAAGCGCCGTCTGAAGGCATATACGGATTCGAATACGCCCCTAAATCCGATGCGGATAAAAAAAAGCAGCACGATGCCCTTTCGCTCATAGAAACAAATATCGTAGATATGATTCAGTTCGACGCTGATTTGAAATGCGAAATTTCTAAAATTAAAATTGAAGTCGATCAACATGAAGGCGAAAATCATTCCGACCTGAAGGCTTCTTTTAAAGTGCTTTGCCAAAAGGCCGTGATCGGCTCAACCGTTAAATTCAATGTCCAAAAGACTTTTCCAAAGTTAAAAGATGTAAAAGTTGAATTCATTGCCGATGATGTTCAAAAATCATTGAACGCAAATAAAAATGGTTCAAAAATAGTTCTTAAAAAATAATGAATTCCCCAGCGCTCGAAGTCAAAAATTTAAGATTTGCTTACGGGAAACAACAGATACTGGGTATTGCGAACTTGCAGATTGATTCTGGACAAATGGTCTTTTTGTACGGCCCCAGTGGATCCGGCAAATCGACTTTTTTAGAGCTGGTGGCGGGAGTATTAAAGCCGACTTCGGGCGACCTGATTCTGAACGGCGAAAATATAAGCCTTCTTAACATGTCACAGTTAGACCAATTTCGCGCGGCCCACATCGGTTACATTTTCCAAAATTTTAATTTGATCCCATTCTTAACGGTCATTGAAAATATTCAGTTACCTTTTTTGTTTCAAAAAAAAGCCTACGATGCGAAATTGTTAAAGCACTTAATCGATCGCTTAGGCTTAGCCGCGTTCGTTGACCGATCCGTTTCGCAATTATCCGTGGGACAGCAACAAAGAGTGGCCGTCGCCCGGGCGTTATTGAAAAAACCACAGTTAATTTTGGCGGACGAGCCCACCTCGGCTTTAGATTACGACCATAGGGAAGGCTTTTTAAATTTGCTATTTGAATTAAGTCGTCAGGAAAAGACGACCGTGTTGTTCGTAAGTCATGATCGAAGCATCGAAAAACTTTTTGACCG
>CAXSEH010000152.1:0-6994 GCA_964236345.1 uncultured Bdellovibrionales bacterium
CAGCTTACAATTGATTAGTATAATGAAATGGCAGTTTCAATTGATAGCCGCATTTGGCTAGCGGCTCACTTATTATATCCTAATTCGTCTCAGGCGTTCGACGTTTATCAAACCTTAGTTTCTCAATCCGAAATTTCTGTTAAAAAAAATAACGCCGGTTCTATTAATTCCATATTTCAAAAACTTTACCAGATCGTTGAAAAAATACCCGCGATCAGTTCGAACAAAGCGTTTCACGTTTTCGAAGAAGAAAGAACAGAACAATGGCGCTTGATTTATAAGAAGTCTCAAAAAGAGCAGTTGATTATTTTTCTAGGTTTTTTTATTTTTAATTTAGATCTGAACGACATTGCCGGAATTCTGAAATTGTCCTTAGAGAAAGCCCAGTTTCTGTTTCATCAAACTTTTAAGAAATCAGTTTTCGCTAATATTAAAGTTGAAGTCGCCGATAAAATTAGTCTTAAAAAATTTAACGAAGAAAAAGTATCATTTTTGTTTACGAACGAAAATTTAATCGACTACTGTTTAAAAAAATTAAGTTCCGCAGATATGAAAAAAGTGAAGGTCGGTCTGCAGCTTTATCCCGAACTGGCCGCATCGCAAAAACAGTTCGACCTTATTGTGGAGCAAATGAATTATTTAATGGATTCGCAAGCCACGCGAGTTACAAAAACATTAATCCAAATAAGTGACACGCTTTCTGAACCACGCGAAGCGTTTCAAATTAACAATATTTTCTTCAATAACAAAAAGTTAGTTTTCTCGGCCCTTCTAACGGTTTTCTTTTTGTTCATTTTTACGATTCGACCCCAGTGGATACAGCATGTAAGCCAAACCAAGAACGATCATTTCGTTGATCTGCAAGAAGTTAAACCTCAAGCCCACGTTGTCGAAAACATCGGCGAACCTCGAGCGGTGGCTCCAAGTATCTCCGCTAGCCTGGACGCAACCCAACCGGTCGTGGTTGCCGCCATTGCGGTTGAAGAAGTTAAAAAACCAATCGAGGCAGAGCCTAGCCTTCCGAAGCCCGCGGCCGTCCCCATTCCAAAACACGAAGTTGAAGCAATGGCCCAATCTAAAAAAGTTGGCGGACTTTATCGTGGAGTCCTAACGGTTACGGATTTAAACGAAGTAACCGATAAAATTACCGAAAAGCTCGTAGACATTGGCGGGAAAAAAGCCGGAGAAGTCGAACTTGGTTGGCGCAAGACAGAAAAACTTTCGTATTATCATTTAACTCTTCCAGAAAATAACGTTGATGCAATGAAAGAGTTTTTAACAAAATTCGGCGACCTTAAGATTCAATTTGAAAATCATCCACGGCTTATGCCGGCCGGAATTAAACGACTGATCATCGAGGTCAAAGAGCGTGAATGATAAAAGAATTCGCGCGCATCCACCGCAAAGAAGCTCGTTAAGAACTATCCTGATAGCGTGGTTTCTTATTTTTTCGATCGTTCCCTTAGCGTTCGTTGCGTGGTATTCAGTTTTCAAATTCCAAAAAGCGATTGATAACGAGCTTTCATTACGTCTGCGGGGTAATGGTCGCGAAATCGAAGTGATGATTTCTGATTACTATTCTAGCCTTATGCAAAGCCGCGATAATTTGGTTAAAAATCCGCATTTGATATATAGTCTGTCGACTTCCGATTCGCCTTCAATTAGAGATTTTTCAATGGAGTGGATTAAGAACACCGTCGCAAGTTCCCTTTCAATTTACGACCGGGACGGCAGACTATTATCGAGCGTGTATAAAGATGACAAGGGTAATCTAAGATCTTATGGACCCAATTCAGAAAAGATTCTGCTTAACGAAAAGTATTTGAACCATTTAAAAGAAAAGACCGACTTAGGATTAGTAGATTACCTAGAAACGAACAAAATGTCGTTGATCCACTTTTCAAAAATTCTAACCTCTAATCGGAAGACGATCGGATACGTCGAACAAATAATCGATCTAAAGGAATATTTTTTAAACCGGATCAAATCAAAACTAAAACTTGAAGCTTTTTTGGTGCGTGAAAATGGTCAGATCGTGGCCACCACTCGAAATGAATTCAAATCAATTTCAAAAGAATATATAGAAAAAGTATTGCAAAGTTCCGATACGGACAAATTCTTTGAAGTTTCAACTCCGGCCCAGCCATTCGGTTTTGTGCTTTATCCCATCGATTGGGACCGGTCGCGATTTTACATTGCTTTGGGCGTAACGAAGAAAGACTCGCAGGCCGTATTAAAGAATGTAAATATCGCGTTTTTAAGTGTGACGACGGTGGTACTTTTTCTTCTTATTTTAACGGTTTTGATAAGTACGAGCTGGTTTTTAAAACCTATTAATGAACTTATCATCGGCCTGCGATCATTTGAAAAAACTGAAGGCTTAGTTCAGCTGCCCGTTAAAAACAAAACCGAGATTGGCCTTTTAACGACGGCATTCAATGATATGAGTCTAAAAATATTTCAAACTCGGAATGACTTGAAGAAAAAAATTAAAGAGTTAGAGATGGCAAACAATGATTTGAAAGAAGCCCAAACCAAATTAGTTCACTCCGCAAAAATGACAAGTCTGGGGCAATTGGTCGCAGGTGTTGCGCACGAACTCAATAATCCAATCGGATTCATTTACAGCAATACCAGTCATCTGAAAGATTACACCGAAAAACTTTTTCAAATTATTGATACCGCCGAAAAATCCCAAGAAGAACTAAAAAAAATAAAAGATGACGTCGACTACGAATATATTAAAAAAGACCTTCCGCAACTAATTAAGTCCTGCCAAGACGGCGCCCAGCGTACGCGTGACATCGTTCTTGGTTTAAGAAATTTCTCTCGCCTGGAAGAGGCGCAATTAAAAGAAATCGATTTACGGGATTCCCTCGATACAACGCTAGAGCTTCTAAAGGGCGAAATTAAAAACCGCATTCAAGTTCATCGGCAATATGAACCAATCCCGAATGTAACTTGTTACGCCTCACAAATTAATCAAGTGTTAATGAATATCCTATCAAACGCCGTGCAGGCGATTCAGGGTGCCGGCCAAATTTGGATTTCCACTTTACCTATTAAGGCTTCTTCGAATCAAATGGGCCGCGTTCAGATTTCTATCCAAGATAGTGGAATGGGAATGGGACCCGATGTCCTAGAGAAAATATTTGAACCGTTTTTCACGACCAAAGGCGTGGGTCAAGGCACGGGGCTAGGCCTAAGTATTTCTTACGGAATAATCCAAAATCACGGAGGCGAAATTCAGGTCCGCTCAGAAAAAGGGGTTGGAACCGAATTTACGCTGATCATTCCCGTGGCCCAGTCGAAGAGTGTCTCAAAATAGCGCATTCACTTTTTGGGACACTATTCCGATAAGTAGGCGTGAAGTTTTTAAATCGATTTCTAAATCATATGATTGCTGCGGGCGTGGTGCTCTATGGATTATATTTCATAGCTGATCGATATCATTTTTTAAAATCCCCAGGTCCCGTCCAGAAGACCGACTTTTCTTCTATAGACCACGAAAAAAAGGTAAACGAAATTCTTCAGGCAACGACGCGGCAAATGTTGAAGGATCAGTACAACTCGCGAAAAGTTTTAGAAATGGCCCAGCGACAGCCTTTAAAACTAAATAAAGAAAAAGATTCCGAAATCGGTGAAGTTCCGCGCGAGCAACAAATACACAAAAACGTGACCGTCGAACCCGTAGAAGCCCTAAAACCTGCAGTTCTAGATAAAGCCGAATATGCGCGGCAGTATATTGAAAATGCGCGTAAGGGTGGTTACGACATTGAACTATCGAACGATTTAGAAGTGATTCGCGTTACGCCATTGCGTCATCCGTCTGAAGAGGTCGACTCTTTTGAAATCTTACCTTCAAATTAATCTGTGCTCTTTAAAACTATAGTAGGCGCTGTCCGAAAAAATAATGTGATCCAAAATAGGTATCTGTAACATTCTTGCTAGCCGGCAAAGCTTTTTGGTAAGGCCAATGTCCTGCGAAGTTGGGTGCACAACTAAACTCGGGTGGTTATGGGCAATGATAATAGCGAACGAGTTGGCCTTAATGGCTTCTCGAAAAAGGTCACGCGGGTGAATGGGACAATAGTTCAAAGTTCCTTTGGCGATCAAAATAACATCTTTGGAATTCAGGTTGCTGTTTAAGTTTATCAGCCAAAACTCCTCGCAATCGGGGTTGAAGTGAGGCTTTAAAAGGTCGAAGGCCCGCTGACTGTTGTGAATAGGTGACATCTCTTGCGCAACAGCAAATGGCATGGCTTTCTATTGTCTATTAGAATGCATACCGCGCTTCATAACTCGGATCAATCCGACCAAAATGGCTGCTTTTCGTTTTGGAATTAATCGTTTAGCATAATCACATTCAAGTTCGTATTTTGCGAACTCAAAAATAAGGAGTCATTTATGACAACAAAAACAAAATACTTTATCGCAGTTGTGGCCGTCGTTTCTTTATCGTCATGTGGACCAAAAGCGTTCGTGAAAGGCACTTACGATGCGGACGTAAATCGCGAAAACTTAATGAATGATCAATGGTCCGAAACTGATATGCAGGTTACCGTAAAAGCCATGGTTGATTCGATGACAACACATCCATCCATCAACAATGCTAAAAAAATGCCGATCGTTATCGTAACGAACCTACAGAACAAAACCAGTGAACATATCGATACCCAAAGCATCATGGATATGGTTCGAGTCGATCTAACAAATTCGGGAAAAGTAGCTTTCGTTGATAAAGAGGCTCGCCAGGATATCTCTAATGAATACGATTACCAAAATACCGGCATGGTCGGCGAAGAGACCAAGAAGGGCCCTGGAGGCCAAACTGGAGCCGATTTCATTATCAACGGTCGTTTAGATTCAATCGTTCAAGAAGTTGGAAAAGACAAATCTGTCTATTACAAACTGACGTTGAATTTGACAAATCTAAAAACTGGCGTGATTAGTTGGACTAACCAAAAACAACTTAGAAAAACCTTCAAGAAGAAATCTGTCGGACTTTAATTAGAAATAAATGACGAAAATATTTGTCATTACTTTTTCATTTATCTTTTTTGCTGGCTGCGCAAGCTATCAAAGCCGCGTGGCCCCAGCTCGAGACAATTTGAAAAATGGTCAGTGTGAACCCGCCTTAAAATTACTAGGCGAGTTGAGCGAAAACAGTGACGGCGATCAGCTGGTTCATTTAATGGAATACGGTACGGCGTTGCAAATTTGCAAAGATTATAAAACCAGTAATCAGATTTTTTTACGAGCGGATAAGCTAAGTGACGAACTCGATTACCATTCAGCTAGCCGGATCGTCGGCGCAACGTTACTGAATGAAGAAATGATTCAGTACAAGGGTGATACTTTTGAAAAACTTTTCATCAACGCCGAAGCCGCATTAAATTATCTGCAACTTGGGGAATTCGACGATGCGTTGGTTGAAGTTAGAAGAATTAACGAAAAGTTTCAAAAATTAAACTCAGACGACAAAAAGAAATTCGAATTGAATTCTTTCACCCAATACTTATCGGGACTGATCTGGGAAGCCGACCATAAATATGATGATGCCTGTATATCGTACAAAACTGCGTACAAAATCGATCCCAGCTACCGCGGGGTTGCGTTGGATATGCTAAGAGGCTGTTGGTTAGCTCGGCGGACTCAGGAATTTGACTTAATGGTAAAAGATGTTAATCCCAGCGAAGAAGAACTCAAATCCATCAAACAAAAAAATCCAAACGAATTAGTTTTCATTTTTATGCAGGGCTGGGGTCCGCAAAAACAACCACGCCCAGAGTCACGAACATTCCCGCATTTAGTTCCCGTTTATTCAACCACTCAAGCCTTACAAGCTACAGTGGACGGCAAAAAGTACATCAGCCAACCCATTTACAGTGTTGAAAAGGCGGCCATAGAGACCTTGAATGCTGATTACGCTTCTCTGGTGGCGCGACGGGTGGGATCATTCGCTGCGAAGCAAGTTGTAGCCGACCAGATTAGACAGAAAGACCGCGCTTTAGGAGAAATTGCGAGTTTGGTAATGCTGGTTTCCGAGAAAGCCGACCTTCGGCAATGGTCTACGTTGCCGCAAACAATTCAAGTTATTCGTATTACGCCCACATCGACGACGGGTAAAATCCAATTGCAGGGTTTAGATCACGGCAATAACGTATCTGAAGATTTTGGTGACCTCGAAATCGGAGCCTTGAAAAAGAAAAAGATTTATATCGTCAGAAGTTTGAAATAATTCATGGTCTGAGCATAAAAAAACCTTCGATCGCTCGAAGGTTTTTTAACAATCCTAATTTCTAAAAAATTGAAACTACTGATTAAAGTTTTGATTATTGCTTGGTAGAGGCAAATTCGGAGTTTCGTCTTCTTGATTCATTCCCGGAAGTACCGTTGCTTTTTCAGCAACCGCTTTCGAAGTCGAATCGGTATTCAGACGAGCTGCCGTGGCCACACGATTTTCCAAGTTCTGCTTTAAATCATCCGTTGATACGCGATCAACGTTAACGTTCACAGTCGCCTGCTTGGTCATGTAATCAATTGGGAAAGCGCCAAGTTTAGCTAGGTAGCTAGAAATGCTGCCGTTTCCGTTTTGAATGATTTCACGCAAAGTAAAAAGCGGAGCATACTGAGAAGCCTTTTTTTCTGATTCAAATATAATTTGAGTCAAAGTGGCTGCAGTGATGTCGTTTTTAGACTTGTTGTCGATCACCATAACTTCTTCATTAGAACGAATCATTTTTGCGATGTCGTCTAAGGTCACATAGCAACTTTGCTGTGTGTCGTAAAGCTTACGATTTTGGTAGCGTTTAATAATTTTAACTTTCGCGCTTGGTTTAACGCTTAAGTTGTCCATTTGATTCATCACAATGGCCTCCAGTTACCGGCTGATTACACTTTTTATTTTACGCGACCATTTCGCTTAAAACTGAAGCTTTTCGCCTATTTATTCAGGCGCAAGTTAGCTTTGCCGCCACCCCTTGTCAAGTAA
>CAXSEH010000153.1:0-6986 GCA_964236345.1 uncultured Bdellovibrionales bacterium
TTATCAAGAAAATATTGTTGACCGTCCTGGTCGTTCTTATTTTTAGGCTTTCTCGTCTCAACCACTAGATCTAGTGGTTGAATTTTGAATCCCCATCAATAAGGAGTGTTTTCTTAATTAAAGCTTGTGGGCAATTTGAAGTTAGAGCAATCAAAATATTAAAAAAGGTAGAGGTCCTGCGTGATTTTTTTGCAAACGCTCTGCGGTAAAATGAAATGAGCCAGACTTCGGTCCGGAACATTTTCTCTCTCGAGGGACCTTGTCAAGATGAAGGTTTCACCATATCAAATTTCACTTTTTTTGCGTAGCTCACTGCAGAATGAGTCTCTTCTTAAAATATCTGAAATTTGCATTTAGATCGATCAAGTCCACAGAAATTGATCAAAAAAAATGCGGCGTATTCGGGTCAAAGACCTCGAAATATTAATCAGATGAGTTGACAGTCGATATGTCAGAATGAACAACCCGACCGCGCATCAGTGCGAAGAGGTCGGCATGTTCATTGTCAGAGGGCTTCAGTGCGCAGCCTTGATAAGTTTTGGTCGCTCGTAAATGGTCGACGATTTCCTGATGCGGTTGCATTTTATTTGCGGTCCACGCCGGCGCGATTAATTCATCCCTTCGGGATGCGTAGGCGGCCAGGCGATGAATGGCAATTCGGGGGTGCAAGTGCCCTAAGAAAAGCTCTACCTTGCGGGTATAATCTTTCTGCGAAATCGGCACGTACGAGCCTTCGTTAAACCATTTTTCTAACTGGGTATTTTTCAAAACATGCATGTTATGTAGTTTGACGTTATTAATGGGTAAGTCGTTACAGATCAGGGCCGATTCGATCACTTGAGCTTCAGTTTCATTCGGTGAACCAAAGATCAAATGAATACCAAGGTCCACGGTGGTTTTATCAGCGATCTTATGGATGGCTTTGATCGAGTCTTCAACCGAATGACCCCGTTGCATGAATTCTAAATGCGGATTAAAAAAACTTTGCACCCCTAATTCAACGGCAACAAAGGTTTTTTGACAGTACTCTTGCCAGAGCTGCAAAACCGATTCAGACAGGCAGTCGGGACGGGTACCCAAAACAAAACCCGCGACAAAAGGGTATTTCAGGGCCGTTTCAAAATTCGCCCTTAGGGATGGAATTTTCGTAAAAGTGTTCGTGTAAGCTTGAAAATAGACTAAGAATTTATTGGCGTGATATTTATTCTTAATGGCCACGTGATATTTTTGTATTTGTTCATCAAGCGACATCGTAAAGGATTCACTTTGTGCAGCCGAGCCCCAGACGTCACAAAAACTGCACGTTTTCATTCCGCGTAAACCCATGCGATTGGGACAATCATCGACCACGCTAACGGGAATTTTATAGACTTTTTCCTGAAAAATTCGTTTATAATGATCCGAGATAGAATGGTAGGGTAATCCGGTCCAGCCTTTTTCCATAGAGGTTTCATACTTTGATAAATAAGAACGCGCAACCATTAGGATACGGGCTCGAAACCACGGCAGATGGAAGCCCCACTTTACGTCTGCCGGACGGCGGAGAAAGCATGCATCACTCGGGGGGTGCGGCCACGGAAACAATTTACATTTACGGCGACGTCATTGATCAAACCCATGCGCGGTTAAAGTCGAAATGCAAGACGCGCATCGTGGGGTTAGGTCTGGGCTACATCGAAATCTGCTGGGCGCTCAGTTTAATCAAACAAAACATAAAACCATCCGACCATTTCAGTTTTCATTCGTTTGAAGTGGCCGAGGAATTAAGATTAAACTTCTTAAACTGGATTCAAAGTGACCATACCGATTTGATTTACGATACGATCGCGCAAAAGTTAAACCCGCAAGTTCCCCGGCAACTCATTAAGCAAACGCTTCGCGAAGCGATGCGAAACGGAAGTCAGATTTTAGGGGATATCAAAGCGTTCAACGAATCTGAAACAAAATGGAATATAATTTGTTACGATGCTTTCAGCCGAAAAACGAACGAAAATCTTTGGAGCTTTGAATTTTTAAACGGCTTTTTGGAAAAATTCGCGGCAACAGACTGTCAATTTTCCACTTACGCGTGCACCGCGATTTTGAAAAAATCGCTGAAACGAAATGGCTTCGAATTAATCAATCGCCCCGGGTTCTCTGGAAAAAGAGAATCTACCTTGGCGCACCGAAACCCGCGTCTTTGATACCTTTAGGGATTTCCAGCGTTCGATTTGCCAAATTTTTTCATGTAATCAATAATCGTCGATTTTGATTCGTCATTAATTTGGCTGAAATTAAGCCCAATATAACCATCAAGCCCCGAATAAACAACATCGGCGCGAATGTTGATCGGTTGGAAGAAATGGGGGCTTGTCATCTGGCCTTCGACTTCATCGCCGATTTTTAAATCGTATACTTCGGTTAAACCGACACCGCCTTCGCTGATCGTGATGATTCGCGCGAAGAAAGAGTCGTGTCGATTCGACTTTCCGGTAAACTGCGCTAAGATCGGCACGCGCGGATGCTTACGTCGCGAAAGGCCCAACTTTTCGACGATATCTGGAAATGCGTACACTTCTTTCCACTCTTTCGATTTTGGATCTTGGATCGCGACGACCGAAATGTCTTCCTGCTTAGCTAAGAGATTTAATAAATCATTTTTCGTCATCATCGGCTGATCGACGAAACTTACTTGCACGCGGTAGAAGGCGCCTTGATTTAAATTTTGGGGTTTATCTAACTTGAAATCACCGCCGATCAAGGTTTTATCGTCGGAGGCCAGTGGAAAAGCGGGTGGGGGCGGGGTCAGCTCAACGGTTTGCGTTTGTTGATTCACCTGTCGTGGTTGATTAAGTTTAGGCTGCGGAGTTATTTCAACTGTTTGGGTCTGCTGCGACGGCTTTGGCGGAGGACTAGGCGGATCGATTCGGGTCATCGTCATCGTGTGTTCTTCCGGATTAAATTTTGATCCTTTTAGCCACTCGGCAAAACCGCGCCGCCAAATCAGCGTGGCCTCAAGGTGTTGGGCATCAAGTCGTTCTAAAGTGTTTTGTAAGTAGGTGGTATTAAAGGGCCCCTGAACTTGGCCCTGATACTGCGTGAACCATTTGATCTCATTTTCGAAAACCTGATCCATCGTTTACTCGTTTCCTGTTTCAAAAAATTCTACGATTTGCGCTTTCGATGCCATCGCATCTTCGTAACCCATATTTATCAGCGTTTTGCAAAAATCGGGTTCAAATAAAAGATAACTCATTATTTCACTTGCTTCATCAAGTGACCCAAAAGCCGAAATAGACATCCGAATAAGTCGGGGCAGATGATGAGCGTGCTGCCTAGCGATTTCACCAATATCTCTGGAAGGTGAAATGCACAGGGCCGGAATCACCTTTAAACTGTCATCGTTTTCAATTCGCTTCACCATTCCCGCAAGCTTATTGATTCGCTGAATACGCATCACGTCCTGCTCGACAGAATCCAGGAGCACGGCATTTAGTAATGTGTTTAGAATTCTGATCATCGAAGGAGAACTTGCGACCTTCTTATTTCTTTGCGATCCGCTTAAAGTGTATTTCTCAGCATCGATTTGGGTGCGTACGCCGATAACGAACAAGCGCTGGGCCCCCATACGAATGGAAGGTGAGCATGGCGTGCTGTTTCTAACGCAACCATCGCCATAAAAATCATGACCTATCTGAATCGGAGGAAACAGCATTGGAATGGCGGATGAGGCCATAATGTGGTCGGCATTAATTTCGGTCTCGAAAGCCTGGCGTCGGCTTTCCGTCCATGTAATGTGCTGCGAGGAACTTTGAACGAAACTGATCGCCGAACTTTGATCATAATTGTTTGAAGTAATGATGACCGATTCGATCGTGTTATTTTTTAAATTTTTAGAGATCTTATCGAAATCACAATACTTTAAAATTAAATCTCTCAGGGGAGAAGTTTCAAGTAAAGAGTTCAATTTCCTTTCGCCAAAAAGACCTAACGAAAACTTATTAAGCGACAAAAAGTCCGTTTTAAAAACTTGTTCTGGAGAAATCTTCGCCCATAGATAAATTAGTTTTTCAACCGCATTGCCGAAGTGCTCGATATCGGTCGCAAGTTTGGCGCAATTAATAGCTCCGGCACTGACCCCAGAAAGTATTTGAAAGGGACTTTTCTTTTTCTCGGGAAGAATTTCGGCTACACCCTTTAAGACTCCAACTTGATAGGCGCCACGCGCGCCGCCGCCCGAAAGGATAAGGGCCGTTTTAGGTTGTGCAGAGACTGATTTCATGGATCTTCCTTGAATTTTTGCCCTTCAAACATCTTGTTAGAAGGGGTTAATAACAGTCTAAAAATGAGACTTGCGTCTGTCACTTCTTTTTTTTTAAGCAAGGTGAGTGACATTTTTGAGGAATTCCCAGGATGGGACGTTTCCCCGCATTCTTAAAATGAGAACGCCCTTGATATGACTGACATTTCAGACTCCGCATTCCCGAGCACGTTGGCGTTTTTTTTGAAGTATCTAAGATTGAACAAAAGAACTTTGATGATAGGAGATTCCGATGACTCAAAAAAATGTGACCTTAATGACGAAGTTGACCCTGATCTTGGCTCTTGGGTTAACCGCTTTTTCCTGCGCTCCTAAAAAACAAGGGGTACGCGCCACCGTTAAATCGGGCGCTACCAGCTTAAACCCGACAACGTCGGCGGTTGCTGATCAACAAGCCCAAGCCCAGAATGCTATTTACAAAATATCAACGATCACGGTACCTCAAGTTGTCGATGGCGGAGTCGAAATCACTTCCGAACTTCTAACGCCGAACGGTCAGTACTTACCCATCACCACAACACACAGCGGAGCAAGACTTGATTCACAAGGAGTTTATAATGATAGCGCCCGCGGCCTTCAGGTTCTAATCAACGCGCGCTGTTCAGACGTCGAGTGCGTTAAGTACACGCTGCTTGTCACCGTCACGCGAAGCAACCAGGCGGTTTACCAATCAGGTGCGATTTCATTTAAAGATGATTGCAACTTTTCTTCGGTAGCGAATAATTCTACGACCGGATCCATGTTTCAAAGTATGGACGCTTTCGCGAACTCGAGCATTGCGAATGTGTCACCCAAGAACGATTGGGCATCTTGCCAACAGTAGTTTTTCGCCTTAAACTTTTTCGATGTTAGACATCGTAAATTCAATCCTCCACATTGACGTCACCCTTTTTCAATGGGCCCAAGATTACGGGCCCCTTCTTTATTTTATCCTCTTCGCGATTATTTTCTGCGAGACCGGGCTCGTTGTGACTCCGTTTTTACCGGGAGACTCACTCCTCTTCGCGGTTGGAGCCTTATCGGCCTCACAAAATTTTTTAAAAGTAGAGCAAATTATTCCACTGCTTATATTAGCGGCAGTACTGGGGGATTCCACGAACTACCTCATCGGTCGTAAATGGGGTACTCAGCTTTTTCAAATGAACATGTGGATCCTGAAGCCCAGCTATCTCAAAAAGACCGAAATATTTTTCACCGAAAAGGGTGACTGGGCGGTTAGCCTTTCAAGATTTTTTCCGATCATTCGCACCTTCGCTCCTTTCTTCGCGGGGCTCAGTCACATGCGCTACAAAACTTTCTTGTTCTTCTCGGTCATCGGTTCAGTATTTTGGGTCTTCATTTTTGTCCTTGCGGGATATTTCTTTGGACGGGTCGAATTCGTCCAGAAAAACTTTACATACCTTGTGATGGGGATTGTTATTTTTTCCGTGCTCCCTCTGCTTATATCGGCCCTGAAATCTAAATTTCTGAAAAAAACTTAAATCAGTTTCTTTAAATTGTACCCGCTGACAATTCATGGCACTTTCGTTGCTATATTGTTCTTTAGATAGAACAACGGCCCAATTTGGCGCCAAAAAGTAACTAAATTTATGGGGGACATAAATGACTAAAGCTCTTATTATCGCAATCGCCTTGGCGTCAATCACGGCAACTGCACAGACTGACGCGACCGCACCAGCCGCCACTACGGCAGCTCCGACGGTTCAAGAACAACAACAAACCGCAACGGTCGCGAAGAACAAAAAAGCGAAGAAAAAAGCTAAAAAATCAAAGCCAAGCGCCGAACAGACGGCTGAGCAAGTTGATGCCTTAGCGAAAGAAAGTCCAGCCAATCTTCCTAAAGCCCCAACCGCTACAAACGTTGAAACGGTATCTCCAAAAGCGGGTACTGCAGCCGGCACATCTGCAGCGGCCGTTGCAGCTGACGTAGGACCTAAGAAAAATTGGGCCGTGAAAGCTCAGCTTTATTCGACTACTGATTATTTAAACACTCAGCGCGTTCAGAACCTTTCATCTTTAGGTGGATCGTACAAAGTTTTACCAAAACTAACGGTTAAAGCGGCTCAAACTTTTGAGACTCTAACTAACGGTAAAGACACGACGGACGAAACGCGTGAGTTAACAAAAGCAAGTAACTTCAGAACCTCGTACACGGATATTGGAGTGGGCTCTTCATTAGCTGGAGCCATGGGTAGCGATGAAATTCCGGTATCGTTAAATTTACGAGTAATGGGTGGAACGTCTGAGTATACAACGACGGGTGGATACGGTCAGACTTTCAGCTTAGTTGATGCAAACTTAAGTATGCCGTATACGATTTCTCCGAAAGTTTCTGCAAGCCTCGATACCCAATTACGTCATTACTTCCAAAAAGGGGGCGCAATTGATACTAAGACCGGCGCTTATAAGGCTAATCCGGATTCAAACCGTATCGTTGTTGGACCTTCAATCACTTATGCTTTTAATGATTTCATCAGCGTCTATCAAGCGGGTAGCATGATTTACAGCTTAACTGATAATAACGAATTACGTCGAAAATTTGAGCGAGTCTATTTAGAAACTGGCGTCTCGATGACTCCCGTTAAGAATTTAAACATGACGTTCATGGTAGATCAGGATAAGGGTGTTTATGCATCCCCTTCAAGTGGATTTGCAGTATCTAGTTTTGATCTTTATAATCCGACCG
>CAXSEH010000154.1:0-6983 GCA_964236345.1 uncultured Bdellovibrionales bacterium
TGTTACTATGAAAATGGTGAAAATATTTGCTCTACTTATTTTTGTGACCACGCTGTCGTTGTCTTTTCAGAACTGCAGCCCTAGTCAGACCCCAACTTTATTGGGCTCGCGCTCTTCGCCTTTATCTGAAGCCCAACTTGTTAATACCAGTGCACCATTTGCCTATGATATGGTGATTGACACGATATCTTACAATTCCTGCGTTGGATTAGATTTAAACGGTAGCGGAATTCATGGAATTCGAATGGGCGTGAACGAAGGCTTCGCCGATACGGAAGGCAAAGGCACGGTTAAAGGCGGCCTCAAATTACGTTCCGATTTTTTAACCTACGTCGGAAAAAACGTAAGCCCAATTTATCCATCACCGGTCGTGACCCCAGGACAAATTCAATACATCTTACAAAATTCAACGGCCAACAAAAACGCGCACGTACAATATGCGATTCGAAAGAAAAGTGATTTGTCGATTGCGGTCGATATAATTCAACCTAAAGGAAATGATCCCGTCGTTTACGGACGTGATGGAATTGTCGAGCAATCTTCGTTGGCATCCGATCCAGTCTTAACGGCGTTAACAAAGAATGTTCAATTCGGCGCGGACGGGACCGTATTGGCTGAAGGTTCACGAATTTTTAATTTGTACGAGGCCACATCTCCAAAACCGATCCAAGCGTCTTTCGGTTATTCAAATTACGCCGATGAAAGTTACCCCGTGGCATCGAATCCAGATGCTTTAGAAAATTTCGGATTCGGCGAAGCTTATTCGGATCGGGTTCGCCAAAGATTTAATTCAAGCGGAAGCGATCAATTGATGGCAACCGTCACTTTCGGCAATCCATTCACAGGCGCGTCCGATGGAGGCTTAAGCGAACCGTTACGTAAAGCTTCAAACGATACGACGAAAGCTTACGGGCGTGGCTACACATTTCGTTTCGAGGCGGCAGGTAACCGAGCGGGTTGGAGATCCAATCAGCTTAGGCGAATCACGGAAACAAATCTAGTCGACAACACTCCGGCAACGGGTGGAACTTCATGGAGCTGCGAAAACTACGTGGTGATGAAACCGAATCAATGGAATAATCCTCGCCCCGATGAACCCGCTTGCGTTCCCTTAAATGCGGTCGATTTACAAAACACGACGGTCGCTGGAAAAGTAAAAAGACTGCGTCGCCATTACGATGATAGCAACTGGAACATCGGATTATTTTACGGAAAAAATAGCATTTACTCGGCCGGTGCACGCGCGGCTCAGCCCCTGTGTTTGACTCCGAAAATAAACGACTGCTACTTGCCGACCCAATTGAACGACGGCTTGGGTACCGACATTGGAGTGAATTACGATACCAATACCGAGTGTTATCTTTGGGCCTACTCCGTGATGGGAGTCAGCTACACGAATAACCCGAGCCTTACTGACGCGCGTAAGCTTGGACGCTGCGCCCAGTACGCCAGTATTTGCGCGCGCACCAGTAACAATTACTAGTTTTTCCAAAATCACTCTGCTAGCGTTTAGACATGAAAAAAATAATTCTCGTCTTTGCGCTTAGTGTTTTTTCAACGGCAGCATTTGGGGCCTTGTCTGCTCCGGGTTCGGTTTCGATGGCCACTGGTGGGTCAGGACGTGGCGCGACCGAACCCATCGACAGCGTATTGCTGAATCCGGCAATGGTATCTTTGTTACCCACGAAATTTTTTTCGGCCAGTTATACAACCGAACAGTGGGGTATAACAATTTCTGATAACGGTAAAGAGGCTCTGTTCCCCGCGGCTTTAGCGTTCGTTCGTTCGGACGTAAATAATTTCAAAACACAGCAGTTAGCGTTGGCTTTATCTTTTGCATATAAAAAAATGATTTCGATCGGTACAAATATTTCGATGTTCGAATATGAACGAAGCGAAAGATTGCGCGAACAAAAATATCGTCAGACCACCGGCGATATCGGAGTTGCTTTTTCTCCGTCGCCGGTTTGGGGAATAGGACTTGTCGCTAATAAACTGTCGTCTTCAAAAGTGGATGTGGATGAAAGTTTACAGAAGCAAAAAACAATCGGCGCGGGCGGGCAGTACACGTTTGGTAACTTCGTTCGGTTTCGTTTCGATATGGAATCGGCTCCAGAAAATAAAACCGACCGCCTTGTCTACATGGGTGGGCTTGAGACCTTTATGAACGATTGGATCATTCTGCGCCTGGGCTATCAGAACAATAACGTCGTGGGAAAGAACTTCTCAAGTCTGGGTTTAGGGTTCTCGGGACCTCAGTTCGGCCTTCATTACGCTTATATTTCAAATGTGGCTGATTCATCCGAAGATAAGCACTCAATTGACCTAGGGGTTCCTTTTTGATAGCGCGAAAGGGTGTTTTTTGATAGACCCGAAGGGTCTTTTTTGATAGACCCTTTGTTCGGCATTATGCTGACTTGTCTTTGATTCTTTAAAATGAGGTAAAAAGTGGCATCTAAAACTAAAAAATTGGAAATTATCCGTAAACATAAGGTTTCTGCTCAAGGAACGAAAAGAAAAGCTAGCTTACGAACTAAAGGTTCGACGAAGCCTCAAAAAGAACTTTTCGCTGATTAATATTAAAGGATCTTTTGAAAACTTGGCTGACTGAACAAAGTCAGCCTTTTCAATTTCTGCTATTGGTTACTCGTCATTAGCTTTGCGAGATCCCACACGTCTTAACAAGGTTGGCATTTCCTGAACGCCGCCTTTGATATCCCACTTGAACGGGATTTCAACCCAGCCCTCTTGACCGGGATAAAATCTCCACTTCTTCAAGGCCGCTAATGTTTTCCCATCTAAATTTCTAAAACCTGTCGACTGCGCTAATTTAAACTGTGACGGACTTCCGCTTGTTGAAATGTAGGCGTAGAAAACGACTTGGCCCTGATCTCGTCGCATGCGTTCGTCCATCGAGTATTGCGGTTTTGGATTTCCTGGCATTTGCTTTAACTCATCCAAAGATCTGATACCTTCCGGAATTCCGGCGCGGGTCCCGCTGGCTTGGTCTTCGCCGCTTGCGCCTTGTCCACGTCCGTCTATGGGTTGGCCTTCGCCCGAGCCCCGATTCTTTGCCGCTTCGGCGGCGGCTAGGGCTGCCGCAGCTTCCGCTTCTTTCGCGGCTTTCTCGGCGGCGGCTCTTTCGGTGGCTTTCATTTGCGCTGCGACCGCCGCATTCTTCGCACGGGTGGCGGCTAGCGCGTCTTCCATGGCTTTCGCCTGGGCCGCGTTGTCTTCGGCCAAGGCGTTTAATGCCGCTTCTTTTTCATCGGCAACTTGTTGCGCTTCCGCATCCAGCTGAGCTTTTTCGGCAGCGATGGCTGTGTGATTCGAACGATCAACATTTTTAAATTCATCTTCAAATTCGTTATCGCCTAATCTTCCAGGCTGCGCGGCCAAAACTCCGTCCATATCAAGATCAGGCGCCGCGATATCTTCTAAAGTTTCGGGAACTCCGGCCCGTGAAGGCGCCGATTTCGCAACGGGTAGTGCGCCACCCGAAGTATGACTTTTGATTTGCGCTGCTTTTGCTTTGGATGTGACCGACTTTTTCACGGGGCCCGAAATTTTCGGAGCAAGTTCGGCTTCTTTCGGTGCGGCAGGCGCCGGAGCTAAAATTCTTTTTGCTCCCTGAGTGGCCGTTACTTTTTCACCTAGCGGCGTCGATAAAGCTTTTAGGGGCGGTGGAGGCGGAATCACTTTTTCTTCCGACTGCAATTCGATCGTTATAATCTCTTTTTTTAAGTTTTCAATTTGCGGCGCCACTACAAAATAACTACCGATGATCAACGCTGTATGTAGGATGATCGAAAAACCAAAATATCTGCCTGAGCTTTTAGGCTCAGTTTCATAATGATAAACTAACAAATCATAGGGCTGTGACATAAAACACCTCTGAAAAATGAAAGATCCATCTTAAGGGCATTACAAATCACAGGCCCAAGAATTAGCCCCCTTATTCGAATACGACTGACCCTATACGGTGGCCACTGAAAAAACTTCTGGGCCGGGCGTAAAAGCGTCTAATTTCTAGACGCTTGAGTAACATTATAAAAAAAGGTGAGCCCCAAATCGTTACAGGCGAGTTAGGACTGGCTACGGGTCTGCAGTATTCTTATAAGCAGGAGAATTTAAAATGAAAACGTTTAAATCTATTTTATCAGCCGCGCTAATTTGTTTTTCAACTACAACTGGATATTCGCAAGAGCAGCGCGCCGGCCTTAGATTAATTCCGAAAACTTCGACCGAAAATTTCATGCAATATTTTGAACGGATGGGCGAAGTCATTGAAAATGCGAAAGAAAATTCTTCCGATGTGAATCGCGATTCGCGCTTGCAAAACTTTTCTGAAAAATTTAAACGCATTTGCGGAGACCGTGATTACGAGGACGAAATCATTTCCAACCAATCCACCACGAATGCGGTGAATATTACTTTTACTTGTTATGAAAACAATAGTCTTACTGAAGGAACCGCGTTCAACTTCGATTTAGACGAAGATGCGAAATTGATGAATTTTTCCGAAGTTTTGATCAAAAACAATGGCGTTGCTGAAGATAAAAAGAAACTGATCAACCTAGTTTTTCGAGAAACCGTCGCATTAGTAGCCGCGACTTCGGTTTCGGTTTTGGCAGCTAAGGCCATGATGCCCGGGCAAAGCGACAAACCAAAACATGCCGGCGTTAGCGCGGTGATGGGCTCGTTAATTACCTCGGCGGCTTACCACTTCTTTAAAGTTTCACCTAAAAAAGCGGGCGTCATTGGATTTAGCGTGTGTTTATTAGTGGGCGCCGCGAAAGAGATGTACGACAAGCGCCATCCTGAAAGACACGATGCCGAGATGAAAGATTTTGGAGCGGATGCCGTGGGTTGCGCTGCGGGTGCAGGCTTCGTAACGTACGCGATCAGCTGGTAAATTTAACTATTCGTGCAAAAGCCCTTCGGGCATCTCGCCGCGGCCAATGCTGGCCGCAAGGTTCCAGTGTTCTTCGCAACCGATGACAAGCATTGCTTCTTCAAGGGGTCTTGGATCCGGCTGCAAAATTTTAATTTTTTTCAAATCCAGTATTCGCTTTAAACTTGCTTCGAGTTCTTCGCGCCTTAATACGCCTTGCGCGACGGCCTCGATGACCGCATCAATGGCGATCGGCGGCGAAGTGGGATCGTTACAGTAAAGCAGTAGATCAACTCCCGCTTTAAATGCGTTCACCGCAATTTGCCCGCGGTCGTAGTGCTTGATCATCGCTTTCATATCTAAGTCATCCGAAACGATCAACCCACGGAATTTAAACTCTTCACGAATCATTTTTTTCAAAAATAATTCAGAAAATGTAACAGGCCATTTTGGGTCGATATTTTTAAATAAGATATGTGATGTCATAACCATCTCAACGCGACTTCGAAGTGCTTTTTTAAAGGGTACAAGCTCGTTGTTATTAAGATGGGCTAGATCACTTTCTTCAATTGGTAATTCTTCGTGCGAATCAATGATCGTGTTGCCGTGGCCCGGAAAGTGTTTTACGCAGGAAATGACACCCGACTTAATGTAGCCCCGCACCAAGGCCGAAGACATTTTTTCAACCTGATGTGGATCCGAACTAATGGCCCGGTCCCCGATGACGGTATTCTTCGGGTTGCTGTACACATCGATGCACGGAGCAAAATCTAAATTAATTCCGATGGCCATTAATTCCGCGCCCATTTTTTGCGTAAAGTGAAATGCAGCGGATGGCGCGTCTAGGTCTCCTAATTTTTTTAGTGCGGGCCACTGCGTGAAAGGAGGTTTCAGACGGTGCACCCTTCCACCTTCCATATCAATTCCGATAAACAGTGGGGTTTTATCTTTCATTTTATGACGTAAGTTTTGAATTTCGGCGCATAGACTACGAATTTGTTTTGGATCGACGCAATTTCGCCCCATTAAAACGATGCCACCAATATTATTTTCGGTGATAAACTTTTTTTCTTCAGACGTAAGGGTTGTTCCCGAAACTCCGATAATCATGTGCTGTCCGATAAGTTCGCGAATGCTCATTGCTCAGTTCCTATATTCCTATTTTTTAGGTTGGTAGACGTTCGTTTTACCGGCGGGGATTTCTCCGAATATTTTTTCTAAAGTTCCGGAAGCTATCTTGATCCCCTCAAGGGCTTCGTCGCTAGATTTAACAAGTTCGGTTTCGATGCTGGTGGCCGGCGTGATCGCCGAAACCACTTCGCCTTTTGTCGTAATTAGATTCTCGTACTCGGACCCCGCAAATTTATTTTGAACTTTTAAAAGTTGCAAACTTCCTTGCGTCACCATTTTAGACTCAACTTTCACGGTGCCGGGCATCGCGACGGGCCCTTCTTCGGTGATGGCCTTGAAATCAAATTTAGAATCCGTTTTCAATCCGCCCTTACTGTTCAACATCAAATAGTATAGGGCCGAAGATAGAAAAACATCTTTTTCCATTTTTTGACTAATCTTCGTCGCCTTGCCATTTTCAACCGCGGTACCGGTCATCATACTTTTTTTAAAACTAACTTCGATCGTTTTCGTATTCTTTTTGTCGCTGACCGCTAAATAGCTAATACTTAGGGGCGCCAATGAAGAATCCGAAACCGCCTGGTAAGATTCAGTCATATCGAATCCATTTTTCGCTAACTTTGTGAAACTTGTTGTCTTAAATTGTTTTGTTTTGGCATCAAGCTCATGTCGCAAAACCAAAAAGCCAATATGTTTCTTAAATTGAGTGACCTTATAATAGCCATCGAATAGAATTTCGGCGCGTGCGGAAGTGGAAAGTAGTAACAAAAGCACGACCGCTGCGTTTCGAACGACACCATTTTTTATCATTGTTAATCTCCGCTAATTTCGTTTTGTGATGTAGATAAATAGTTTAGTCGACGGGTCACAGAGTACAACTTGAAAGTGGCTGCACCTAAGTCGTGCTAGACTCGAAAAACCTAAACGATATCGGTACAGTAAGCAGTGGAAATGAAAA
>CAXSEH010000155.1:0-1573 GCA_964236345.1 uncultured Bdellovibrionales bacterium
GTGCAAAAAGCGATGGAACTTTACAACGCATTAAAAAATGGAACTCAGGTGAAACTTCAGGTCGATCGTGGAGGTAAATCAGATACCTTTACGTACGACGTGAAATAAATTTGGATTTTGAATCATTAACAAACGAGGTTAAGGAATGACCTTTCAAAAAAGATTACTTTCATCACTGGTCAGTGCATGCCTTCTGGTTTCACTTCCGGTATTAGCTCAATTTGATGAAATGCCGCCTCCACCGCCGCCTATCCCGCCTCCGGTTGATAATTTTAATTCCGGCGCGGCCCAAAGCGTTCCCCGATTCGGCGTTCCGGCGGTGACCCCAAGCAATGCACCAACGACCCCGAGCGGCGGCGAAATTATGATTAAACCAACGGGCGGTAACTCGGTTCTGCCGAAGACGCAAAAAAATAAGTTTGCGAAGGCTAACGCTGAAGACATTACGAATGAAAATTTCCCAGAGACGATTGAGTCTTTCGATTTTCCAAACGTTGAAATAACCGATGTAATCAAAGCAATCAGTGAACTGACCGGAAAAAACTTTATCATCGATTCAACCGTCCGTGGAAAAATCACGATCATTGCTCCCAGTAAAATTACGGTTGCCGAAGCTTACAAGGCCTTCCTTTCGGCCTTAGCGATTAATGGATTTACGGTTGTTCCAAGTGGTGGATTTTTGAAAATTCGAAATGCACGATCGGCCCAGCGTGATAATATTGATACCTATTCAGGATCTTATTATCCGAATTCGGATCAGATGATCACTAAAATCATCCACCTCAAACATATCCAGGCCGAAACGGTTCAACAGCAACTGCGCTTACTGACTTCAAGCTACGGTGAAATGTCGGCCTATACGCAAACGAACTCGCTGATCATTTCTGACTTTGGTGCGAACATTGATCGCGTCATGAAGATTCTAAATCAATTAGATGTGCCGGGATTTGAAGAGCAGCTAGAAGTCGTAGGCATCAAATACACGCGCGCGAAAGAACTTGCCGAGCTGATCGACAAGGTGGTTAATAAAGGAGAAAAACGCCCCAGTACCGGTGGCGGTTTTTCGTCAGGGGTTCCCCGTTTTTCTTCGAACACGGGTGCCGGCGGTGCGGGTGCCAAGCAGGGAACCAGTTACTTTTTAGTATTTCCGGATGAAAGAACGAATTCTTTAATCATCGTGGGAAATCGCGCCGGCATAAACCGCGTGAAAAAATTGATTTCGCAATTAGATTATAAAGTAAATGCCGAATCGCAAGGTGGCGTTTACGTCTACTACGTGAAAAATGGCGATGCTAAAAAAATGGCGGCAACCCTACAAGACGTAGCAAAAGATGCGGGACCTTCGAAGGCTCCCTCTGCGGGCGGCTCCCCGCTTGGCTTCGGCGCCATTCAGGGACAAGCCGCAATCCGCGAAGGTATATTCGGCGGTGACGTTTCGATCAAGGCCGACGAAAATACAAACTCGCTAGTCATTTCGGCAAGTAAACCTGATTACGAAAAGGTATTAACCATATTACTTAAGCTAGATATTCCGCGCGATCAAGTTTACGTCGAAGGCATCATCATGGAAATG
>CAXSEH010000155.1:1673-6941 GCA_964236345.1 uncultured Bdellovibrionales bacterium
GACAAAATTATGAAACGTGAAGCCCGAGCGCCACAAAGCGTACCGGTTGAAAAAGAAAAAGACTAACTCGCAGATGCGGAAAGGACAGAGATGGCTCAATTAGATATTCCTGTCGTTTTGGCAAAGGCGACAACTTTGACGGCGGACCAAATAAAATCGGTTCTTAAAAATGCCGCGGTTTCGCAACCCGTTTCGGTCGGCGAAACTTTGGCTCGGAAAGACTATACATCCGCGGATGATTTGGTGTCCGATCTTTGCCTTGAAATCGGGGTCGAATTTCTAAGAGAAATTCCGGTCAACGATATTTCTGCGGACCTTGTTCGAAATCTTCCGATCAATTACGCAAAAACCCAGGGCGTGCTGCCTTACAAGGAAGAAGCCGATGTTGTTTGGGCTTTGACCTCGAACCCGATAAATACGAAGGCGCTTGATGATTTACGCGTGATTTTTGGTAAACGCATTAAGCCCATCATGAGCACCACCAACAAAATCCAGGATGCGATTAATCGCGTGTACGAAAAAAGCACGGCGAACCTAAGCGGGATGGATGAAATTGACGAAGATGAAATGGATTTAGAAGACCCCATCATCGATTTACTTGAAGCCGGTGAAGACGATGCGCCCGTCATCAAACTTGTGAACTCATTATTATTCCGCGCCGTTAAAGAGAAAGCTTCCGATATTCATATGGAGCCTTACGAAAAAGATATGGTGGTTCGCTACCGCATCGACGGAATTTTATTTGATATTTTCAAACCACCTAAAAAGTTACAAAACGCGATAACGTCGCGAATTAAAGTCATGGCGAATTTAAATATCGCCGAAAAACGACTTCCGCAGGATGGTCGTATTCCACTTAAGGTGGGCGGTAAAGACATTGATATTCGTTTGTCTTCGGTTCCCACCACGCACGGCGAACGCATCGTGATGCGTCTTCAAGATAAATCAAACCAAGTCCGGGAACTTCACCAACAAGGTTTTTCGGAAGATACCCTAAAAGTAATCGAAGACTTAATTTATCGTTCCTACGGAATCTTAATCGTAACGGGGCCGACGGGCTCCGGAAAATCCACTTCACTGTATGGTTTCGTATCTAAATTAAATAAACCAGATATTAATATTCTAACCGTTGAAGATCCGGTCGAGCAGCGAATCCACGGCGTCGGCCAAGTGCAAGTGAACGCGAAAATTGGACTCACTTTTGCCGCGGGATTAAGATCCTTTCTTCGTCAAGATCCCGACATCATCATGGTGGGAGAGATTCGCGATTTAGAAACGGCCGAACTTGCGATCAACTCTTCATTGACGGGCCACTTGGTTTTATCAACCATCCACGCGAATGATGCCGCCGGAGCGTTTCCGCGCCTTATGGATATCGGTTGCGAGCCCTTCCTGATTGCGACTTCTATTTTGGGCGTTCTTGCACAGCGCCTGGTGCGTGTGCTGTGTCCACACTGCAAAGTTCCACATATTCCTAGCGATTTTGATTTACAGACTTTAGGAATTACGCGGCAGGTAGCGCAAAATTCTAATATCTGTAAAACCAAAGGTTGCGAACATTGCGGCCAAAAAGGTTATGTTGGCCGAACGGTCATCGCGGAAATATTGCCGATCACCGATAATATTCGGTCGCTGATCATGCAACGAAAAGATGGTAACGCGATTAAGCGGCAAGCCGTCGAAAATGGAATGAAGACGTTTCGCGATCACGGAATCCAAAAAGTTTTAGCGGGCATCACCACGATTGAAGAATTAGTTTCGAATACGCAAATTGATATCTAAGCGAACAAATATTCGCAGGAAGCAAACGCTGAACTATGCCGATTTTTGAATACAAAGGCCTTAAGCGAGACGGAAAAACCACGCGCGGAATTATTGATTCCGAAAACTTGCGTGCGGCTCGCCAGAAATTAAAAAAAGAAGGCATCTTTGTCGAAACCATTTCGGACAAGCAAAAGGCCGCGAATAAAAAATCGGCCTCGGCTTCGCGCCGTACGGGCTCGGTGCCGGTCAAAGATTTGGCCCTAATGACCCGTCAATTGGCGACGTTAATTAAAGCAAACATTCCCTTAGTCGACACGTTGACCGCCATTTCCGAGCAAGTTGAGAACCCGATTTTATCTGAAGCGATCGCCGATTGTAAAAATATGGTGAACGAAGGTTTGTCGCTGCACAAAGCTTTTTCTAAATACCCGAATATTTTTAATACCATCTTTGTTTCGATGGCGGAAGCCGGCGAAATGTCGGGAACATTAGATACGATTTTACTTCGGTTAGCCGAGTTCACCGAATCGCAAGCTGATTTACGACAGCGCGTTAGTAGCGCTATGACTTACCCCATCATCATGTTGGTCGTTATTACGCTGGTTATTTTCGGTTTGTTTACGAGCGTCCTTCCCAAAATATTAGACATCTTCAATTCGTTCCCCGATATCACTTTACCTTGGTACACCCAGGTGGTTTCGTCGATCAGCCAGGTCTTCGTTCAGCATTGGTACTTGTTTGCAGGTTTTATCGTCTTAGCGATCATTTTATTTACGAGCTGGAAAAGTTCAACCGAAGGCCGAAAATCATGGGACGCCATCTCGCTGAAACTTCCACTTTTTGGTGAGATCATTAAGATGGTGGCCATCGCGCGCTTCACGCGGACATTGTCTACGCTCTTAGCCGGCGGAGTTCCGATGCTGAACGCGCTCGATATCGTTCGTAACGTCGTCGATAACAACACGATTGCGCTAGCCGTCGATGAAGCAAAAAGTAATATATCTGAAGGAGAATCCATCGCGGGTCCTTTAAAAAAATCGGGGCTGTTTCCGCCCCTGGTCGTGCACATGGTGAATATCGGAGAGAAAACTGGGGACCTCGAAAACATGCTGACTTTGGTCGCAGATGCTTACGACTTTCAAGTGAAAAATAAAGTTGATTCAATCACCACTTTGTTGAATCCCATCATGACGCTCCTCATCGGGGCCGTGGTTTTTATCATCGTCATCTCGATTATCGTTCCAATGTTTGAACTGACGTCAAAACTTGGGTAATATGTCGGTCACAGGAGAATGAAATGACAGCTAATCAAAAAAACAAAATGAATTTAAACAATGCGGGTTTTTCATTGGCCGAGATTATGATCGTACTTGTGATCATCGGTGCGATCATGGGACTTATTCTTCCAAAAATTAATGAGGGCCGAGACAATTCAAACGTCCGTAATACTAAAATTAAAATGGGCGAAATCGAAAACAAACTCAATGAGTACCAAGCTGATTGCAGCAAACTACCGGGAACTCTTGAATTTTTAGTGACCGATTCCGCAGATTGTAAAAATTGGACCAGCAACAAGAACTCAAAAAATTTACTTAAAGATGAATGGAATTCAGAATTCGTTTACGAAGTTTCTGGAAATGGTTTTAATATTAAGTCATTAGGTAAAGATAAAAAAGAAGGCGGCGACGGCCCGAATAAAGACTTCTACTCTGCAGGTTCGGTTGCGAACGAAGAATAAGGGTTTTTCGCTTCTTGAAATTTCGATCGTCTTGATGATCATCGGGGCGATCTTCGCGATTGCCGGCCGTAGTTTTTTCGACAAAAAAGCCGACACTCGCAAAGTGCTTCGGGAATTTATGATTGCCGGAAAAGATTTGCGAGGCAGGGCCAAACTCAACGGCAGCACTTACCGTCTGGCATTTCAGCTCGACGAAAAAAACCAAGCCTGGTGGGTCGAAAAATCCAGTCAAAACTCACTCATCGATAAAAAAAAATATGAAGCCGAACGCGAACGGGCCAAAGAGGCCAAGGCCGAAGGCGAAACCGAAAAAAAGGCTCCTGAATTTCAACCCGATTTAACGATCTTTAAAAAGAAACAAGTTCTTCCACCCGGATACCGTTTTAAACAGGTTGAAAGCGGCACGCAAGACATGGTTGTGACCGAGGGTATGGCCTATATTCATTTTTTTTCGCAAGGTCTCGTTGAAACCTCGGCCTTTCAAATCGAAGATCCCAAAAAGAATGTGTGGACGCTGATCTATAACCCCATCACCGGGCAAACCGATATCTTGGGCGAAGCCAAATTGCTGAAAGATCTCGCCAGGTAGCCCTTTTAGAGCTAAAATATCTCCATGGTTCAAGGACGTAACCGAAAAGCTTTTACCCTCATCGAAGTCATGCTGGCCATGATGGTGATGGCGTCAGGGCTTTTTATTTTAACGAACGCCTGGTCGGGTACCTACAACCGTTTACGTAAGACCCAAATTCAAGTTCAGATGGCATCGTTATTAGAAAGAAAAGTCGGCGAATTGGAACGCGAGTTTAAAGGTAAATCTTTAGATTCGATTCCCGAAGAAAAAGAAGATGACTTCGGAAGTGAAGTCCCCGGTTTTGCCTGGGCGATGAAATCACGTAAATTAGAAATTCCGGATCTATCGGCCTCACTGACAAGTAGGGCTGGCGGCGCGAATGAAGATTTACTTCGCATCATGAAAGCGTTCAGCGAACATCTTTCAAAATCAATCAAAGAAGTTAAAGTAACGGTTACGTATTTGGATAAGAAAAAACCGCTTACGGCGGATGTGACCTTTTACTACGTTGATTACGATCGGCCCCTTCCGATCCCGGGGGCGGGGGGCGGATGAAAAAGCTATCTTTCGATTCCGGCTTTACGCTTCTTGAAGTTATACTTTCGATTACAATTTTATCTACGTTATCATTACTTTCAACTCAGGCTATCAGTCGTGCCTTAAAAGCTCGAACAAAAATTCAGGCCGAAGTTGATGACGTTTCATCTTTACGAGATTCGATGCGCATGATGCGCACCGATTTAAATTTAGCCTACCATCACCGCGACTTCGAACAAGAAATTGCCGACTTAGTCGCAAAAAATTCCGGAACCGGCACCCCCGCAACGGCGCCCAACGCAAACGGACAGCCCACCCCGGGCGCAAGCGGCCAAACCAAGGCCCCCGTTCGTAAAACAAAAAGATCCGATCCCGCTACGCAATTTGTTGGAGACACTGACAAAATGAGTTTCATCACGATGAACAACGGCCGCATGACCGCGAACGCGCTACAAGCCGACTTCATCGAAGTCGGTTATGAACTAAAGAGCTGTAAGAACTTAACGACGCAAAAAGACAGTAAGTGTCTCTACCGTCGGGTGCAAGGCGTGTTAGACGATGACGTCACCACGGGTGGAAGTGAAATCGTGATGCTAGAAAACGTTTCAGAATTTAAACTTCGTTACATCGGTGAAGGCAAACAGGATTGGACCGGCAC
>CAXSEH010000156.1:0-6915 GCA_964236345.1 uncultured Bdellovibrionales bacterium
AAAATAGCGCAATGAATAAAGCCAGAAAAGGTAATAAAACCCGAATCCTGAACATGATGGGACCTCACTTTGATGTGGACGTAAAGTTTCTTTACTGACTAATATTATAGTCATAAGACAGTTCTTCGTTAAAGTAGTAAATGAGATCTTTTGAAGGGACCCCATGCTTAATCTTTCGCAACTCCAGACTTTCGTCACGGTCGCCGCTGAAGGCAGTATGACGGCCGCGGCTGATAAATTATTTCTGACTCAACCGGCAGTGAGTCAGCAAATGAAAAATATGGAGGATGATTTGGGAGTCGAACTTATCGTTCGTGGATCAAAACAAATCAAGATGACGGCGCAAGGAGAAATTCTTTACGAACACGCCAAGAAAATCCTAAGTTTGGCCCAGATGGCCGAAGTATCTATCCGTTCCATCGGCGCCCAACTTCGCGGAGAACTTCGTATCGGCACATTGAATTCCATTGGTTTGCACTTGATGAGTCCCGTTGTTAGTCGTCTTTTAAAGTTTAATCCTGACTTCAAAATTAAAGTTGATTATTCGCGTGGCGAAACACTGATTCAAAATTATAAAAAAGGTGAACTGGATGTTTTGGTATTACCCGAAGTCAGCCAGCATTTTGGCTTAACTCTTAACGAATCTAAAGCGCAGGTTTTATTTTCAGAAGAAATGTGGTTGGTCGGATCAGGTAAAGATGAGTTCTATCCCTCACAGATTCAACTGAATGAAATTAAAAAAATCCCTTACGTGCATTTTTCAAATGAATTTCCGGATTTTGACCGCAAACTAGCTGAACGCGTCGGACAACTTCAATCGGTATTTGAATCTTCAAACGTCGGAACCTTAAAGCGTGTGATCGAATACGGATTAGGAATTGGATTTCTGCCTTCCCATTCAATTAAAAAACAAGTTCGAAGCGGTCGCTTGAACCACGTTCGTGTTTCAGATTTTGAATATAAGATGGATTTCAATTATTACTATAAAACTAATTCACCGACGGCGGAAACGGCCCATATCCTTTTTCAAGCCCTAACTGGTGACCAGGAAAAATCATAATGAAAACCTTATTCAGTAGTTTATTTTTTGGATTGCTAATCATTACGATCGAATCGAAAGCAGACTTATCAAAAACGACCTTGCTTTCACTGAACATGATGATGATTGACCGCGCCCATGTTGACGCCGGAATAGAAACGAAAAGTAAGCAAACCGATATGGAATTAAAAGTAAACCGTATCGAAAAGCAGTGGTCTTACGGGGCCATTTATGCGACCAATTCGAATGACCCATCGCAAACCAATCGGACCAGTTACGGACTTAGTGGGGGATATTACTCAGATAAAGATTTTTACGTTAATGTTCATTATTTTTTATCTTCGAAATATAAGTTAGACCCTGTTACCGAATATTCAAAAGGTACTGGCTTCGGCGTCGATTTAGGTTTCTTGGTGAAAATTACCAGCAGCTTCCTTGCAGGTTTTGAATTAACCCACCGTAATTATACTTACTCGGAAATCAGTCGTGGAGGCCTGGCCGCCCCCATTAGCGCAACCCACACCGAGCTTATCCCTATGGTTACGTTTGCCGTCGCGTTCCAATAGCTGAAATTTGTTCAAAGCGAAACGGTTTTCATGGATTTTAAGCCGGATTCGATTTAAAAATCTCTATGGAAAAATATCAAAAAACCGCGTTGATCGTTTTGTTACTAAACTCTTTGGTTCTACTTTCGGCCTGCACAAAGGACGAGTCGCGGCCCGCTCCACCCCTTAAAGAAAATGTTAAAGGCGTAAAGATTGAAGATAAAGAAACCCAAGACGGCAATTGGTTCATCAAAGATCCGGTAAAAGACAGCTTTGAAGGCGTAGGCAGTGAGAAGGCGCAGGTTGATTTCGCGCTTAAAAATCAAAATGAAATTATCGTAGCGGTCATTGACAACGGCGTCGATGTTAATCATGAAGATCTTAAAAATAAAATTTGGACGAACCCCGGCGAGACGGGTCTTGATTCAGCCGGCAACAATAAAAGTAATAACGGTATCGACGATGATCAAAATGGTTACGTCGACGACGTCCACGGGTGGAATTTCTTAGGCGGAGCCGACGGCAAAAACGTTGAAGATGAAGCCTTAGAGGTGACTCGCGAATCGTTACGCTACGACGAAAAAATCGCAAAGGGCGAAACGCTTACCGAGGCGGAACAAAAATATTTTGACCACGTTAATGAAGATTACAATCAGCAACTTAAGGATGCGCAAGAGACAATGGGAATGCTTTTGAAGTATCAGCCTATTGCGACGGCGGCCATGGCACTTTTGAAGGATAAAATTCAACTCGTGGATTACTCGGTCGAAAGCTTAAACGCTATTGTTTCAAGCGACCCAGAGGTCATTAAGGCGAAGACTGATCTGTTAGACATTAGCAATATCTTTAAAACAGTCGCCCGCTTTTTTCGTATCTACGATGCAACGAAAACTGAAATTGAATTTAACCTTAACAAAAAATTTAACCCGCGTGCCATTGTTGGTGATGATCCAAATGATTTTACGCAATCGGCATATGGCAATAACGACATGAAGGGTGCCGACGGTTCGCACGGTACTCACGTGGCGGGTCTGATCGCGGCCGAAGCCGGAAACGGGGTCGGGATTGATGGCGTAGCGGTTAACGTCAAGATCATGGTTTTACGTGCGGTTCCTAATGGGGACGAACGCGACAAAGACGTCGTGATGGCCGTTAGGTACGCGGTTAGAAACGGGGCCAAGGTTATTAACATGAGCTTCGGAAAAAATTATTCCCCTTCAAAAAGCAAAGTGGATGAAGCTTTTCTATTAGCCGCAAAAAATGATGTTTTAATATTTCATGCTTCGGGTAATGACGGTAAAGACAACGACCTGAAGCCGAGTTTTCCAAACCGCAACGTTCTTGAATCTGCCGTTTTAAATGGTCCGGCGCAAATTACAACTTGGCTTGAAGTGGGCGCCTCGGCCCAAAAGCGTGGATTAAATTTGGTCGCACCTTTTTCGAATTATGGAAAAAAAGACGTCGATTTATTTTCTCCGGGATACCAAGTGAAGTCATCAACACCCGATAATACCTATGCAGTTTACAGCGGAACCAGCATGGCTTCGCCGGTGGCGGCGGGCGTTGGTGCTTTGTTATTATCAAATTTTGATGGAATGACGGCACTTCAAGCTAAAGCCATCATCCTTCACGAGACTCGTACGTATGACGCGTTGGAAGTTCACTTACCGGGAAGCGCACCACTCGATTTACCGGTGCCCTTCGCAGGTCTGTCGGCAAAATCGGGCGTGATCGACGCTTACAATTCGATTCGTTTTGCGCGTGAACTAACGAACTAGAATAAAACACTTTCGGGCCAACCCATACGAGATGCGATTAGCCTTACGATTTCGCTTGCGGTTTCTTCCAGGGCCCTTTCGGTTACGTTGAATACGGGCCAGCGGCGATTTTGCTTATATAAATTTTCGGCGAACTCAATTTCTTTCAAGATTTGTTGAATCGATGCATATTCTCCACCCGAATCTTGGCCAAATTTTTCTAATCGATTTTTACGAATCCGTTGCAGGGAATCGATGTCGATGATGAGGCCCACAATTTTTCTTTGATCAATTTTAAAAAGCTGCTCGGGAAGCGGCGATCCTGGCACCAACGGGATATTGGCAACTTTCCACCCTTTATGGGACAGAAAAATCGATAGCGGCGTCTTGCTGGTACGGCTGATGCCGACCAAAACTATATCGGCCTTATCTAATTCGTTAAGGGTTTTTCCATCATCGTGACGGACGGTATATTCGATCGCTTCGATTCGCTTGTAATACATGTCATCAGTCTGGCGTAGGGCACCGACTTGTTTCGATGATGGGACGCCAAAAAAGTGATCCAAAGTTAGAATCAAAGGCCCCAAAAAATCGATGGAAGGAATCGACTTTTCTAAACACAGTTCGGCAGTTTTTTGTCGCAAGGTAGGACTGGCAAAGGTGTAGGCAACCATGCCCCGTTTTTCGAAGCATTCATCGATGACCGATTTAACCTGTTCTTCAGACCGCAAATTTTTGCAGCGTTGTATGTTGATTTCCTTCTCTGAGTACTGGACGAGTGCCGCGCGAATCATGGTCACCGCGGTTTCCCCCGTACTGTCTGATAGAATAAATATCGTGTAGACGTCAGATGGTGGTAGATCGGTAATTCAAAATTTATCTTCATAAGAGAATTTTGCAGGGCTTCCAGTCGAACTTTAGCCCACGGGTCGGCCAGACTTGAAAGCAGAACCAATGTTTCGGTTTGCGAAATGCGAATCAGAAAGGCACTTAAACGGTTCGCCTCGTCGTAATCGCCCAATTTAATTTTTGAAAGGAATGTTTTGGAACTTGTCTGTAACACCTTAAATAGCTCGGCTTGCGGAAGCTTAATCAACTGAAGTCCGTCCAATTTCTTCATTTGTAATGAGTACGCGAACATTTGTATGGCCTGGTACTTGTTAGAGTTGGTTTTTTCAAACAAAAATCCGATTTCGAAAAAAGACGCAAGCTGAGAAAAAAATAAGGCCGTATCTTTTTTATTTAAGGCGTTGGTAAACACATAACTTAAGTTTTCGATCTGTTTATTATCTTCGGCTAGACTAAAAGTTTTTCTTAATTCCTCTAAAGAAATCGCGTGTTGCTTGTGATCAAGGGGATTTTCAAAAAGCTTTTCGATTTTTTTAGTCAGATTTTTTATCATACGGATAGTATGATACTTTTTAGTTATTTTTGATAAACGTAATGTCGCTTAAACTAGTCTTACGGCTGGCTTTCAATTCTTTTATTAGTTCTTCTGATTCCGAAAAGAATCGAACCGAAGAAAACTTTAAAGTTTCAGAAATGCGCTCAAGCATATCGTTTATCTTTGGCGAAGGCTGATCCCAAATTAAAATCCATTTATTCAAAAAATGCGCCGAACTTCCAATAAGCAAACAATTCGCATCTTCAATAATCTGCAGGCGGGGAAATTCTGTTAGCTCAAGAATTTCATTCACCTTCGTGGCCATTGGTTTTTTATGGTAATGCAGACATTGCGTCAGCAAGAATCCCGAGCGAAAATCGATTTCTTGCCACCACTTATTAAGGGAATCATTTTTTAGAATCCATAGATCTGCGCCGCCGCTAAAGGCTTGATCGGCCGGAATTTCAGCGACGTTCATTCTTTACCACTTGATCTAATATTCCGTTCACGAAACTTGGTGATTCTTGGGAGCCAAAAACTTTCGCCACCTCGATGGCTTCGTTGATCGCGATTTTGGGCTCGATCATTTCGCTGGAAAAAAGCATTTCGAAAACAGACATGCGTAAAATATTGCGGTCAACTCCGCCCATGCGTTCAATTTTCCAGTGGCGACTGGCATCTTGAATTTTTTGATCGACGTTAACTTTGTGAGACTGAACACCGCGGACAATGTCGTCGGCGTATTTGATAATGCCGCGGTCTTTTTGTTCGGGGTGTTCTTCGGTATAAATGGAAAATAGATCTTCGAACGTTATTTGGGGAGCGAACTCAGTTTGAAATAGGATCTGGAGGGCGATTTCCCGGGACTGTCTTCTCATCTTCTGCTTTCCTGGCCTCTGCTGGCCGCGCTACCGCCGTCAGACTCAATTGCGGACCGGCGGAATCAATCATATCAATTAGCTCATCACCTTCAAGTTTTTCTACAAATTCCTGAACATCTTTGAAAGTTCTATAGACACTTGCGAATCTGACGTAGGCCACGTCATCGAGCTGTTTCAATTCGGCCATCACCCTTCGACCGATTAAACGTGAAGCGATTTCGCTATCTCCGCGGGTCATCAGCCAGGCGGAAATTCTTTCGACCGCTCCCTCAAGCTGGGTCAGACTGACCGGTCGCTTTTGACACGAAGCTTGTAAGCCTCGTAGCAATTTTTCTTTATTGAAAGGTTCGCGTCTGCCATCTTTTTTGATGATGTAAGGGTAACTGAGCATCACGGTTTCGATCGTTGAATAGCGCGCTTTGCAGGACAAACACTCGCGGCGACGGCGGATGCCACCGTCTTTTTGCACACGGGTATCCAGGACTTTATCTTCTGAATGGCCGCAAAAAGGGCATTTCATGGTCGAGTCGTTTCCTATTCCAAAGTCTAAAGTAGGTGAGGCCTTAGTCAGGGTCAATCCTCGGGCGGTGGACAGTGGAAAAACTTGTGCGTAGCATAATATTCAAAGGCTACTCTAGGCTCTGGGGGATTGATGACATCGTTGTACCGACGCTTAAATTTTTTATGGCTCGCGAGTTTGAGTCTATGCATTTTTCATACGGAAGCTTTTGCTAATGCACCCAAAGTGGGCAGAAGGGCCGCCGCTAAGTACTTTCAGGCGAACAATGGTAAAACCCCCGATAGCAATTTTGACGAACCTACCGAGCGACGACGTTACGAGCCACGTCAACCCTCTAATGTTGAATCCTTGTCTCCGGACGAACGTTACCTGACTTTTGGAATTAGCAATTACATGAGTACGGATTCTTACAATTGGGGCCAAAGTGGAAAAGAAGAAAACGTAGGGAAGTGGGGCGTCGACATGACCTACCGGATAAGCGACTACAATAATTTGTTGGATCATGCCGTTCGGGTTTCTTACACCGAGTACGAACCCACCGGAAAACGGGCCAGCAAGATGAGTTTTCTTTACGCTATGACCCTTCCCGATGCAGGTTCGAAGTTTCCGTTGTACTTTGGCTTTGCCGTCGGTCCCGGAATCTTTTTCAAGCAACTTTCCGAGGAATCTCCACTGTCTTTGGATTACCAGCTGTACGCGGGTTTACGTCTTTTCAATGTGTTCGAAAATACTGGTTTTTACGTCGAAGGTGGTTTAAAAAATCATCTTCAGTTAACATCGGATGGTCAA
>CAXSEH010000157.1:0-6812 GCA_964236345.1 uncultured Bdellovibrionales bacterium
TTAACGGTTACACACAGAAGGAAAGTAGAGAAAAATACAATTTTAAAATTCATAAACCCTCCCAAAGCGAAGTTTACCGGATAGACGCACTATTTGCAGATTATTTGATTACTTTTGCAGAGGGCCTATAATTTTAACCTGGTTTCTAAAAATGGTAGTAAACGGCCCGCCGCCTTACCGGTCGGAATATCTTTCGTTCATTCTTCTTCTTCTTCTTCCCTATGTTTACCTTTGGCACCATGTACCAACGGTAAACATAGGGAGAAAGAGCCCTCTTAGCTTTTTAGCCGAAAAATTTATGTCAAAAAAAAAGCCATTTTTGCAAATGGCTTTAAAATTATATTTTATATATTTGAAGGATCGGGCGAATCTGGATCTTATAACCTAGATCTTGTATGGACGGCATTCCATTCCCAAGTCTTTTGCGACGGGCTCGTAACAGACGTAGCCGCCGTAAACATTCAGACCCTTCATCAAAGGCTTGTTCTTCGCGATCGCGTCTTCTACGCCCATTGCGGCGATCATAGAACCGTACTTCAGCGTTACGTTCGTTAGCGCGTAAGTAGATGTTCGCGGAACCACGCCCGGCATATTCGGCACGCAATAGTGAATGACGCCATCGACTTCGTAAGTAGGTGACGTGTGTGAAGTCGGACGACAAGTTTCGATGCAACCACCTTGATCGACGGCAACGTCAACAACGACCGAACCCTTCGACATTTGCGAAATAAGCTCTTTCGAAACCAATGTCGGTGCTTTTTGACCAGCAAGTAAAACTCCACCGACGACTAAATCAGATTCACGAACTGAATCTTCGATATTTTTTGCATTTGAAAATAAGGTTTGGCAACGTCCGTTAAAAATATCATCAAGGTATTCTAACCGAGCGGTGCTGACGTCAAGAATGGTAACCTGGGCGCCAAGACCCACGGCCATTTTCGCCGCATTCGTGCCCACGACGCCACCGCCTATGATCGTTACTTTACCCGGCATGACCCCAGTCACTCCGCCAAGTAAAATTCCTTTACCGCCGTGATTTTTTTGCAGGTAGAAGGCTCCTACTTGAGTGGCCATACGTCCCGCTACTTCAGACATCGGAGTTAATAACGGTAAAGAACCATTTTCTAACTGGATGGTTTCGTAAGCGATTGCTTTCACTTTTCTTTCGCACAAAACTTTAGTTAATTTCGGTTCGGCGGCCAAGTGAAGGTAAGTGTAAATAATTTGATTTTCGCGCATCAACTCGTATTCGTCAGGAAGTGGTTCTTTCACTTTCATGATCATGTCGGCTTTGGCGTAAACTTCTTTTTTGGTATCGATGATTTTCGCGCCCGCTTTTTCGTATTCTTGATTCGAAATACCGCTACCCACGCCCGCATCTTTTTCGACGATGACGGCGTGACCTTCTTTAACGAATTGACGTGCGCCCGCTTCAGTTAAACCAACGCGGTTTTCACTGATCTTAATTTCCTTAGGAACTCCGATAATCATACATTCTCCTTATGAATAAAAAGCTGATGAGAAAAACTACCAGCTTGGATTTTGAAAGTCCAAATTATATTCTTTGCTTTGCTCAATTTACAGGCTGGGTTAAGTCAGGGTCCAATTTGCGAATTTTTTTGCTTCCGAAGAGATGTCGGCGCCCATTTCGACGAAGCGATACGACTGGGGGCTCGCCACTATTTTTTTGATTAATTTGTTTATGATATCGTGCCCTGCTTTATGTAAAAACAGGTGGCCCATCAATGGCATCTCGAGGGTCACTAGATCGCCTAAAGCATCTAAAGCCTTATGACGTACAAATTCATCTTTATATCGTAAACCCTCGGGATTAATGACCTTTGCGTCGTCGAGTACGATACAATTTTCAAGGCTTCCACCGCGACCAAGGCCCGCGGCTTTCAACGCTTCGACATCTTTCATGAAGCCGAATGTACGGGCGCCGGCGATTTCGCGAATGAAAGTTTGTTCGTTGATTTCAAGATCCATTTTCTGCTCGCCTATGACCGAGTGGGGAAAATCGATCGACAGAGTAATGCGCAGTCCATGATACGGGATTACGTAGGCCGACTTATCACCTTCTGAGTAAGAAATAGGTTCGGTAATGTAACAATATTTACGAGGCTCATCTAATTCAAAAGGCTCGGCCTTTAAAAGCGCATCTAAAAAACATTTGGCGCTGCCATCACAAATCGGAATTTCTGGACCGTCTAACTCGATATAAATATTATCAATTCGAAGGGCCGATAGGGCGGAAACGCAATGTTCAATCGTCGCCACTTTAAAGTCGGGCCCGCCCAGAGTTGTTTGATAACTAACGGCCTGAACGTTTGTTGCAGAAACTTTTAAAAAAGGGCGACCCGGAAGGTCCGTTCGAACAAAGTAAACCCCCGTATTCGCGGGTGCGGGTCTAAATTTGAGTGTTGTTTTTTCGCCAGAGTGAATGCCGACGCCCTCGACTTGCATTGTTTGACGAATCGTTTTTTGAAAGAACATCTCATGATCCTAATCTGAACGCGCTTTTCAGGCAAATGTAAATTGCCTCTACCCGTTTTTGTGGTAGTTTTCTGGCTAATGAGGTGACCATGTTGAATCGAATTTTATTATGCTTTAGCACCCTGACTTTAGTCTCTTTTGCTTCCTTCGCTCAGACTGTTGAACCTACGCCCACTAATGAGCCGGCCTCTACGGTTCCTCGTGGAGAAGGTAGTGAATTCAATCGCACCGATAAAAAATTTACCCTTCACGCTTTATTAATAGGGGTCGGGCCGAACCCGTCGATCTCAAGCGGTATTGGTGCCGGAATGTTCTTAGATCGCAACTCTTTAGTCGATATTGAATACGTTTCCGGCCGACCCTATGATTGGTACGGTTTTTACACCGACTACGAAATTGTAACGAAATCTTACGGAGTTCACTACAAAAGATTTGTGTCGAATACTTTTTACTTTCGCGTGGGGGCCGATTATCGACAAGTTGATTACCGTTACACTTCTAGAAGTCTATTCTCGAGCTCGATTTATTCTGAAAATAAATTTAACGGTGAATCCGTAGTTGGAACAATCGTGATCGGAAATCAATGGCAGTTTGAAAATTTCACCCTGGGCTGTGACTGGTTCGGCGTCGCACTTCCCGTAACGAGGTCTATTAAATCAGAAAGCTCTACGGGAACAAATCCCGACACCGTTAAGTTGTCAGACGACGAAGATCGCTACGTAAGGAAAACAACGGCGATGGGTTTGCGTTTTTACTTAGGCGCTTCGTTTTAAAGAAACGTGCGCTTCGCTTTTGGAATATGCCCAACGTCATTATGACTGATTAAAACTTTGCGCTGGTCTCCGGTCGAGCGCAGCTCGACGACCGAGATCCCGCATTGCTGAATATCGAGATTACGCCAATTAAGGGTATCGATTCCTAAAACCCTGCATATTAAAAACCGAATTAAATTTCCGTGGCAGACAATCACTTCTAAAGAATTTCTTTTCGGAGATTTAAAATATTTTTTGAACGCCTTTTCGGCGTAGGCTTCGCTTTCAAGTAAAGATTCATCGTTCGTGAAACCATACTTCTTTCGCAGCTTCTTCGGAAATCCCGGCACGCATTCGCGCACCTGTTCACTGGCTTCATATTCGCCCAAGTGACCCAGCTGCTTTCTGATGATCGCGGCGGTCTCGATCGCGCGCGGCATGGTGCTGTGAATAATTCGGTCGATCAAAAAATTTTCTTTAAGCCGATCGCCGACGTAATGGGCCTGCTCGCGCCCCAGATCGGTCAATTTTTCGATCTGGTTATCATCCTTTAGGATGTACTGCCCATGCCTGACTAAAATAATCGTTTTCGTCGCCATTATTGATTCAGCAAAGCAATTTGCTTCGCGAAACTGGTTAGCATACGACCACGCGGCGTTTTTTGAATGAAGCCTTCTTGAATTAAAAAAGGTTCGTAAACTTCTTCCAAAGTTTCGGCTTCTTCGCCTAGTGCCGACGACAGAGTTTCTATTCCCACCGGGCCGCCATCATATTTTTCAGCGATGATTTTTAAAATGCGGCGGTCCATCTCGTCTAAACCATTCTTATCAACGCCCAGCTGATCAAGCGCGTAGATTGCAAGATCTAGATCCACGGTTCCATTACCCTTCACTTGCGCGTAGTCGCGAACCCGTTTTAACAGGCGGTTTGCGACCCTTGGCGTGCCACGGGCCCGACGCGCAATTTCGGCCGCGGCCTCGGGAACCATTGTTAAATTCAAGATATTCGCCGAACGAAGCAGAATACTACATAAAGATTCGCGGTCGTAAAACTGCAAGCGCTCCTGAATGCCGAATCGATCGCGAAAGGGATTATCTAAAAGGCCCGCCCGCGTGGTGGCGCCGACTAACGTAAATGGCACCAATTGAAATTTCATTGACTGTGAGCCCAGGCCATCACCCGTCACGATATCGATGTAGTAATCTTCCATCGCGGTATAAAGGTATTCTTCAATTGCGCGAGGTAACCTATGAATTTCGTCGATAAATAAGATAGAAAAAGGTTTTAAACTTGTAAGGATCGCGGCCAGATCGCCTTTTTTGTCAATCGCGGGCGCCGATGTGACTTTGATATCAACTTTCATTTCGTGCGCCATGATTTGCGCGAGCGTTGTTTTACCTAATCCAGGAGGACCAAATAACAAAGTGTGGTCTAAAGGCTCGCCCCGCTGGGAAGCGGCTTTTAAGAAAACTTTTATTTTTTCTTTTACGTCATGCTGACCAGGGAAATCTTCAAACACTTGTGGACGAAGTTTATTTTCCCACTTTAAATCAAGATCCTGCATTTCGCTTTGAACGATTCTTTCCATCAACTACTCCTACAGTTGTCCTGAAAGTTTTTTAAGACCTTCGCGAACACCCTCTTCGATTGTGACTGTCATTCCCAACTTGGCGATGAATTGATCGACGTTCTGATTCTTAAATCCCAAGTGCATTAAAGCCGAAGCAATTTGCTGAAGATTATCTGGTAATTTCGGCGCCTTCACTTTTTGCGTGGTTTCAATACGAACTAGCTTACCCTGCAAGGTTAGAACAATTTGTTCTGCCGTTTTTTTGCCAACTTTGGGTAATGATGATAATGCCTTCGCGTCCCCGGCTTCGATCCACTCTTGAATTTGCGAAAGCCTTGCGCCTGACAAAATGGACAAGGCGCCTTTGGGTCCGACGCCGTTTACTTTTAAAAGCATCAAAAAGAATTCTTTTTCAGCCTTCGTTAGAAATCCAAAAAGTTGAAATGAATCTTCGCGCACGTGCGAATGAATCCACACCTTAAGCGGCTGGCCGATCAACATTTGCACGTCCGCCAAAGTTTGGGTGGACGTCGAAATGTCGTAGCCCACTCCGCCGACCATCAAAATAAATTGCTCGGTGGTGACGTCAAAAACTTTTCCATCAAGGAGAGCGATCATTTAACACCTTCATTCTTTTTTTTATTTCAATCACGTTCAATTGCGAAGCGTGGTAACACGCCATCGCTAATGCATCCGAGGCATCTAACGACTTCACCGGACCAATTTTTAACATATTCCGCACCACAACACTAACATGTTCTTTGTCGGCCCCACCATTTCCGGTGATGCCTTTTTTAACCACGCGAGTTGCGTATTCGTGAATTTCGGCACGAGCCCGAAGAGCTTCATAAATAATCACGCCCCGAGCGTGCCCCAGCTTGAAAGCGCTATCCGCATTTTTACTCAAGAATATTTTTTCGAGCGACACTTGGTCGGGACTAAATTTTGTAAAAAGCTCGCGCACGGCTTCACCAATAGAAAGAAGTCGTTCGGACAAGGGAATCTCGGGATTGAATTTCAACACTCCGAAATCGACGGCTTTCATCTGGTTCGAATGAACCGAAATCACTCCGTACCCCAGAAAACGCGATCCCGGATCGATGCCTAATATGATCATCCTTTTATTCAATAAGGAGCTTTTCTTTGAGTCAATAAAATGCGAGGATTGTTGAAGATGACACAAGAAGATGAAATCGAAAAACTTCAGGTCGAACTTTATCAGCACCCCCAATCGAGCCAATTCGTTCGCCTGGCAGAGCTTTATTTAAGCAATGATCTCTTCACCGAAGCGGTCGTTTTGATTCAGCAAAGTCTAAAATTTCATCCCCAATCGATCAGCGGCCTCATCCTTTTGGGGCGTAGTTTTCGTAAAGCCAAAGAAACCGAAAAAGCTCTCGCGCCGCTTTTAGAAGCCACGAAATTGGCCCAAGACAACTGGCGCGCGTGGCTAGAATTAGCCGAAGTGTACTTGGAATTAAAGGCCGCTAAAAAAGCATCGCACGCCTTCAAAAAAGTTCTTTTTTTCAATCCGACCCATCCGCAGGCCCGTCGAGCTGTTGCAAAGTTAGAAGTGTTAACCGCTGATGAATACGAAGACGATCTTTTTGAAATGCAAAAGCTTCCGGATGCGGATTTAGACACCGAGGCTTCCACCGAAGTGACGCAAAATTGGAGCACGCCCGCGGAAGGTTTGGTTCGAGTGATTTCCTACATTGATGCTTTGATCATTCGACATGAAAATAGAAAAGCCTTGGACTTGCTTAATGACTGCACAACCAAATATGGCTCGCATCCTGAAATTGAAACCCGACGCTTACGACTTTCCGCTTATGAACAACCCGCCTATATCCAGCCTAAATCCTTAGCAGACGCCTCGAAATCGAAGCGCGAACTCATCCAAGAAAAAAAATTGAAGGTGCTGCAAGAATTGCTGCGTAGAATCGAATCTATCAAAAGCGAAACCTTGTCGACTTAATTTCGATGATTTAGACTGT
>CAXSEH010000158.1:0-6800 GCA_964236345.1 uncultured Bdellovibrionales bacterium
GCGTTGAAGGTCTTAATCTTGCGAAGTTCATCTTCGCCACCCGAGGTCCACGCAAGTTCGGCGATTTCGGACATTTGTTTTAAATATTCGTCTTGGGCCGCTTGGCTTTTTTCGGAATATGAAAAGTTAAATTCATACCAATCAACATCTAAAGTACGGAAGAATAAATAGTTTTCTTTGACGTTCAAATTTTGGCTTGAAGTAACCGCGGCGATGCCGATCGATACTAAAGATGATCTAATCGCCACGAGCTTTTCGATTCCATTTAATGTAGCCTCAGTTGAACTTTTTCCGTTTTTGCTGGGGCGAACCACGTCGTTGATAGCGGCAGCGCCATCAAGGCTTACCGTTACGTGAATCTTCATCGTTTTTAAAAGCTCGATAGCTTTATCGGTTATTAAAGTTCCGTTAGTCGTCACCATGAAGCGGCAATTGATATTGCGGCCCGCGGATTCCGCGATGACGTAATCGTAAATAACTTTCATCGCTTCTGGATAAAGAAAGGGTTCACCACCGACGAATGAAAGATTAAATTCCGTCCCGTCTTTTAGGCTTTCTAAAAAGAATTTAAGTTGGGGCAAAGTTTTTTCGACCGACACTTTGTTGATGGCTTCGCCATAAGTGCCGTCTCCGCCCGCCGCGCAGTAGTTGCATTTTAAATTACAAATTTGCGTCACGTTTAATGTTAAACTTTTAATCCCAAACTTGACGCGGCCCGATTTTACGTCGGGATTATCTTCTTGGTTCCAGTCTTTCAAAGATTGAAAAGCTTCTTCGTTTTGAAGAGCCGAAAGGGGATTAGGAACCATCGAGCTTCGAAGCTGGATATTGATCATCTCACTGAAGGCCGCTTCGCTCATTTGCGCGATTTCTAGATTTCGACCATGAAATGCCGTGATCACAGAGTCACCGTTTAAGTCGGTGGACTCCGTTTTGACAGCAATGATGTCCTGAAATCGTTTTAAAGTCATTTTTAGCGTCCTTATGGCTCTGTTTTTCCCAAATTCGAGGTAACCAATTGTAAAGAGCAAACCTAAGGCCAGTTTGGGTAGAGTCGTTTTGTATCAGCACTTTAGGCCAGCTGCGGGCCAGCTTTGCTTAAAGACAAATGACGTTAGATCGAGGGTAGTGAAAAATAAATAAGATGAGGATTAAATTTTGGGGAGTACGGGGTTCATTACCCAGCTCTTTAGATCCACAGCAGTGGAGCGTACATTTTGAAGAGTTGATGAACCAGTTTTTTGATGAGGGATATCAGAAAAAAACGGATGTCGCTCGTTTTTTGCAAAGTAAGCCAAAGCAAGTAGTCGGTGGCTTCGGTACGGCCACGACATGCGTGGAAATCTCTTCATCGTTTGGAAATCTAATCATCGATGGGGGTAGCGGTCTAAGATCACTCAGCGATTCCCTTCCGTCACATGACTCAATTAACGAATATCATATCCTGATGACCCATTTTCATTTCGATCATATTTTGGGGCTTCCGTTTTTCTCGCCGCACTTTACTAAAGGTAAAAAAATTCATTACTACATGGTGCAACCCGAAGGCGAAAAAATTATTCGCGACTTGTTCAAGCGACCGATTTTTCCGGTGGGATTTGAACATCTCGAAGCAAATATTGAATTTCATCAAATTGAAGCCCACCAGAAAAGCTCCATTAACGGTTTCGATGTGACCGCTTACCTGATGGATCATCCAGATCCATGTTACGGATTTCGCGTTGAAAAAAATGGGAAAGTTTACGCCCATGCGGTTGATAATGAAGCCATTCGGACAACAAAAGCGCAGTTGGGCGTTGATGGGGGTCTATTCGAAAAAGCGCAACTGATGTTTTTCGATGCGCAATATGAAGAGTCGGACATGTCGATCAAGAAGGGTTGGGGCCATGGAACTTGTGACCGAGGTTTTGAAGTTGCTGTTCATTTTGGTGTTCAACAAATACTTTTTGCTCACCATGATCCTTCTTTTTCTATTGAGGATATTGGGCTCCAAAAGAAGAAAGCCGAAATCAGCTTCAAAGAAAAATTCCCCACCCTTAAAGTAAAATGGGACTTTGCCGTCGAAAGCCAGGTCGTCGAACTTTAACTATTTTCTAAAAATAAGTTCCGTTTTTTTATCGGTGCCATGTAGAATCACTTCTTGCGGTTCAACGGTAGCGGGCCAGATGAAATCATCTTCGGGCCACGTGCCCTGGTAATATTTCATCAATTGCACCCACACCGGAACGGCGCCACTGCTACCAGTCAATTGGCTTGATAAACTTTGATCGTAACCTAACCACACGACGCTCGTTTGAAAGGGAGTAAATCCCGAAAACCATGCGTCTTTATTGTCAGACGTGGTTCCGGTTTTTCCAGCCGAGGGCGCAGTCCAGCCGTAGGCGGCAGCCGCTTTTGCCGTTCCAGATCTAAAAGTTTCTTTCATCATACCGACTAACATGGCGGGCTCGGTGTCGTTTAATTTTTTTTCCGGCACCGGATTGTATTCGTATTCAACCTTTTGATCTCGGTCGCTAATTTTTTCGATAAAAGAAGATTTCATATAAGTTCCGAAATTTGCTAAGGTTCGATAACTTTCCAATATTTCCATCGGGTAGTGTTCGCTGGCCCCTAAACTTGTTGAAGGGGTTGTTTCCATTTTGGAAGTAAAGCCGATTTCGTGAACTAAATTGATAATTTTATCTAACCCAACCTTTTGCGCCACCTGCGCCGTCGGTGAATTTAAACTTTCTTTTAAAGCATAATAGAGCGGAATTTCGCCGTTGAATTTCTTTTCATAATTTGTGGGTGACCACGTTTTTTTGTCGTATTTCCATTCGAACTTGACGTCATTTACGATCGTTAGCGGTGTGACGTTGCGTTCTTCGGGAAAACCGTGCATTAAAGCCGACAAGTAAACGAATGGTTTAATTAATGAACCGATCTGACGATGACCATCAAGTGCCCGATTGAACTGCGTCGTTCGGTAGCTTTGACCACCCACAAATACATTCACAAGACCCGTCGAATTTTCTGACGAAACGACTAGTCCCTCTAAGCGAAAACCTTTTTCCTTGTTTGATTTAATGTTTTTTCGCTGATTTTCAAGCTCATCGATGTGCTTGAGCAAAGACTTCTGCGCCAGCGCCTGCGCTTCTAAATCAAGACTAGTCTCGATGCGGGCGCCCTCCGTGCTAATGCCTAGCGATTGCATTTGTTTGCGAACACCATCGAAAAAATAAGGGGCCGTTTCGACCGCTTTTAAGGGAACTTGGACGGGAAGAGCCGCCGCAGTGGCTTTTTGAAATTCGTCTTCGTTTATCAGATTAAGTTCGCGCATCTTTTTTAAGACGAGATTTCGGCGCGCCATAGATTTCTCAGCTTTTTTCCAGGGGTTATTCATAGCGGGGTTGTTGATGATCGCCGCTAGCAAAGCGCACTCGGGAAGTTCCAGATTTTGCACCGGTTTATTAAAGTAGACGGTTGCGGCCGCACCAAATCCCCGAACTTGAAAAGCCCCGGTCTGTCCCATGTAGATAATATTTAAATAAGTTTGTAAAATTTCATCTTTTGTCCACTCGGATTCTACCTTCGTTGCTAAATAAAGTTCAATTAATTTTCTTTTTATAGTTTTTTCGGGCGTCAAAAAATAATTTTTTACGAGTTGTTGGGTGATCGTGCTACCGCCTTGCGCCGCCCGCATCTTCACAATATTTTTGACAAATGCCCGGGCGAGTCCGGTGTAGCTGACTCCGGAGTGTTCAAGAAAGTCATTGTCTTCAATGGCCATGACGGCGTTTAAACAATGCACGGGAAATTCTGAAACTTTAAACTCATTTTGCATGACCGGCTCTGACCCCCGGTATTGAGCCACCAACACGGGATCTAAGGCCGCCTTCCAAGTCAACTGATAAGGTTGACCTTTATAGGTCGCTTTAATTTTTCGATTCTCGTCGATCACAACCAACGTGTTTTCATTTTCGTGGGTCATCCATTGCCAGCAGTAAGAATTTTCGACCAGCGCATTGGGAAAAATCGTCAAGGTTTGACAGTCTTGCGGGGTTAATTTTTTAGCATCGCCGGTCAGCAAGCTTTGATCAGCGTCTAGAGTTCGGTAATTTTGTTGTTTCAAAGCTTTTAAAAAACTATCTTCGTTCCATTTTTGTCCCGGTAAAAATGTGGGTCCCCGTGCGTAGTAACGGGTCGAAGCGGTTAAGTCTCGAGATGAAAGTTTTTTTTGAACGTCAGAGTTAGCGCCGAAGGGCCATTCAATCCCGCAAGCCGACAGCGAAAATAATACGGCGCTCAATGACAGGCACAGACGAAGCCTTTTGTTTGTAAGAAAACTTGTCAAGGTAGTGCAAATGGTCTTTAATTGGGGGCTAATAAGGGGCATAAGACATAAAATGACGAAGCTCACACCAAGTCAAATACAAAGACTCGCGGAAAAAATCTTGAACCAATGGAAATCACAAAATTTAATCACGTTGAAGGTTGACGAAAAAGTTGTTTTGTCGACGATGGTTGGCGCAATGAATTCTGAACTTTTGAAAGAGCAGCAGCTCGAGCAAGACGTTCAAGCGCTAATGGATCAAATGGAACGACAACACGAAGGAGAATTTCAACGCCACAAAATGTTTCCGATGTTGAAACAGAAGCTAGCGAAAGAAAGAAAAGTGATTTTATGATTTTGTCAGAAGATCGCCAAACGCACTGGGCTCACGTCATCACCGATAAAGTTTGGGGCGATGATATCGTCGACTTTTCTGACGATGATCAAGCCTTACGAATCGCAAAAAAAGCTATCGTTGAATTTGTTCGCGAAGATATCGAAATTGATCAGCGCGCCCGCGAAAAAGTAACCACCCTGAAACGGAATGTAATGGAAGGTACGCGCGAGTGGGACATTCTTTACAAAAAATATTATGAAGAGGAAAAGAATAGATATGGCAAATAAAAAGAAAACGAAAGTTAAACCAGCACCCAAGACAAAAGCTAAGCTGGTTGCGAAGCCGAAGCCCAAAGCTAAAATGAAGCCCAAAATTCAGAGTAAACCAAAAAGCAAATCAAGCGTAAAAGCAAAAGCTCAAGCTAAACCGAAGCCGAAAGCTCAAGCGAAACCGAAACCGAAAGCAAAAACTAAATTCACTAAAGCAATCGCTTTAAAAACTCCGGTAAAGCTATCTCCTCCTAAAAATGTCGATTACTCAAAAGCCATTACCCCGCTTGGTGACCGACTGGTGATTCGGGTTACTCAAGGTGAAAGAGTGACCGCCGGGGGCTTGATCATTCCGGATACGGTTTCGCAGGCAACGGGCTTTTTAAAAGCGACCGTCTTGGCCGTGGGGCGAGGAACCGTTAGCAAAAAAGGTTCGCTGAAGCCAATGGACGTGAAAATTGGTGATTCCGTTTTATTTTCGCAACATGCAGGAATGAAAATTAAATTCAATGCGGAAGACTTACAGATCATACAAGAAACAGATGTTATGGGTGTTGTTCAAAATTAATTATCAAAAGGATTTTTATGCGTCTTTTAATTTGTTTTATTTCTTTGTTAACGGTTCAAAAAGCATTAGCCACTTCGATCGATTGGTCGGGCGGATATCGCATTGAATATAATGAAATCGACCGACCCACGCTAGGTTCGGACGAAAAAAAGGGGCGTAAGGCCTACGGTTTAAATTACCTTTACCTGACTCCGAAGATTGTGGCCTCTGACGGTATCAACGTGGTCAGTCGATTTGATATATTTTCGAATGACATCAACTCGTATAAAAATTCGCAATTAGGTTCGATTTGGGGCGGTGGATTGACACGTGCTGGCGGCTCCGATGACGGCGCAAACGTTAATTCAGAAAATCAAGATGCTTCTGGTTTACGGGTGAGCCAACTTTACTTAACGGTGAATCAGGAAAATGCGGTTTTGATTGCGGGTCGTGCGCCTATCGATTTCGGATTGGGAATCACCCATAATGCCGGCCTAAATCCATTTGACCACTGGTACGACACTCGTGATTTGCTGGCGTACCGTTTCATCATCGACAATGTTTCCTTCATGCCCATGTTTACGAAAGTTTCGCAGCAAGATTTTGGTCAAGGGGTCATCACGACTGAACAAAGTATCGTGTTTGAATATGATAACAAAGATAACGGAGCCAAAGCAGGCTTATTCTACCAAACCCGAAGCAGCAGCTACGGGTCAAACGATGCGAACAAATTAATTACGGGCGCGCCAACCGGAGTTCCGGGTGCCGCCTCGGTATCAAGCGCCTGGTCAACAAAGACGGTCAATTTATTCTTCGGGCGGACGTGGGAAGTTTTTCAATTTAAGTTAGAGGCCAGCTTTTTAACCGGTGATACGGGCATCATCAGTACGACCAACGAAAATATTAAGTATAATGCGTACGCGATCGCGGCAGAAATGTTATTTCCGGCGACCGAACAAAGCAAATGGGAGTGGGCTGCAAAATTCGGAACGGCCAGCGGAGACAATCCAGCAACCACCGGGGTCGTTGAAGGTTACCAAATGGATAAAAACTACGACGTCGCCATGTTGCTTTTCAATCACCGAATGGGACAGGCCGATTTCTTAACATCGAATATTATTCATCGAGATGCCGGACTTACCGTCGCAAATTCTGCAGATGATGAAGCGATTAGTAATGCAATTTACGTCGCACCTTCAGTTAAATACCTTTGGAATGACAAGCTTGATTTGAAAACTACGGTGATTTACGCCCAATTAGGGACTCGTCCGTTTTCAAGTGACAGCAGTAAAGATTTGGGTACAGAATTAGATATCGAGTTGATTTACAAACCAC
>CAXSEH010000159.1:0-6693 GCA_964236345.1 uncultured Bdellovibrionales bacterium
TGGGCATGAAACAGCTTCAAGCCAATCCTTGGGTCGAGATGAAAGAATCTTACCAGCCAGGAACGATCATTGAAGGTGAAGTTAAATCGGTTACTGATTTCGGTATCTTCGTAGGTATCGAAGACGGAATCGACGGACTTGTTCACATCTCTGATTTCTCTTGGACAAAACGTGTGACTCATCCTTCTGAAATGTTCGCGAAAGGACAAAAAGTTCGCGCGGTTGTTTTAGGAGTCGATTCTGAGAACGAAAGATTTTCTTTAGGTGTTAAACAACTTGAAGGTGATCCTTGGTCTCAAATCGAAAACAAATACGGTATCGGATCTCAACACGACGTAAAAGTCACAAAGACAACTGACTTTGGAGCTTTCGTTGAATTAGCAGCCGACATCGAAGGTTTGATTCACATTTCTGAATTAACAACGGACAAAATCGCAACGGTTGAAGACTTTGTTAAAACTGGCGAAACTTTAAAAGCTGAAGTGATTACAATTGATAAAGACGCTCGTAAGATCGGTCTTTCTTCAAAATTAGTAAAACTTCGCGAACAAAAAGCGGACGTTGACGATTACGCAAAGAAAGCTACCGCAACTTCTAAAACAAGTTTAGGTGACATGTTCGGCGACCAGTTAAAGAATTTAAAATCTGACAGCTAACGTTTGCCGCTTTGCGATAAGTCGTTACGAAAAAGGGAAGCGGAGACGCTTCCCTTTTTTTTTGGGTTGGGGAGCGAGCGGGGCGTCTTTCAACGCGGCTTTGGGCACAGCGGTGGGTTTCCGTCCGTGGGAGGGCCTTGCTGACGGCCATCGTGGCCGTCAGACCTGGAAATCGGGGAAGGGGTTTTCGTTCCCGCATTTTGGTCTTCCGGCCACGACGGCCGGAAGAAGAGCCTTCCCATGGACGGATGCACGTCGTGCCACTACGCACAGCTTTCAAAACTCCATCCCCAACAAAACCTAAAACTAACCAGTTCCTTTTTCCCGAATTTATTTTATAGTAGAGCCTTCAACTTCCAGTAAGGACACCCTATGAAACCTTGGTCTTTTCGTAAAAAATTTGTATTCGGTCTTGTGTTCATTTTTATCGGGATTGCGATTTATCGTGGTTACCAGGGGTATCGGGACGGCGACCGCAATGAAGAAACAAAATCGTTTTCTAAAAACGAAATTCTTCATCTTGAAATCAATGGCGTAATCATCAACGGTAAAAGGTTTTTGTCGCAGTTGAAAAAATATAAGAAAGACAATTCGGTTAAGGCGATCGTCATCGATATTAATTCTCCGGGAGGGGCCGTCGGACCATCGCAAGAAATCTACTACGAGATTTTGCGGGCGAAGAAAGAAACTAAAAAACCTGTCGTCTGTGTTTCTACGGGATTGATTGCCAGCGGTGGATATTATTCGGCGTTGGCTTGCGACAAAATAGTTGTGGCCCCAGGCGCAATGATTGGATCTATCGGGGTCATCATGGAGTTTGCTAATTTAGAGAAATTATACGATTGGGCGAAAATTTCTAGGTACACAATCAAGTCGGGAAAGTTTAAGGATTCTGGCGCGGAATATCGAGCGATGCGAGACGATGAACGACAGCTTTTCCAAGACATGATCGATGAAGTGTATGCGCAATTTCGTGATACCGTCGCGGAAGCTAGATCCTTACCGGTTGAAACGGTTAACGCATACGCTGATGGTCGCGTTATGACCGGATCAACGGCGGTGAAATTGAAATTTGCGGACCAAGTGGGTACCTTTGAAGATGCCGTTCGTTTGGCGGCAAGCATGGCTAATTTGGGCGAGGATTATAAACTTTATCGCCCGCACCGTGCTAAAATGAATTTCATGGATTTTTTATCATTTAACGATGATGACGATGACGAACTTAACACGATGGCTGATATTAAAGAATTGCTTGGGAAAAAGTCAGCTGCATTAAGTTTGCAGCAAATGGCACAAACCTTTTTTAAAACTAAATACTTAAATCAACCACTTTATTTGATGCCTGGCTACTGGGAGTAGATTTGGCGAAAAAAAAACTGGCAAAGAAAACAAATCGTAAAACTCGGAAGGTCTCTGTTGGGGCTAATTCGAAGGCGACGGTTCAACCCGGCGATTGGCCCGACAAAAGAAATATCTTTTTTCGCCCCGACCGTATGAAATACGTTCGGAAGTTAGTGAAAGAAGATGGTTGCGTTTTCTGTCGGTCGGCGGCCGAAAAGAAATCGGCTGATACTTTGTGCCTTTATAAATCGGCACATTCGCAAATTGTTTTAAATAAATATCCATATAACAACGGACACCTTTTGGTGCTGCCTTTGTTGCACACCGGGCAGCTTCTGACGTTGTCTAAGCCGCAGTACGATGATTTGCAGGCCACCTTGAGATTAGCCATCGAAGCGATTGAAGTCGTTTACAAGCCCCATGGATTTAATATTGGAATGAATCACGGAACGACAGGTGGCGCCGGAATTCCTGATCATTTGCATTATCATATTGTTCCGCGCTGGGGTGGAGATTTAAATTTCTTTCCGTTGATCGCAAATACGAAACTAGTGGTCGAAACGGTAGAGACGAGCTACGAAAAATTTTATACTTACTTTCAGGAGAGGTCTTAAGTGAATCCTACGATGCAAGTTCCTCCGTTGACGCCGGTAGTGAAGCGATTAGTCATTACCATGTGCGCGATTTGGTTCGTGCTTCAGATTATTTGCGACAAAGTTTTTAAGTTGAACTTAAGTAGCTGGTTTATTTTGCACCCGGATCAAGTCATTGAAAAGTTTTGGGCTTGGCAATTATTGACGTACATGTTTTTTCACGCGCTTTCGCCGATGCATCTGGTTTTTAATTTACTGACTCTGTGGTTTTTTGGCGGAGAGCTTGAAAGACACTGGGGAGCGCGCTTTTTTACGTTTTACTTTCTGGGCTGCGGAGTTGCCGCGGCATTTCTTTATTGCCTAGCCGTTGCGGCTTACGGTGCGTTGACGGGCGTGCAGACTCCCCTCATGATTCCGGTGCTGGGTGCTTCGGGGGCTATCTTTGGTCTTTTGGTCGCTTACGGAATCATTTTTTCAGAACGGATGATGATTTTTTTGATATTTCCGATGAAGGCAAAATACTTCGTTATGGTGGCGGCCGGCCTTGATTTCGTTTCACTTTTATCGACGGGATTTGCGGGAAGTGAAGTGGCTTATTTGGCCCACCTGAGCGGCGCTCTAGTGGGATTTTTGTTTTTAATGGGTCATACCCGTTGGAAACTTTCAAACACCAAGACGAAGTTAAAGAAAAAAGCCACTGGATTAAGGCTTGTCGTCGACAACGAGAAGCTTAAAAAGGAAGACGGGCCTAAATATTGGAACTAGGGGCTCGAATTAATCTGGATTTTAGCTTCAAAAGAAGCTATGTCTATTGTTCTCAAAGGAGAGACTATGTCACTTAATAAAGCATTAGAAGGTTTGAAATTTGATAAACGCTTAGTTGAATTGAATATCAAATTAGGTCGAGTGACTCAGCAAGAAGTCGATCAAAACGATAAAAATTTGCAAGATTTAGAAGCCCAATCTGAAAAATTGGATTTGGACCAAGAAGACAAGGACCTAATTTAATTTTGTGCCGATTTTGGGACGGGCTGTTTCAGCTCGAACCATTCTTCGCGATGTATTTTTAATTTGTCGCCATCTTTTAGAACGTACAGATTTTTCACACCGATATCTTTGTGCCCGTCAGATTCATACTCTTGAACAAACTGAAACAAGTACTGATTTTTGAGATGAAAAACGTGGGGGTTTGATAATGTCACCTTCACGAATTTGTATCGGTTTTTCAAATCTTGTTTATGCTTAAGCCAGCTTTCTTTAGTGTACTGCTGTACCGAAAAATCATCCGCGTAATTTTCAATGTACTTTTCTAAGTCTTGCGTCTGCCATAACACTTTCCAATTTTCTAACCAATTAAGTGCAACGTCTTTTTCTTTTTGGTAGTCTTCCTTAGAAGCTAGCCATTTTATTTGGTTATTAATGATCAAAAATGTTTTCCCTAGAGAAATAAATTGTTCTACGTTCTTAAGCGCGTCGTTGCGTAAAACCACGCAGCCTTTCGAGCCTCGCGTTAGGGGAACCGTATCCGGAACCGAGTGAAGCCAAATGCCGTCTCCCGTTTTATTTTCAAATTTGTCGAAAAAGTTAGGGTAATTCGTCGTAAAAGCCATTGCGCCGTATTTTTCAAAAGGAATTTCGGGCTGCGTTTTTTTAGTTTCAAGCAGGTAAATACCTTCAGGAGTTCTTTTATCGTCGCGCTTTACTTTCGGGCCATCATTTTTTCCAATATCGATATCAAACTGCTGTTTGTATTGGTTCGAATCCAAACTGGCTTTATCGAAAACGGTTAATTTTCTTTTCGTTTTATCGGCAAGGATAACGGTCGTAGAAAGTCGGTCATCAGAAGATAGTGCCAGAACTTCGAGTGGAAGTTGCACGGCCTCCTCGCCATTGATTGGTAAATCCTGCGCCACGGCCGGAAGGCAAATCAGTATACTTAGCAATAGAGGAAGGCCGTCACGTTGTTTCATCATAGTGTTGTTAATCTTTACGGTTACTTGTGGGTTGTCCTATATGCTTCGTCTTAAAAAATAAAATAATTTTTGGTCCCAATCATCAGAATTTATACTGTTTCAAAGTCTCAAATTGAGAAAATTCGAAAATTTCGCCTGTAAATTCAAGGCAAAGCCGGTTTTCTCCGATAGAAAAACATGGTTAAAAAAATTATTTCGATCGTACTTATAACTTTGAATTTGTCGGTATTAGGCCTGGGAACTTACTGGGTTTACATTTCGACTTTGGGTTATGAATCTCCCGCAATTACGGAAAAAAGTTTACGTGAACCAGCTAGCTTAAAGGAAAAATTTGCATTAGCGCCAATGGTTTATACCATGGACAAGTTCGTCGTCAATTTGTCAGGCCTTCCTAAAAGAACCATTCGGGTCCAAGTGAATTTAGACATGATTGGCCCCGAAGCTTTTCAAGAAATTATGGACTTAGAAAATCGCGCCAAAGCGCGAGATAAAATTGTTAGAATACTAAATGAAAAAACTTTTGATGATCTTGAAACCATTCAGGGGAAACTTTTTCTGAAAGATAAGATCGTGGCCGAAGTAAATCACATTCTCGACAAAGGTCTTGTCAAAGATGTGTACTTTACTGATTTCGTGATGAATTAAGATTTTTTCGAATAAAGTCGGTAACCGACGTACATTAAAATTGCTAAAACTAAAATCCCAATACCAATGAGAGTCTCATTGTCGAAAAATCCTTTTTTGCTGGCCGTAGGTTCATCAAGAAGTCCTGCCTCGCCCATGGGATTCGTAGCATTAGCGCCGAAAATTTCTCCTCCGCCGGGCTTCACCTCTCGGCTTCGAAGAATGTTGTCCGCCAACAATACCCGCAAGGACTGGATCGTTTTTGTAAAGAGGCCACTGTACTTAGCGTACACTGAGCTGTGCGCGCTGAAAGTAACTAAGATGGCGATTGGTTCTTTGATCGTCGCGAGGTAGCGAGTGAAATAACCCCGTACCTCACTATCCTGATGCAGGCCGTCCAGCCACATTTGATCATTGTACCGGTTTTTTTGCGCGGCATATTTTACTTGAGATGTTAAGCGTACGCCGGCCTTATTGGTCGTCGTGATAGACGAGTTCATATGGCTTTGATAAATATCAAAAGAATCAGTTGGGCCCTTTTCTTTAGCCGTTAAAACAATGACCGCTTCGCGCGATTCTTTGGGATCAAGTGATCGGCAGACCCATTCAGATTGGTCTAATTTGCAATCCCAATTGTCTATCATATCGAAAGAAATGTAGGCGTTTTTAAACAGCTTCGCGTAAGCCGGGGTGTGAACCAAAAAGAATGTGGTAAAAAATAATAAGACGATAATGAGATTAGATTTTTTCATGTTACTTATTCTTTTTCGAGTAAATACGGTAAACGATGTAAAGAAGCGCTGCCAACACCAGAATCCCAAATCCCAGTAACGTTTCGTTCTTTAAAAATCCTTTTTTAGATTCTGAATCTCCCAATTCGTCGGCCCCCAAAAGATCCGCAGGCATCGCTTGTCCGATGCCGGCCCCCAACGTTTCGCCGGCTCCGCGAACCGGGCCTAAATCCGGGCGTGACAAAAGATCTTTGCTGGCGACGACTCGTAAAGACTTGATCGTATTCATAAAGTGACCGCTATGTTTTGCGTAGACCGAATTATGCGCACTGAACGTAACCAAAATCGCGATTTGATCCTTAATGGTGGCTAAGTATCGCGTAAAATAATTTTTAACTTCGCTGTCTTGGTGAAGTCCATCCAGCCAGGGCTGATCGTTGTAGCGGTTTTGTTGGGCTTTATAAACGACCCGAGACGTAAGTGGCGCACCGGTTTTGGAAGTTGTCGAAATGCTTGAATCCATGTGGCTTTGGTAAAGGGGAAATGAATCGGTTGGTCCTTTTTCTTTTGCGGTTAAAATAATGACTGCTTCGCGGGCTTCCTTGGCGTCTTCGGATCTGCAAACCCACTCCGTTTGTTCTAGCTTGCAAGTCCACGTATCCAACATTTCGAAAGAGATATAGGCATTTCTAAAATTGCGGGCATGTAAATTTGGCGAAAAAAATAGCGCAATGAATAAAGCCAGAAAAGGTAATAAAACCCGAATCCTGAACAT
>CAXSEH010000160.1:0-6641 GCA_964236345.1 uncultured Bdellovibrionales bacterium
CAAGTGCGCGACGGCCGCGACGCAAGATTGAAGTTGGATCAGCTTTCGATTTCCATCAAAATGATGTTCGAAAACTTTTGTTTCACTTTCTAAACCAGCCACCGCGATGAAAACAGTGCCGACTGGTTTCAAAGCTGTTCCACCGCTCGGACCTGCGACCCCGGTGATCGCGATCGAAACCGCGACTTCCAGTTCCGCTTTCGCACCTTCGGCCATTTGCCTGGCGACCGTGGAACTGACCGCGCCTTCGATTCTTAAAGCCTCTGCAGAAACTTTTAAAAACTTTTGCTTCACGCGGTTGTCGTAACTAACAACGGACCCCATGAAAACGTCAGAGACTCCAGCCTGCTCAGTGAATCCACTAGACAAAAGTCCGCCCGTACAGCTTTCAGCAAAGCCGACAGTTAGTTTCTTGTCACGAAGAACCGTTACCGTCTTTTCGATGGCGATTCTCAGAGAGGATTCGAAGGTCGTAATGTCTGTGTTCTGATCTATTTTCATATAATTTACATATGTATCATCTGTGTAAATTAAGGGGTTGTCAAATTTGTTATTTGCACACCTAGCCAAAGGGTGTGGGTATAAATAAGTTGCATCACGATACTGCCTATTACTCCCGCAGCAACGTCATCAAGCATGACCCCAAGGCCGCCCGGCACTTTTTGATCGAGCTGACGAATTGGCGGAGGCTTAACGATATCTAGAAACCGAAAAATAATGAAACCAAAAGCGACACTCTGCCAAGTCATCGGAAGCCAAACCATCGTGATTAAGAATCCGACGACCTCGTCGATCACAATTTCTTTCGAATCATGTGTCGATGATTGCGCCTCATAAGCTTGCGCGGCCAACACGCCGATCGGAAAAAGCAATAAGGTTATGATCATGTAGATGATTGGGCCGGCATGCCACAAGGCCCACCAGATCGGTATCGTGGCAAGCGTCGCGACGGTACCCGGAGCCTTCGGAAATTTTCCGATATTAAAATAAGTCGCGATCAGCAACAAAGATTTTTTAAGAGCCACAGCGATCGAATAAAACGTCGTTAGTGGTGCTGCCTTCGGTGTATTTCGCGGTTCCGCAGCCGTTCAGCACAAGGGAAGTTGTATAAACATCGCCATCTGTGCCCTTCTTGCATGACGCGGAAAAGCTCCCCTCGGTGGGGCAGTTACAGGTACTTAATTTCCAAATTACGTTGGTCGACACAAAATCACAAGTGACGTCGGCCAAGACATCTTTCACCTTGATCACTCCGCCGCTAAGGGTGCGGTTGGATTGCGATGGTCCCGGGTTTATAATTCGATCGGCGCCGGTGATATTAACGCCGGTCGCTGTCGTCACGTGCTCGTACGTAGTAACGCCGGATGAGTTCGTGAATTTACGTCTAATGCCGTCGTTAGAATAGTTAAAAATCTTACTACTTCCCGATCCCGATATCCATAAAAGTTGTTGCCCATTGGTGGCCGCTTTCGAAACGGTTAAAGTGGCGCCCCGTCGCCCCTGCACGGTGTAGGTCGGAGTGCGTAGCACCATGTTGCCAATTTGCGTAAGCGCGCAACCATTTATTCCCGTCCCGGTCCAAGTCAACAAAACGGTACCCGAATAAAGGACTCCCCCGCCCACCGAGCAACTAGAGAATGTTCTGGTTTTCGTGTAAATACCGCCTCCCACCGCCGTGCAGCCGGCCTGGTAGCCGCCCGTGCCCTCGTCGCAAGTCACGGCAAAGGCTTGCGGTAATAAAAATTTTTCGAGAAAATAGTTTTGTTGAGAATCACCAGGTGATAAACGCGCAAAAGTTTTTTTTATTGAAGGGCTAAGTGTTGCGATAGTTCCAGCCGTTCCGCCGACCTCATCAATAGACGCCATGACATCACCCAGCTGTTGCACCATTTCGGTATTCTCAGCGCCGCTGACCGTATCGGTCTTCGAGTTGCAGCCGCAGAGGGTAGCCGAAAGTAAAAAAGAACAAATTAACAAGTAAACCAATTTCATAGGGTCCTCCAGATAATCATTGGACCCTTAACTTAATAAAATATTCTATCTTTGCAAACCTTTTGACAGCGGATCCGTCTGAATTTTGCTGAGTGCCATCATTTGTTTCATGGTTTTGTCTAAACCTTCATTCGAACCATCCAAAAAGATGACATTCCCTTTGCCTTGTTCGGCAAAGTGTTTGATGGCGTCGGTCCACATTGAAAATAAAATAAAAGAACTATCAAGACCCGCCGCCTTCATTTCTTCGGCCGCCTTATGCATCCCTTTCGCCACTTCCTGACGGAAAAGTGAAATACCCTCACCGCGCAATTGCGACGCCTGTTTTTCGGCTTCGGCAGAAATTCGAATGGCTAAACCGTCGGCTTCGGCCGCCTTGGTTTTTCGAATCAATAAAGCCTGAGCTTCATTTTCCGCGGCCGCCTTTAAATTACTCGACGCCACGACTTGCGCCATGGACTGCACGATGGTTTCATCGAATGAGATGTCATTCAGTTGAAGATCGATCAAGTGGTAACCCCAACTTTTTAAATCTTCATCCAGATTCAATTTAACGGCCTCGGTGATGTCGCGCCGTAAAGCCAAAATTTCATTTTGCTTTTTAGTGGCGACAAAACCCCTTACGCTTCCTTCGACGGTCCTATTTAAGGTCTGCATCAGACTGGAAAAATCGATAAATTTAAACGCGACACTTTTAATCGTCTCTTCCGTTTGGTCGATGACCGAATAAAGCAACATGGCTTTGAAATTAACGTTCGCCTGATCTTGCGTGATCGCTTGAAACTGCAGCTCGATTGATTGATTCTGAATCGAAATGCGGCGAAAGACCACTTCAAGAAATGGGATCTTGAAATTTAAGCCTGGGTACATCACCCGGCGGTATTTTCCGAACATCGTAATGACCGAAACCGTGCCTTGTTGAACCGTGACAAATGCGCCGCCGACGACGGATAATCCGATAACGATGAAAACTAAAGTCAGTAAGCCGACACTTTCAAACATTTTAAGACTCCTTCATAAAATATATAACTAGCATGACTTGTAAGATCAGCAACGCCGATAATAAAATTGCCCAACCGCGTTTTTTGCGTTGATTGTGTAAACTGTCCGCCGCTAACCGTAGGTCATCCCCTTCAGAAGCTTGCTTTTGGCCGGGGTAGACTTCGGGCTTCAGACAAAAAAGATCTTCGAAAGATTTTTTTTCAGCTTCATCCGGGTTAATCAAATTGACGTAAAAAACCTGGGCCAAATAAATTCCGGTTCTTAAATCCGCCAAATTGACCAGATTTTGTCCATCGTTCATAAGCGCTTCTTTAGCCTCTTGATCGTCCCGAATGAGCTCGAACTTTATTGGCTGTTGCTTTAACCAAACCGTGATGCGGTCGACCTCTTGCGGAGAATAGGGTCCATATTGAATCCGGTTTTCCATCGTTCCTTCTTTCGTGCTTTCTAAATAATCTAGCACCAATACGACTTGAATTCTTTCCCTGACGAGTCAAGACTAAGCCCTTGAATCGGTTCAATTTATTGTCATTCGTGATTTCATTGACTAAGATGTCGCCATGACCTTAACCGATGCAAAAAAGAAAGTTATGGATCTTGTCGCGGGACGAGATCACAGTCCTAAGGAACTACGCCAAAAATTGGGCCGGGTTTTCGAGACGGACATTATTGATGAAGCAGTCGCCTGGGCAGAACAACAAACTTGGTTTAAGCCGACAGCCGATCTCACTGAAGATGTAGCGCAAAAACTAAGTGCTCGCGGTCAGGGCCTAGCGAAGGTCAATGCTAAGCTTGCGGAAATGGGTTTAGATCAAGTAACCACATCCGCGCAGGAAGAGTACGAAAAAGCCCGGGCCGCCTCGCTTAAAAAATTTGGGGCCGACGCATTTGAAGGACTAACGCCGTCCGAGGCGAACAAGCAGAAAACAAAAGTGATCCGTTTTTTAGCGGGTCGTGGATTTGAAGAAGACATCGTGAACAAAATTTTAATAAATGAATTCAAAGCGGGAGCTTTTTCTAATGAAGAATACTGAAGTCCGAAACCGATTTATCGATTATTTTAAAAAAAACGGTCATACCTACGTTGCCAGTTCAAGCTTAATACCTGAAAATGATCCGACGTTACTTTTCGCCAATGCGGGAATGAACCAATTCAAAAATGCTTTTTTAGGATTAGAAAAACGTGACTACACGAAGGCCGTCAGTTCGCAGAAATGTGTGCGCGCTGGAGGTAAGCACAATGATTTAGATAATGTTGGCTTTACCGCACGTCACCACACATTTTTTGAAATGCTGGGCAATTTTTCATTTGGCGATTATTTTAAAAAAGACGCGATCCATTTCGCATGGGAATTTCTAACGAAAGATTTACAAATTCCAAAAGAAAAATTATACGTAACTGTTTTTGAAACCGATGACGAAGCGGCGGATATTTGGCACAAGCAAGAAGGCGTCCCTAAAGACCGAATCTTTCGCTTGGGTGAAAAAGACAATTTCTGGCGCATGGGAGATGTTGGACCCTGCGGTCCAAGTTCTGAAATTTTTTACGATCACGGCCCGAAAGCGGGACGAGAATCCGATCCGTTTAAAGGAATCGTCAGCGGAGAAGATCGCTACGTAGAAATATGGAATTTAGTATTCATGCAGTTTTACGAAGAAGCACCGGGTAAAATGACTCCGTTACCAAAACCGTCTGTCGATACGGGTTCTGGTTTCGAACGCGTCGTCGCCGTGATGCAAGGTCAGTTCGCTAATTACGATACCGACCTTTTTGCGCCGATGATCGATAAGGCTTCAAAACTTTCCGGCCTAAGTTACGTTTCTGATCCGGACATTCTTCGAACTGATTTAACGGTACGGGATAACGTCGCGGCCATGCGCGTGCTGGCGGATCACTGCCGAAGTACTTCGTTCTTGCTAGCCGACGGCGCACTTCCTTCGAACGAGGGCCGAGGTTACGTTTTACGACGAATCATGCGAAGGGCTATTCGCTACGGGCGTAAACTTTCAACGCAACATTCCTTTTTACCGGCGATGAGCGAAGTTTTAATCTCGCACATGGGTGACGCTTACCCTGAACTGCGCGCGCGAAAAGATCACATCTTAACGACGATCAAAGAAGAAGAAAGCCGTTTCTTGCAAACTCTTGATAACGGAAGCGCAATTTTAAACGATGAATTAGCGGCGATGATGAAAAGAAATCAGAAGCTCGTCTCGGGTGAAACGTTATTTAAACTTTATGATACTTACGGCTTTCCCGTAGACTTAACCGCGGTCATCGCTGCGGAAAAGGGTTTACAAGTTGACGAAGTAGGTTTTGAAAAAGTCATGCAAGCATCAAAAGAAAAAGCCAAATCGTCGTGGAAAGGTAAAAGCCTTTTAGCAGATGAGAAGCATCTTTTAGAATTCACGCAAAAATTCGCTAAATCCCCAACTAAATTTTCAGGTTACGACGGGCTTACTGGTTCTTCGCAAATTACGGCGCTTTCTGACGGAACAAAAGAAGTGCCTTCGTTAAAAAGCGGGCAGACCGGTTTCTTGATTTTAAAGGAAACACCCTTTTATGCAGAAGGCGGCGGCCAAGTTGGCGACCAAGGTTTGATCAAAACAACTTCGGGCGAAGCGCGAGTCATCAATAGCACGAAGCAAGGCGATCTTTTCATCCATCATATCGAGCTGGTCCACGGAGAATTGAAAATTTCCGACACCGTAGATGCACACGTTGAATTATCAGAGCGCCGACAAACGACGACGAACCATTCGGCAACGCACTTGATGCACGCGGCACTTCGCAAAGTATTGGGGACCCACGTTTCCCAAGCGGGATCGTTAGTGGACAGCACTCGCACCCGATTCGACTTTACCCATAATAAACCTTTAAGCAGTGATGAAATTAAAAAAATCGAAAACCTGGTTAACGATGAAATCGCCGCTGCCAATCCGGTCAAAGCCGAAGTGATGTCCCATAAAAGCGCGCTCGAAAAAGGGGCCATGGCCTTATTCGGTGAAAAATACGGCGATCAAGTCCGCGTCTTAACAATGGGAGATTTTTCAAGCGAGCTCTGCGGCGGAACTCACGTTAAAAACACCGCAGAGATTCGGGCGTTTAAAATAATATCTGAATCGGGCGTCAGCTCAGGAGTCAGACGTATCGAGGCAATCACGGGCACGGCCGCGATTAATTATCTTATGAAAAATAATGAAGAACTTTTAACGGCACGTCAGGCGACAGGCCTTACCGCCGACAAGACCATAACGACGTGGATCGACGAAAAGAAAGAAGAAATAAAAGATTTGCAAAAACAAATCAAAAAGATTCAATCAGGTCAAATCAACGTCGATGAAATCATAAAAGCATCCAAAGACTTTCAATCACAGTCTGGCCCGGCAAAACTTGTCTTCGCCGATCTAAATCTTGATGATCGTGACGTGCTGTCGCAAATTTCGGATCAAATTAAAAATAAAGTTTCTCGCGGAATCGTCGTGGTGATCGGTAAAAGTGAAAACTCGCATCCGGTTATAATTTCGGTTAGTAAAGAAATGAATTCACAATTCAAAGCCGGAGATTTATTAAAAGATTTCGCACAAGTCCTTGGAGGAAAAGGCGGAGGCCGCCCAGACTTCGCTCAAGGCGCCGTACCTGATCG
>CAXSEH010000161.1:0-6634 GCA_964236345.1 uncultured Bdellovibrionales bacterium
ATGTGCAATCACAGATTGAGCAAATCAAAAAACTTCTTCAGAATTGGATGCATGAACAAAAGTCCTTTGAATTTTCGATCTAACCGCGGACAAGTTTTAATAGAATATCTTTTATTGATGGTCATCGCCGTCAGTCTAGCAAGTCTTCTGATTAAAAAATTAGTCGGGCGTGGCGACGCAGCTTCGCAAGGTATGGTTATTCAGCAATGGGACAAAATATTAAAAACCATCGGTAACGATTTGCCGGATTGCTCGAAGCAGACTAATTTTAAAACGCCCAATTGCCCGCCTTAAAAAAACCCCGATCCCCTTTTCTTAATTTCCTTATTCAGTTTCTTTTGCATGGATTCTTGAATTTCGCTAGCAAGATCAAAACACGTTTCGTGGTCACTGACTTTGTCGGGACCGAATGGCAAATGAATAGGTTTATGAAAAATAATTTTCCACTTCGCCGGTAGGGGTATAATATTTAATGGCAGTGGCAGAACCAATCCGCGCAAAAATTTTGAAAATTTAAGCTGCTGCAGATTAATATGAGTTTCTTCGGCGCCAATAATCAATGTCGGCACGATGGGCGCACCGGTTTGCAAAGCCATGCGCACGAAACCGCGTTTGAATTCTTGAAGTTGGTACCTTTTAGACGATGGCTTAAAATTTCCTTTTGCACCTTCAGGAAAAAGCACGACCAGGTTGTTCTTTTTCAAAAGAGAAATGCCATTTTCGAAAGTGGCTTCGATAAAACCCATTTTATGAGCGGGAAGCGCGGTTTTTTCGGTTAAAAACCATAGATGGTGAGTCATCACGCGCGGAATGCGTTTAGTACGTTCCTGTAAAATGTACGCCAAAACCATGGCGTCGAAGCCAGAAAAACCCGAATGGTTCGGCGCGATGATTACCGCGCCCTTTGTGGGAATATTTTCTAAACCTTCAACTTCCAGGCGAAAATACTTTTTCAAAACCTCCATGAAGAGCCGCGGGAAAACCTTGTACAGTAAAGCGTCGGCATCAAGCTTCGCTAAATTAAAAACTTTTTCATTGGGTTTTTTTAAAAAATTGATCATGATATTTCTATGAACAAATATATCATGGCAATTGATCAGGGTACAACGAGCTCACGGGTGGTCATCATGAACCAAGTCGGAAGTCTCGTTGCTGCCGGAAGCGTCCCCTTTAAGCAAATTTTTCCGGAACCGGGGTGGGTCGAACATAATCCTGAAGAAATTTGGCAGTCGGTGAAAGTATCGGCCCGTAAGGCCATTGAACAATCAAAAATTTCGCCAAGTGAGATCGTCGCGATCGGAATTACGAACCAACGTGAAACGGTGGTCGCGTTTCGTCGATCGACTGGTGAAATTCTGTATAATGCAATCGTGTGGCAATGCCGCCGAACGACAAAGATGTGCGAACAGCTTAAAAAAAAATACGCTAGCAAAATTAAAAATAAAACGGGGCTGGTATTAGATCCTTACTTTTCCGCTAGCAAAATGCGTTGGATGATCGAAAATGTCGACGCCGTCAAAACCGCTTTACTTGATAAAGATCTTTGTTTCGGAAATATCGACACGTTTCTAATGTGGAAGTTATCCGGCGGAAAAATATTTGCGACCGATGTTAGTAACGCTTCGCGAACGATGTTGATGAACTTAAGAACGGGAAAATGGGATGACGAGCTATTAAAAATTTTTAAAGTGCCTTTGCATACCTTACCCGAAATAAAGTCTTCATCGGGTCTTTTCGGGGTGACGAAAGGTTTAGATTTTGTGGCCGATCAAACTCCAATCTCTGGGGTGGCCGGGGATCAACAATCCGCCTTGTTTGGCCAAACTTGTTACGACGTGGGTGACAGTAAGTGCACTTTTGGTACGGGCAGTTTTATTTTGATGAACACGGGGGCGCAATTTTTAAAATCAAAAGCGGGATTGCTGTCGACGGTCGCGTGGAAAATTGGCGACGAAAAAATGCAATATGCAATAGAAGGTGGAGCCTTCATTTGCGGAGCGGCGGTCAGTTGGCTGCGGGATGGATTAGGGTTGATCGAACAAAGCGCCGAAGTTGAAAAATTAGCGGGTCTTGTTTCAAACACCGGTGGAGTCGAATTCGTGCCGGCCCTAACGGGGCTAGGCGCGCCCCACTGGAATCCGAATGCGCGGGGTGAGCTGACCGGGCTGACTCGCGGAACCACAAAGGCCCACGTCGCGCGCGCAACGCTTGAAGCGATGGCCTTGCAAAACGCCGACATTCTTTTAGCCATGCAGAAAGACTTAAAGAAAAAATTAAAAAGTTTGCGCGTTGATGGTGGAGCCTCGGCAAATAATCTATTGATGCAACTGCAGGCCGACTATCTCGGGATCAGTGTGGATCGACCGCAGCAAATTGAAACGACCGCGGCCGGCGCTTGTTATCTTGCCGGACTGGGAATCGGTCTGTGGAAAAATTTAGATGACATCCGAAAGATTTGGAAAAAGGATCGGCAGTTCAAAGCCCAGATGCCGCCAGCAGTAAGGAAAAAACGCCGCCTTAGTTGGGATCGCGCGATCGCAAAAGCTTCAATTTAATTTTCGTTTACGAACTATTGTCCAGGCCACTTGACTTCGCGACGTGGCATTTATTTCCTCCTCCTTTCGGCCAGAATTCGGTTCCAAAATGAAACTGGCCTGCTAAAGATCATTTATTGTGCAAACAATGAAGACATCTTCATGGAGGAAGTATGAAAACCACCCAAAAAATGTTTGTTGTATTTGCGTTAACGATATTTTCCTTAACGGCCACCGCCAAAGTTCAATCTTTGCCGCTGCCAGAAAAAGAATGGACCTTCCTGTTATTTTTAAATGGCCATAACAACTTAAGTTCATTTGGCCATATGAATATTAAAGATATGGAAAAATCAGGTTCAACCGACCAGGTGAACATGGTGGTCGAGTGGGGTAAGTCGGATGACGTGAAAACTCATCGCTTCCTAGTCGAGAAATCAACTGATCCGTCGAAAGTTTCAAGTCCGATGCTGATGAGTCGGCCAAACGTCGATATGGGCGATTATAAAAACCTCGTTGATTTCGTCAAGTGGGGCGCGGAAAACTTTCCGGCGAAACATTATTTTGTAGCCGTTTGGAATCACGGATCAGGTTGGCATTTTCAAGACATGGCTCATGGAAAACTTGCCGCAACTGACATGACGAAATTAAGTTCGCCGATCCATATCAACGATATTTCATACGACGATAATTCAGGTCATCACATCACGACAGAACAACTTGGCGTTGCGATGTCTGATATAAAAACTATTTTAGGTCGTAACGTCGACATCTACGGTTCGGATGCTTGTCTGATGCAAATGATTGAAGTTGCTTCCGAAATGAAAGACAGCGTAAATTATTTTGTCGGTTCGCAAGATTTAGAACCGGGTGCGGGATGGCCTTACGCTCCGTTCATACAAAAATGGACCGCGACCCCGACGATGACGCCGGCCGAAGTTTCAGTCCTATTAAGTAAAGAGTATTTGAAGTCATATAGTAAAGGTGGAGTTTACGGTCAAGATGACGTAACTTTTTCAGCTATGGATGTAACCAAACTTGATGCTTTAAATGCATCGACGACGGCCTTAGTTACTCACCTTAAATCAATGGACGCGGCTTCGTTGAAAAAAGTTAAAGTCGCAGCGGCCGCAAGCCAAGATTTCTATTACTCAGATTATAAAGATTTGGGAGACTTTTTGAAAAGAATTGAAGCTCTGCAAATCAATGCTGATCAGGTTTTGATATCGCAAGTTAAATCTGATCTAGCGGCTGTAGTGTTATCGACGGATAATTCAAGCTCTTTCGCCGGAGCTACAGGTCTGTCTATTTGGATGCCCGGCACGTACGATTCTTCATCGTACATGACTCGCTATCAGGGTCTTCAGTTTGATAAATTAACAAACTGGTCAAGTTTGATTTCGGCAATGGCCGCTATTCCTTAGGTTTTGGGGCTTCGGCACCTTCTTCGGTGCCCAGCTGGATATGTGTCGAAAGATCGAAAGGTCTTTCGACCAATGTTAATACCGACATTTTTTCTTCGTAGTACTTTGTCTTTTTATTTTCTAACACGCCCGTTGTGATATTAATCGCCGTAATTTTCACGATGTTAGTCGCATTGTTCAACTCAGCTTTATCATTCAACCCAGCTTTATCATCCGAATCGCTTGCTTTCTCGCCTTTGCCGTCGTCTGAAGAAAACGTTTCCGGGCGCACCATCTTTGCCGCTAAGGTTTCTTTTTTTAGCTTTCTGATTTCGGCAATCGTCGAAATTGGCTTTGCTTCTTTGGCGGCGGCCTCGTCAGTTATTACCTTATAGATTTCGATACGGTCAGCCGTGATGACTAAAGCGATTAAGCCGGCGTGATCAAGATGTTCGGTTAAGTCTTTTTTAGTTGCTTCCAATTGCACTTTGCTTAAAATCTTTTGCACGTCCGCATCGATCTTACGTTGTTCAGTGCTATCCGTTTTTTGTATTTCAGCGTTTTCAGTGTCCTTATAATAGTAAGCGCTACTTTTATTTGAAGTTGCCTCGTGCACATCTGCGATGGCTACTAAATTTGGCTTAAGTTCGGCTTCCACAACCACTTCGCGTTGCTTCGGACTGTTGCAAGCGATAAGACTTACTTGCGCCGTTAAAAATCCAATTAAGCCTAAAGAAACTAATTTCATATTTTTCATACTATTTTCCTTTTAAATGCTAAAGCCCAGGCCTACTGCAAGTTCTGAAGTTTTTGGATCATAAAATTTAAGATCGTTTTCTAAATAAGCCGAGCTACCCGCATCGGAATCTCGGATGGTATAGACGCTGCCACCTGCGCTGTGGCCGATGTTGGCCGAAAAGTTTTCGGTAAATTGGTAATTGAAAATTTCAAAGTGCACGTAACCGTTTTTAACTACGTTCTGCGCCGAATAGTTTGAATTGTACTCAAAGCGCGTTCTAAAGGAAAACTTTTCCGTAAAAGAATAGCTTAAATTAATCCGCTGGCGGATCTGGTGATCATTCACGGGTTCATTATTAGTTTTCGTGTCGAATTCATTCGTATACTTTGTATATCGCAAAACGTAATTCAAACCCAATTTCTCGGCACCTAAGTTTTTGGTGTTCAGCCCCAACGTAAATCCGGCACTCAGGCCATACTTCATTTGGACAACTTCACGCGAGGCTTTCGAAAGCGGCAAGATAAGTAAAGCATGCGGACTTAAAGTGATCACTCGGCCCAGTTCCCACGCTTTTTTTGATAAAAAAACTGAAGAGTCAGCCCATTCGCTGGCACCGGGGTTTTTCACATTTTCGATATAATCAAAAACGCCAAGCAAAGTGTATTCTCCGATGACCATTTTAGGAGTGAATTCATCCAGGATATACTCTTCGCGCGCATTTTTTTCTTGCAGCTGAGCCTGCGCATTATACGAAACATCGTACGCAAATCCGAAAGTTAAAAACTTTGCGGGCGCGGCCGCCGTCGGGCCGGTCGTCGCCGTCGTTCCGTCGGCCTGAATCGGGGTTTTCGGCATGGTGATGACGGGTGCTGCGATTGATGGTTCCGCGTTCGGAGCATTTTTCTTTTTCGCCAGATCAATTTTTACTTTTTTAAACTTAGTATTCGGTAATCCATAGCCGTTGTATTTTTGCGTCTTCATTTGCGTCGTCGTGCGCGAACTGGTTTGCGCGAACGCGATCGGCGCTACGATTTGCAACGTCGCCATAAGGCTTAGCAGATATGTTAGGTGGGAAGAACTTTGGCGCATGGTTTTTGTTACCTTAATAAATTAAAGATTAAGAAGTTGTTTTAATCGCTCAATGCGCGCGTAAATCGTTTCGCACGGAATTGAAAGATTTGTTAAGTGCGCATTAAGAAATGATTTAGCACTTTCAAATCGGCCGACGTATGTTAATTGATTGTATAAAACAGACGTTTGTTCTAACTGCTCCTGGGTCAAAATATTTTTTTGATCACATTGAGCGTAGATGGCGTTACCTTCTTTAATTGTCATTCCTATATCTTGATTTGCCTGCGCGCTATATTTGTTATTGCAATCCGTGTTGGCGATTCGATGATTGGTCAGCAAGTTGCCACTGATTTTCAAAACTCGAGAAGCCTCAGAATAAATTTTTGTCAGCGTCTCTTCACTGAAGCGAACGCACAACGGACTTGGCGTTGAGGGGCCTTCTTCTAGAATCATTTCCCGCGCACCAACGTTGATCGCCGATAAAAGTAGTGACAGCATTAAAAACTTTTTCATAAAAACTCCTCTAAATGAATTCCAATTCTTTTTTACTTCCATATGGCTAATTTCAAACCCCGTGCCGTAAGCCACCAAATTTTTTAAAAAGGAAATAGAGATTAAGTGACGGATAATACGAGGAAATCTCATAATGAGACGCCATGCAATTCAGTTCCATTTCACCCGAAGAAACAAAATTGTCACCCCACCGACCACAGGATGATCAAAATATCAGGCCAAGCAAGGTACGAATCGATTTCCGAGCGGAGCTACCTCTCGTCGGGAAAACTATGCCTTCAGCGCGCCGTTCCCTTTTTGCACGCGTCTTTCTGGGAACCTGGGGGGTATCGGTCACATGGAAAAGCAGTTTACGTTTTACGGGGTTAGTTCGAAGC
>CAXSEH010000162.1:0-6598 GCA_964236345.1 uncultured Bdellovibrionales bacterium
ATGCTAAGTCACGTTCAACTTAAGAGCTTCGAGGCTCGGGCCTCGGTTCTGCCTGAAGAAAAAATCAGTTTCGTTTTTTGCGGGGTTGTTTTTTTAACTTAATTTTGTAGTCTTTGTCGTAGGTTGGGGTGGCTTTTTTTGAGTTGACCGTGAAGTCTTCGTCTTCTTCGACGCTGGTTGCCGGGGGGACGTCTTGGACTTTATCGATGTAGTTATCTTTCGCCGGTTTTACTGGTTTGAAATAATCTTGATTCACGCCGTCGTTTGTATCTTCCTGAAATTTTTTAGGCGGAGCGGGCGGAGCCGGGGGAACTGGTGGTCTCGCCATGGGCCGGGGGGCCGGCATCGGGCTGACCGCTGGAGACTGCGATGATTTCTGGGGCTTCGAGAAATTTTCGTAATGTGAGCCGCCAAAGCCCCAGTTGAAGCCGGCTCCAAAGTGATAACCCAGTGCCGTGTTCGAGCCGATGATGCCGTAGCCACCATTCGCTTGCACCGAAAGATTAGAACTAAAATTGTATTTTAAATAAATATCCGAATCCAAAAGATTAGGATTGATTGCGTAAAACTTTTTGCTCGTGGCGCTGACACGATTCGTGATGATTTCACGCTCGGCCGGAGTCCCCGTTTTTTTGTCGTCGACTACGGAGGCGAATCCATTTAGTGCGGCCCCAAGAACAAGTTGGGAAAACTTAGACTGCACACCAATCGTATAAGTGAGCAGAGTCGAAAGCCCCTCGGTCCGATAATTTACGCCTCCCAAAATATAAGGCTGAACGTAATCCAAATCGAACAGTCCGGTAATTTTCGCGTGTACTTCAGAGGCCCCGTCATTGTTCAAAGCAGAATCGGTATCGGTCGCAATTTTTTCGACCGCATGGTGATAAGAAAGATCACCGTAGAAAGACATCAAATGACTTTGAAGAAATAAATAATCGGCGCCCACGTGCACGAAATTTAAGGTCGAATTGCGTCGGGTGGCTAAAAGATCGGACGCTTCGGAACTACCCACATTGAGGCCTGCATAAAGACCCAAATCCTGAATCAGGACATAGCGACCTTGCGCGAAAATATCCGTTACTTGAAAGCTATAGCCAGAAGGAAGTGATTGCTGTCCCCCGTCCTTTGCAAAGTTCGATTCAGTTTTAAAGTAATTAACATTCAAAGTTGAATCAAAGCGATTCTCGGTGAAGTTTTTAAACACATCGTCGGCAAAAGACAATTCAGAAAAATAAAGGAGCGCAAAAAATAACGTCGAAATTTTCAAGTTTTTCATAGCCTTTTTAGTGTAGCTGAGTTGAAATCAAATGAAAGTAGCCAAAGGTCGAGTTATGAGCTTATTTTCGGAAAATAAAAAACCACTCGTCGTTATATTTTTAACGGTGTTTATCTATTTGTTAGGCTTCGGAATTGTGATTCCGATCATCCCAACTTTGAGCATTCAAATGGGAGCCTCGGCTTTCCAAACCGGACTGCTGCTTTCGGTCTATTCATTAATGCAATTTATCTTTTCGCCCTTTTGGGGAAAGTTCAGCGACAAGTACGGCCGCAGACCGATTCTGTTGATTTGCTTGTTCGGCGAAATTTTTTCCTACCTTTTATTTGCTCAGGCCCGGAACTTAGAACTGCTGTTCATCGCGCGAATTTTTTCGGGCTTTTTCGGAGCCTCGATTTCTACTGCCTCGGCCTACATTTCAGACATTACTCCGCCGAATGAAAGATCAAAAGGCATGGCCCTTATCGGCGCGGCATTTGGCCTGGGTTTTTTATTCGGTCCGGCGATGGGAGGCGGACTAACCCTGTGGGCGGAACATATTTCTACCGACCCTTTCTTCCGAACAAGTTTCAGTTCTTACTGGGTGGCAGGCCTTTGCTTAGTCACTTTCGTGTTCGCCTTTTTTAATTTAAAAGAAACTTTGGTCCTTGGAACGAAAGCGGAAGTTAAGAAAAAGCGCTTTCAAGAAATGCTGAAGTACTTTCAAACGCCCGTCGTGGGCCAGCTTATTTTTATTTTCTTTTTATCATCTTTAGCAATGTCGACCATGGAAGCGACCTTGGTTCTATTTATGAAAGCCCGTTTTGGCTGGGGCCTAAAAGAAGTCAGTTTCGGCTTTGCGTACGTAGGAGTCATGATCATTTTTACTCAAGGGTTTTTAGTCCGACGCCTCATTCCTAAGTACGGCGAAAAGCATGTGCTTCGATTCGGCCTGATCTTTATGTCCATGGGACTGGCGGGAATTTCAATCGCGCAGTCCATTTACGCGGTCGCCGTCACTCAAACTTTAGTTGCCTTAGGAATTGGTTTTATTAATCCCTCGACCCTTGGGTCTGTTTCATTACTGATTGATCCCGCGGAGCAAGGGGCGGCGCTTGGCACCACGCAAAGTATGTCTTCGTTAGGACGCATTATTGGACCGATCGTCGGTGGTGCTTTATTCGGTTCACTATCGGAAGGTTCGCCGTTTATCATGGCCGGTCTGATGACCTTGATCGGTTTATTCGTGGCGATCTCGATTTATTCGCAAATGCCAAACGCCGGACAAACGCAAAAGCCTAAAGAAGGGACTCCCCTTGCTTAATCAAATCAATTTTTTTCAGTTTGATAACTTGGTCAGAAATAGGGTGCCGTTCACGTTGCTTAATTTTGGTACTAGTTTGGTGCCGCTTTATTCGAGCATCTATAAAAATCATTTGGAAAATCAAGAAATTCTGACGGACGAGGAGCATTACGAACAAGTGCTCTTGGAAAAAAAAGTTCCAAAAGACGGTGCCTTGGTGCTGATTTGTAACGACGGGCAATACAGTTCGAAATTATATCGAGATTTAGAGAAAAAAGCTTATACCAACGTCTACCTGATCGATGGCGGCCATCAGCAATTGATGACCGAAAGGTCCGAAGCCTGATATTGTTTCAAGCATGAAAACAAACGAGCAAAATTTATCGGACCGGTACAGTCCACAAGACGTTGAAAATAAAATCTACAAATGGTGGGAAGAGTCTGGTTTTTTCAAATCGGAAGATAAATCCGCAAAGCCCCCGTTTTCAATCATTTTGCCGCCACCTAACGTCACCGGTTTTTTGCATTTAGGCCACGCCTTGGACCACACCATTCAAGATTTACTGATTCGTTGGAAGCGGATGAGCGGCTTCAATGCCATGTGGCTACCCGGAACGGATCATGCCGGAATTGCTACGCAAGTCGTGGTCGAAAAAGAATTAAAAAAAACCGGCGTTAACCGTCATGCCCTGGGCCGCGAAAAATTTGTGGACGAAATTTGGAAGTGGAAGGAACAATACGGAGATCGCATCTACAACCAAATGCGAAAATTGGGCGACTCTTGCGATTGGGACCGCGCCACCTTTACCTTAGATGAGGGCGTTTCGGCGGCCGTTAAGAAAGTTTTCGTAAATCTTTACAATAAAAAGTCCATCTACCGCGGACAGCGCTTGGTGAATTGGAGTGGACCCCTCGAGTCGGCTATTTCGGATCTTGAAGTCGAGCACCAACAAACAAAAAGTTTTCTTTATCACATTAATTACCCGGTCCATGGCACCGACCAATTTTTAACGATCGCCACCACTCGCCCCGAAACGATGTTGGGCGATACCGCCATCTGCGTCCATCCCGATGATGAACGGTATAAAAATTTGATCGGCAAAACGGTAACGGTCCCACTGATAAATCGACAAATCAAAATTATTGCCGACACCTACGTTGATCAAGCCTTTGGATCAGGAGTCGTAAAGATCACACCGGCCCATGATTTTAACGATTACAAAATCGGAAAAACTCACAAGCTAGAATTTATCAACATCTTGAATAAAAAATGTGAGATGAACGAAAATGCCGGACCTTACAAAGGACTCAAAGTAGCTGATGCCCGCAAAAAAGTTTTAGAAGATCTGCGCGAAAAAAATCTTTTAGTAAAAGAAGAACCCCATATCAATTCGATCGGATATGATTCGCGAACCGGCGCGGTTGTCGAGCCCATGCTTTCTGAACAATGGTTTATGAAAATGCATGACTTGGCGGTGCCGGCAAAACGAGTTGTGGAATCAGGCACTTTGCGCTTTGAACCCGAATCGTGGTCGAAAGTATATCTTCACTGGCTGAACAATATCGAAGACTGGTGTATTTCGCGCCAGTTGTGGTGGGGTCATCGGATACCTGCCTGGCTTTGCGCAACTTGCGACAAGTACAGCGTGGCCGAGACGACCGTAACGAAGTGTGAACATTGCGGAAGCGATAAAGTTACCCAAGACGAAGATGTACTTGATACCTGGTTCAGCTCGGCCCTTTGGCCGTTTTCGACAATGGGGTGGCCTTCTGAAGAATCGAAGTCGATCGAAACGCAGAAAACATTTTACCCGACAAATTACTTAGTAACCGGACATGATATTATTTTCTTTTGGGTCGCCCGCATGATTATGTTGGGATTAGAATTCAAAAAAGATGTTCCATTTCGTACCGTTTACATTCACGGTTTGGTACGTGACAGCCAAGGTAAAAAAATGTCGAAGTCATCTGGCAATTCGATCGATCCTTTAGACATGATCGAAAAACATGGCGCCGACGCTTTAAGATTTAGCTTTTTAGCGCACTTATTCAGCGGCAAAGATTTTAAATTCAGTGAGCAACGGGTTGAGGGTTACCGCAACTTCATGAACAAGGTTTGGAACGCATCCCGATTCGTAATTGCGAACCTTCACGACTTTAAAGTTCCAAGCGAAGGAGTTCGTGCCATGCCGTCGAAAATTCACCTTTCGGTTTTCGACCAATGGATCATCGCAAAATTAGCCGAAACCGAAAAGAAGGTGCAAGAAGCCTTAGAGGCTGAAAGATTTTCCGACGCTGCCACGGCATTGTATCAATTTATTTGGAACCAATTCTGCGATTGGTATATTGAATTTACCAAACCGATCATGAGCTCGTCTTCACCCGATGAAAAGCATAACATGCAGCTTGTCATGGCCCAGGTGTTAAATCGAATGATCCGTATGTTGCACCCATTCTGCCCGTTCGTGACCGAAGAGATTTATTCGCATATGCCGATAAAAAACCAAGCTTGCATCGTTGATGAATACCCAACTACGAAGAACGACAAGCAACTTCTAAGCTTTGCCAGCCCACAAGCCGAACTGGAAATCGATTTGGTTAAGGAAGTGATCACGGCCATTCGTAACATCCGTGGCGAAAACCGCATTAGTCCCGCGATTAAATTGAAAATTCGATTAGGTGTGACTCAAGAGAATGTTCAGAAAATTTTAAGTCATAATCGGTCAGCATTGACAACCATCGCACGGTTAGAAGAAATGCTGATCGGCGAAGAAGGCGACATGAACAAATGCGCGGTGGCGCCGATTACGATTGGCGACGCCCGCGTGAAAGTTATTATTCCTTTAGAAGGGCTAGTCGATTTCAACGAAGAAATAAAGCGAATCCAGAAAAATATTGAAAAACTTGAGAAAGACATCGGCGTTCTTTCGGGCAAACTTTCAAACGAAAAGTTCGTGAAAAACGCCGACGAAGATGTCATCGCGGCCGACCGAATTCTGTTAGTTCAGTCGCGCGAGCAGATTGTTTCGCTGAAGGAAGCGCTAACGCGTTTCCAGTAACGGCGGGCCTACCTGATTTTACGATGATGAGTTTTTTACCCGTCAAAGACATTGACAGTTAGAGGTCACAGAATCGGTTTCGGAACAGCTAAAAGTTTTTTCGCCCTTATTCACCGAGAAAGACTGCACCTTGCCATTGCGTTCGACGACGACAAGTTCTTCACCTTCGGCGTAGTAGGACCTCGAGGCTTTCTCGTCGATGTAAGTGCGTCCGTCGCCCCGCAGTGATTCCAGGTACTCATCGGTTGGATTGACCTGATCGTCTCCTAGCGTTTGCATTTCGGGCATGCCTTGCTGGTTCAGTTTGTAAAGTTGCGCGCGTTTGGTGGGAATATTATTTTCGAGGTATTCGGTTTCGGTTCGAATTCTTCGTTTCGTACCATCTTGCATTTCGATGTCCCATTGGGTCCAATCATCCATTTTAACGAGAACATTTCCGAAAGCGGGATTAAGGCTAACAACTAAGTTGTCGAAGTGCGGATCGATCTTTTCTTGATCGACCGCGACGGTGACCGCAAGGCATTGTGCAAGTTGTCTAAGATGCGCCGAAAAAGATTTCTGAACTTCTTCAATTTGGTCTGCATCCTTATTTGTTTGCGACGGTTTGTCTTTTACATCTGGCGTGGGATTTACTTGATTTTGCTGCGCGCCCGTAGTTTTTGGAACATTTCCTAAACGAGCGACATTGCTAGATTCATTTGACCCATTTTTAAAGGGCTTAGTCGATTCGCGATCTTTCCAAAAAAACAAAAACATCATGGTGATGGTCGCAAGGATCGCGAAAAGATATCGTGGCTTCATAAGCCGATATTACTTGATAAGACCAATCTCGCGCAATCTTTGCATCAAGAATTCATGGGCGGTAATATCGGGATACTTTGCCCCCCCTCCTCGACACGAAGGTAAACAACTCAATACCGATTCTGGATGGGGATGCATGAAGAACGGCATCGAATAACGAGACGAATTTTTACCATCCTG
>CAXSEH010000163.1:0-6450 GCA_964236345.1 uncultured Bdellovibrionales bacterium
TGATGCTTTCATGGGCACACCTTTGAGTTAAAAAACTTTATCTGATCTAACATTGCTGTTACAGTCAAGTCCTTGAGACGAATACCAAAGGACATACCATGAGCGCTTGGAAAAATTTCGATTTGTTGAACCCAACCGAAGAGCACAAGATGTTGCGCGACATGGTGAAAGCTTTCGTTGAAACCGAAGTCGAACCTCAAGCCCATGAATATGATCGAGCCGAAAAATTCAATCTACCGCTGTTCAAAAAATTAAGTGACCTGGGACTTTTAGGAATTACCGTACCCGAAGCCTATGGTGGGTCTGGCTTAGACGCGACCGCGGTTGTCATCGTACACGAAGAACTTTCAGCCAGTGATCCCGGTTTTTGCTTGGCCTACTTAGCGCACACCCTCCTTGCCGTAAATAATTTAGCGGTGAACGGGTCGGAAGAACAAAAGAAAAAATATCTTCCCGGGTTATCGAACGGAACGCTAATCGGTGCCATGGCCATGTCCGAGCCGGACTACGGAACGGATGTTTTAGGAATGAAATCCACCGCCGTGAAACAGGGGGACCATTATATTCTGAATGGTCAAAAAATGTGGATCACGAATGGCGCAATCGATGAAAATAAAACTCCGTGCGATTTGGTTTGGATTTACGCGAAGACCGGCGAAAAAAACGGCCGCGCGATGATTTCAACATTCATCGTTGAAAAGACCGATCCCGGATTTTACGTGGGTCAAAAAATTACGGATAAATTAGGGATGCGCGGATCAAATACGGCCGAATTAGTTTTTGAGAATTGTAAAATTCCTGCCGACCGCTTGGTTGGAGCGGAAGGGGATTCGATGCACCATATGATGCGCAATCTTGAGATTGAACGGGTGGGTCTTGCCGCCATGAGTTTGGGAATTGCGCGTCGTTCGATCCAAATCATGAATAAATATGCCACCCAAAGACATTCGTTCGGAAAGCCGCTAAATGCGTACGGCCAAATTCAAAAATACATCGCTGACTCGTACGCGGAATTTAAGGCTAGTCAGTGTTACACCTACGAAACTGCACGAAAACTTGATCTGACGAAAGAAGGCAACCGCCTGGATTCAGACGGCGTTAAACTTGTCGCAACAACGATGGCAAAAAACGTGGCCGATCGCGCGATTCAAGTTTTGGGCGGATACGGTTACGTCGGCGAATACGTTGTCGAACGACTTTGGCGCGATGCTAAACTTTTAGAAATCGGCGGCGGTACGCTTGAAGCCCACCAGAAAAATATTACCCGCGATTTATCAAAAGCGGGTTTCTAAGTGTTCGCACTTCCCGAAACCGTCGATTTGTTTGGCGGAAATCTTAAGGCAAATTACCAAGATGTGCTGACCCACGTGTTTCCGCTACTCACAGAAGAGCGGCAAAAAAAAATTATAAACGTCGCTAATGGCCGCTGCTTCAATATATCGGTGGTGCTTGAAAGTATTTACGACCGTGGCAATACAAGCGCCGTTATGCGATCGGCAGAGGGACTTGGGTTTTCAAATTTTCACGTGATCGAAACCTTTGAAAAGTTCAAAGAGGCAAACCGGGTGACTCAAGGTGCCGATAAATGGCTTGAAGTCAAAAAATGGAAATCGACAAAGGATTGTATCGCGCAATTGAAGAAAGATAAAATTCGCATCTGCGTGACCAGTCTTCAATCATCAAAACCTCTGCAAGAAATTGATTTTTCAACACCACTGGCGTTAGTTTTAGGAAATGAAAAAGATGGCGTTTCGCAAGAGATGCTTGATGCCGCCGACGAGCGTGTCATATTACCGATGCCAGGCTTCGTCCAAAGCTTTAACATTTCGATCGCGGGCGCTTTGTGTTTGTATCATATTTGGTATGATCGCCAGCAGAAATTAGGAAGCAACGCTGACTTAAACCCGCAACAGAAACAAATATTACAGGCGGTTTACGCCATGCGGACGATGGACTCGGCCGAAAGTATTTTGAAATCAAAATTGAATTTGTAAATCAATCTTTAATTAAAAGTAAACCCTTCATTAGGTTCTTTAGATCATCACTGTTTTCGTAGTCCAATGAAAGTTGCGGCAGCCGATCAATTTTAAATCCCCGAATCTTTTGCGAAAATAGTTTTACGATCTCTTCGCGATTCATTTTTTCGTAGTTACAAGTAAATAGAATTTTCCCCGATTTTTCAAGGCAACCGAGCATCAGTTCGGCTAATGTCGAAAGATCGCGCTCGATTTTCCAAACTCCGTCCTTAGAACGGCCGAACGTGGGCGGGTCGCAGATGATCAGATCCCATTTACGGTTTCGCTTCAATGATCCCTTCAGAAAAAGCACGCAGTCTTGGGAAAAGAATTCGTGTTTGGCGGGATCTAACTTGTTTGCCAGGAAGTTTTCATTGCTCCAGGCTAAAAATTTCGCGCTTACGTCAACCGTTGTCACTTGCTGCGCTTCACCCAATGCCGCAGCAACCGAAAAACCCGACGTGTAAGAAAAAAGATTTAAAACTTTTTTCCCTTTCGCGTGACGTCGCACCCACAGACGGTTTTCTCTTTGATCTAAAAACAGCCCCGGCGAAAAACCCGAATCGGTTTTTAGAACGTAATGAATGTTTTCTTCTTGGGCGGTCCATGATTCTTCCAGGTTTTCGCTTTCAAGCGTTTGCTTTTCAAGGCCGCCCACCCCCGCGCCACGGTCGACCATGTGCCTAATAACAAGCTTTAAATTATTTTTATCGGCAAAGGTCTGAATCGATTTTTTTTCGGGATCGGTAAGGCCGACTTCGATGTAATCGTAGATCCACAAGACGTCGTTAAAAATATCGGCCCGGATGCGATCCGATTCAGTATGGACTAAGCGAAAAGATTCGCCCTTCGGTATTTCGTAAAGGCTTCTCCGTTTTTCTAGGCAGGCCTGCAGGAAAAATTCGTAGGTGTTTTCCGATGGTTCGCAAAAAAGTTCTGGAGGCTCGGCTTCAAGGTTGTATTCCTTTGTCTCGAGGGTAAAAGAAGTTCGGAAAGCATGCAGTGCCATTCGAAAAAAGGGCGACCCACCGTGAGCAGAATCGCCCAGAATGCTAATGTTGGCTTTTTTGGCGTGAAGCCTTATCTGGTGTGGCTTTCCGGTTTCAGGCCGGGCGTTCCACAAAAAATACTTTCCTATTTTTTTCACGAACTCGAAGTGGGTTCGTGAATTCGATTCTTGGTTCTCTTTTAAAACGAAGGCGTTTTGTTCTTTGTCGATATAGCCATCAACGGTGATTTGCTTCAGTTCCGAGGGGCGGTCGGTTAAAAATAAGTAGGTCTTTTTCACCTGCTGTGATTCAAACAACTGCGAAATATGGTGGGCGGCAAGCTTTGACTTCGCGAACAGGATCAATCCCGAAGTTTCCTTGTCAAGCCGATGAACAACGAACAGTTTCTGATCCAGTTTTTCGCTCAAGAATTCGGCCAAGCCGTATTGGCCCTCGGCAACTCGGTGAGTTCTGAAGCCAAAACCTTTGTTTACGGTTATAAAATCATCAATTTCATTGTAGCGAATCTGCATGACGTGACACTAGCACGCTAAGGGTTGTGGGTCATACAGTTATTAGGTACAGTGGCCAACGTAGGAGGATTTTATGAAAAATCTAATCGTTATTGCGGGTCTGGTTGGGATGTTAAGCTCGTGCGGAATGCAAAGTATTCCCACGCAAAAAAATGAAGTCGAAGCTTCATTCTCAGAAATACAAAATCAGTACAAGCGTCGGGCGGACTTAATTCCCAATTTAGTCGGAACCGTCAAAGGCTACGCGTCCCATGAGAAAGACACTTTGACCGCAGTGACCGAAGCGCGAGCCAAGGCAACCCAGTTAACGGTCGATGCTTCAAATTTAACGCCCGAAAAGCTCGAAAGTTTCCGAAAAGTTCAGGGCGAACTTTCGATGGCTTTAGGAAAATTAATGTCGATCACCGAAAATTATCCTCAACTGAAGGCCGATACCCAGTTCCGTGATCTACAAGCGCAACTTGAAGGCACCGAAAATCGTGTGACCGTCGCCCGCAATCGGTACATCGATTCGGTGAAGGGATTTAATAATCTAGTCACCGTTCCGCCAACAAGCTGGACGAATTCGATTTTATATCATCACGAAAAGATGCCTCAGTGGGACGTTTCGGAGGCCGAAAAGCAAGTGATCGAAAAAGCTCCTGAAGTAAAATTTTAAGCTAGAAATTAATCTTGCACGCCAAATTAGTTTCCCTGATTTTTTTGTTCTTCTTTTGCCTCGGCCCTCAAGCCGGGGCATTTACCGTTCCGTCCCTGACCGGGCCCGTGATCGATCAAGTGGGAGTTTTGTCGGCTTCCACCCAGTCGCAATTGTCGCAACTTTTGCAGGAAGCCCATCGTAATAAGGGGCCGCAGGTTCAGGTTCTCGTGCTTCGTTCCTTGGAAGGGCTCGAGATCGAAGATGCGGCCATTAAAATTTTCGACCAATGGAAATTGGGCGGAGAAAAAGAAGACAATGGCGTTTTATTCTTAATTGCTCCCAAAGAAAAAAAATTACGCATCGAAGTGGGTCGGGGCCTTGAAGGTGACATTCCCGATGCCATCGCGAAAAGAATTATTTCGGACACGGTCCTCCCATTTTTTAAACGCGGGGAATTTGGGGCCGGCATCGTTCAGGGCGTGCAGTCTATTCTTTATTACGCAAAAGCTGAAGTTTCAGGTGCGAACGCCGTTAATCCCGAAGCTCTGCAGCAGCAAGACGCGAACCTTGGCGAGCAGGATTCGGGACGTGGCGGCGGGTTTATTATTTGGATCGTTCTGGGATGCTGGATTTTGCTGTTTATTTTTAATCCCTCGCTCGCACTCATGATGTTGTTTTCGGGTCGCGGAGGTCGAGGTGGCGGCGGCGGCTACGGCGGCGGAGGCGGCGGTGGTTGGTCAGGTGGCGGGGGAAGTTCGGCCGGCGGTGGCGCTTCGGGGAGTTGGTGATGGATATTAAAAAAATAAATTCCGCAAAAATCGAATCGGCCATCACGGATTTTGAAAACAACGTCGACTTCGAATTGGTTCCCGTGATCGCCGAAAAATCCAGTTACGTTGAACACATCGGCTGGATGATTTCCCTGATCTTAATTATTTTTTTCATCGGCACGATCGATTTATTTTTTCAAAATAGCTGGGCTTCCAAAACATGGTATTACGTCGCGGCGCCATTCGTCGCCGTTATCATTGGAATCGCCTTAGATAAGTCGGACTGGATCGACCGATTTTTTATTTCACAGCGCGAGCGCACGCGCCAGGTACACGAAAAAGCCCAGCGCGTTTTTTTCCTTAAACATTTACACGAGCTGAAGAAACACAATTCGTTGGTACTATTCATTTCGCTCATGGAACGAAAGATCGTCATTTTGCCTGATCCCCGCATGAAGCTTGCGGGCGTAAGCGAACTTCAACAAAAACTCATAACGCTGATTCAAACGGAATTTAAAAAAGGCCGCTACGAAGAAGGTTTTCTGAAGGCCATCGCTTTTTTAAAATCGGAACTAGCCCCGCATTTTCCAAAAAAAGATAAGACTACGACCAACGAGGTCGCAAATAAATTGATTTGGTGGAAAGACTAAATCGTTTTAAAGAATCCACCCTTTGCTTTGAGAATCATCTAACATCTCTTTCGTGAAGCTCCAGATCGGCGCCGAACTTTGTTCGATATGAGCATTTTTTTGGAGCGCTTTTTCTTTCGTGAATTTGTATTTAACCCACGAATGCCCCTTTGTTTTATAATTGTGAAACATCGGAAGAAATCGATCCAAACCCCGTAAGAAAATGGCTTCGGGACCTACACCATTTTCGAATTCGTTCCAGAGATTAAAAATTTCGGTTGCTAAATCTGTATCGGCGATTGGTTTCAAAAGTGACTTAAGGGCCTCGGCTTCAGAAATTTCGGCATTCGTCGTGTCTTTATCGTAGTGAAAAGTATCACCCAAAAGGGCTTCGGCTAAGTCGTGAAACAGCGCCATTTTAAGTGTCTGGTTGACATCGATTTTTTCGTTACTAAATTGGCATAAGCAAAGGACGGCCATCGCTAAAGAAAATGAATGTTCAGCAGTGCTTTCTTCGCGTTCACCATTCATGATCAGACATTTTCGGTAAGTGTTTTTAAGGGCGTCAATATTTTCAATAAACTGCAGGGCGGCTTTAAGGTTTGCGTCGACGTTTTCCATAGGGCTTTATTCTAGCATCTCGTAGCTATTTGCCACCAATAATTAGCGAGAAACGTTCAGTTGTGACTCAGATCGGTGTGATGATTGCACTCTTAGGTAGCGATAAATATTCACCAAGGAGTTTTCATGAAATCAAAATCTTTAATTCATAAAAAAGTAGCGATTTTAGCTACAAACGGATTTGAAAAAAGCGAGTTGTTTGAACCTAAAAAAGCCTTAGAAAACGCGGGCGCCGAGGTCGATATCATTTCGA
>CAXSEH010000164.1:0-6425 GCA_964236345.1 uncultured Bdellovibrionales bacterium
CCTATTGCGGCTAGCAGAAACACTGACTGCCCCTACCTTTGGAGAAGAACCATAAAAAACAGGCTAAGCCTGTTTTGAATCCGTCGTTCGATTTATTGCCGGTTGAAGGAATTGGATGGGGTAGCAGGACTTGAACCTGCGAATGATAGAATCAAAATCTATTGCCTTACCAACTTGGCGATACCCCAACATAAAAGACGTGAATTCGAAATTAATGTTTTTGCTGTGGAAGAGCAAGAAAAAACAAGTCCCGCTAGCGGTTAAACGCGAGCGGGGCTTTAAGAACAAAAATTTCGCTTCGATAAGAGCATCGTACAGAAAGATCGTCCGAGCAGGGCTTTCTTAAATGCTGATAATCTCGTCAGTCGTATCCGCCGCCTTGGCTCGTTGGAGCTTTTTGGCGCTTCAGATTGATGAGTGTTTCTCCCATCGAGCGAAGTTGATTTTCGTAAGCTTCAAAGACCATGTCCTCGATGTTTTGTCGAGTTTCTTGGTTCAGTGGGTGCGCGATGTCGCGAAACTGGCCGTCTTTGCGTTTCTTGCTGGGCATGGCGATGAACAGACCTTGCGGCCCTTGAATGACCTTCAGGTCGCGTACGACGAAGCAGCCTTCGATGGTGATCGTGACGTAGGCTTTAAGGCGATCCTCGTTGACCGGAAAAATTTTGACTTCAGTGATTTTCATCTAAGCCCTCGTGCTGATTCAAGTGTTGCTGCTCTCTCGCTGCGATTCGACGTGTGCTGATGTGCGTTGTGTAATTCTAGAGATCGGAAGCCTGGGCCCCAGACTTTAGTCGATCCGAAATTTTTTTAAGGGCGTCTCAAATCGGGATCAAAGGGCCGCCGTTTTGGGCTGCACCTAAGAATTGGACATTGAAACGGCGCAAAGGCCTACCTATCCGTAGCATTTTCCTTGCGCGAAAATGGTAAGCGCACGCAAAAAGTGGTGCGTGCTTCGTTGTGCAGAAGATGAATATCGCCCTGGTGATCAAGTAAAATACTTCTAGAAATACTTAAGCCTAAACCGGTTCCTTGACCCACTTCTTTCGTCGTGAAGAACGGGTCAAAAATACGATCGGTAATGGCGGCGGGAATTCCGGAACCCGAATCAGAAATCTTGATGAATAAATCAGTCGCCGTTAGTTCAAAGTCAATTGTAACGTTAGGGTCGGGAAGCTCTTTAACCGCGTCGAAAGCGTTGTTTAGTAAATTTAGTAAAACTTGCGATATTTGCACCGAGCGGATCGGCAGCTTAATGTCGGGTACCGACCCAACTTTTAGTTCGATCGCGTTCTGATAAAATTTTTCGCGACAAAGTTCTAAGGTGTCGTCAATCACTTAATAAAGTTTGGTCGCGACGAACGGGTCCCCGTCTGATTGCCGTGAAAAACTTTGCAAGCCCGAGACGATCTTACTGATTCGAAACGAAGTCTTAGATATTTTTTCGATCTTGTCGGTAATTTTTTGCATATCGGGTTCGCTTTGTTTAGCAAGGGCTAGAACTTGCGAGCAGACGCCAATGATAACCGCTAACGGATTATTCACCTCGTGCGCGATACCACCGGCCATTTCGCCGAGGGTTGCTAAACGGGCCGAAAATTCGGCCTTAAGCCTTTGTGAATCTAAAGCTTTTCGCATTTCGTGAATCTCTTCGGCGGGGACGCCGACGATGATCATTGAAAGATCGTGGTATTTTTGCGTCGATAAAACGTACGAGTACAGATGTCCGTCTTCGGTCCAACTGACTTCGCGGGTGTATTGGGTCACGTGACCCAAGCGGAATTGCTTAAAAACTTCTTGAAAGGCCACACTGTGCATGTGTTTGGTAAATGATCGGCTGTGGGTGATCCAATTTCCTTGCGAATCCGATAGCGCCACGAACCCCGGAACTAAATCGATCACATTTTGCAAAATATCTTTCTGATCGCGCGCCAAAATTTCGGCGTTGTAGGCCCGGTGTAAATCTTTGGTGATACCGGCCGAGTTAAACACGATGTACAGCATGTAGAACGAGTGCATCGTGCCGATGCTTTTGAAGACGGGATCTAAACCGGGATGAAAACAGGCCAAAAGAAAAGGTCCGCCAGCTAACGCGAAATACATTCTTTGATAGATCGTAGCCGCCGCTAATGACTTAAAACGGCGGTCATCAACCCATTGATCACGAAGATTAAAATGATGACCTGGGCGTTTAAAGTTTTGTAGTGCATGATTGCATCGTAGATTATGCATCCGTAAATAAAAGCGGTTAGGGTGGTCGTTAACATCACGTAATGGTAAAGCCTGACTAAGCTTGTTAAGTCTTTCGAATGCAGGCGGAAAATCAAACCGCGGGTCAGCACCAGAATTAGATTCATGAAGACTAAAGTGGGAAACAAAGCGGTTTGATTTGGCTCGGGTCCAAAAGTGTACGCTAAAAATAGTAGTAAAAGAATCTGGAACCAAATGCCGCCTTGAATACGTCGCGAAGATTCTACTTTCAGACGGTCGGCTAAAGATAAGTTTGGCATTTGGTTCACCTTGTAATATCGACGTTTTAATTTCAAAAGCTGAGCGTAGGGTGGGCAAAATCTAGAAATTTGTTGTCTCACTTTGATAAATACTTCTATGATCGCGCATGGTTTCCCTTTTGTACGCTTTAGGCTCTAACATCACTTTCGCGACCGCGAGCCTTTACTTCACCGACTTTTCCAAAAAGGTCAGCGCAAGTTGGATGAATTATTTCAAGGCGTGCGTAGCGTTTCTTTGTTTTGCCGCCGTTTTAATAATTATGCGCATTGATCTAAGCATTTCGAACGCTAGCTTTGTTCTTTTAGTCGTCAGCGGGATTTGCGGATTGATGATAGGTGATATATTTTTACTGCGGTCGTTCACCCATTTAGGGTCGGGACGCGTTTTGATGATATTTGGGTTTCAGCCGTTACTTCTGGGCATCGCTTCGTATTATTTATTTAACGAAAGTTTTTCGCTTTACCGCTTGATCGCGATTTTGTTTTTGATGATTTGTCTTTTCTGTTTTTCGGTTGAGTCATTTAGAGAAAAAGGTCACTGGGATCTGCGCGGTATCATGTTTGCGTTAATCGGCGTTGGCCTTGATGCTTGTGGCTTACTGATGACGAAGAAGGCTTTTGACCTGACGCCCGGGATGTCCGTGTTCTACGCGAACGCAATTCGAAGCGGCGCAACGGTCTTGGGATTTTTTTTCGCGAGCTTATTAATTCCCGCTTATCAACTGCACCTGCTTGCGCCTTTTAAGGCCATGCAAACCAAAGATCGCCGTTTAGTGGTGATGGCGAGCTTTCTAGGAACTTTCGTGTCGTTAGCTTGTTACCTTCACGCCATTCAAATTGGACACTTAGCTACAATTGCCGCCGTAACCGGAACCAGTCCTTTATTCGCGACGCTATTTGAAATCTTTAAAGGACGAAAAAAAATGACCAGGTATTTAGCCCTGGCCATTATTTCGTTCGTTTGCGGTGTTTTAATTCTTATTTCAATTTAACTTTGATGATGCCAACAGGGTCTGTAGAAAAATCTTTTTGAATGGTCAGGCGTTTCTCTAAAGCCAATCCTTCGAATTTGCGAGCCAATAACTTTTCAGCTTTGGTCTGATTGAATTTCAAATTTTGGTACGCGACTTTACAAGTCAATGTTACTTCGTCCGAGTTGCAATTCATCGTGGTATTTTCGTAAATTAGGTTACCTTGACCGCGATTCATAGTTCCTTTGAACTCCATCAAGTTTTTTTCGCCGGTCAATTCAACCGGAACCAAGTATTTCATTGTAAAGTGGTTGTCGATTTGTTCTAGGCGAACTTTTTTAAGATCGAAGACCGCGGCATCTTGTAATCGGGCATCCGTGACCGGGACTTCGTAGCTGCCTTCTTTGTAAAGGTCCAAAATCGAATCGGTCGTTTGAATTTGCGCGATGTTTTGCGCTTGAGCCGAAAACGAAAGTGCCGCTAATCCAAGACAAACAAATAATTTTGACGATTTCATGAAAAGTCCTTTAAGCCCGTGTTGCGTGAATACTGGGTGGCTCGGCCCTGACCTATTCTTACCACGAATTTCTTTTCGTACAAAGCCCGTAGATCGCGATTGGCAGTAATTTCAGAGGTTTCGAACAGGCCGACCAGAATTTTGACGGAAATGAACTGGTTTCTCTGTAAGTAGCTCATTATCTGGATCTGGCGCGAGTTTAAGCCCGCTTTTGCCAAGGCAACAATTTTTTCTGACGCGCCAGATTCAATCTCGGGAAGCTCGGAAATCTCGGTCGCGGGGTCTTTGCCGGGAACCGCGCCCTGATCTAATAGGTTCACCAGGCGGGCATTTAATTTATAGCCCAGTTCCGAGGTTTCGATCAGGCTCGCTTCGGTGCCAAGAATTTTGCGCAAATTTGAAAACGAAGAATAGATGAGCGAGTCGTGCCGAAGGGGGTCGTACTGGTAACCCCAAACCGAATTCACCAGGGTCTCTTTCGACGTAAAGCCATTAGACAGGGTCATCAGAATTTTAAAAACTAAGGTAGAGAGTTCATGGGGTTTATGCACGATTCCGTTTTTGGTGATGTACGTTATACTTTTTGCTTCGAAATTTAGAAGGATATAATTTTGCCCGAGTTCTAAATTGAAAAATCGGTAAATCCAAGTCAGAAAATGATTCTCTAAAATAATGTGGCGTGCCGCGGTGGTGTTTTCGGCGGCCTGCAATAAAAGTTGATGAATTTCGTCGTCTGAAGAATGAATCTGAAACCTAGTCGCTTTCGAAATTAAATTATCCCGAGTTAGAATATTATTGTTTTTAATCGAGTTAAATTTCTGCGAAAGGCTTAGCAGCTTTTCCTTAAGACCTGCCGGCGGCATTTCTCGTTTCAATTTTTCATAGACCTTGATTTCCAAGCCTAAGAACTGAATTTCGTAGGTTTGGTCGATGAACTCAAGGCAGCGCTTACCCGAGCGAATGTAGTGAAGCGCCGAAGTGGGTTCGTTTTTAAGATAATAAATTTCGGCCCAGCGCAGATTCAGGCGAGCTTCTTGCCGTCGATTCTGACTTTGATAGATCAGCGGAGCGATCACTTCAAGTTGTTCGAGGGCGAAGCTCCAGGCGCCCCGAAGCGTTAACTGGCGCACGTACTCTAATCCTAAATTCGCCCTTGAAAACGAATCTTTGCTTTCAAGCGAAGAGTACTTACTTTCAAGTTCCGCAAAAGATTTTTGAATATGGATTCCGAATTCGCAGCGAAGAATTAGGTGCGATGCTTCGAAGGCCTGGGTCAGCGCCGCGTTTTTTAATTTCCTGGCAAATTTAATGGCTTCTTCAAACTGGTGTAGTCCTTCGTGCACTTTTCCAGTTTGGATCAGATTATTTCCCAGCAAATCGAAACTAAGTGCCTTCATCCAGTAGTCTTGCGTTCCGATAGCGGATGTTAGGGATTGGTAGCTCCAGTGCAAAGATTTATCAAACTGCCCCAAGAAAAAAAGAAAAAACGAAATACCTTGTTCCACCAAGAACTTAATTTCCAAATCGGCATGGCGGAGACTTTTCGATAGTCGGCGATTCAGAAGTAAGTAATATTTCACTTCAACATACTTTAATTTTCAAATCAACCCAATCACTAAAAAAAAATAAATATAAGATTTCTGTAGCGGCGTTAGGTCTCGCTTTCGGCCAGCGTAAAATGCGCGGGCCTCGTCGGTGCGGCCTAGAAATATCAAACTGCCAACGATGTAAGAATAATGTTCGGGATCTATTTTTTTACGGTCTTCAAAAGTTCTTTCCAGAACCTCGGCGTACTCGCCCTGATAAAAGTAGTCTTTGATTAATCCCATCATTGGCGATCATACGCGGGGCGCCTCGGAAGGGAAATAAAAATTCACTTTCATTTGCCTTTTATTTACCGGACGGTGACCCCAAAGGGCTGACGGCGAGCACGTTCCGTATTAGCTTCCGAGATGGGTAGAGATGGGGTGTTACAAAAGTGACGATCCTATAGTTATTTTAAAATGGAAAATCCCTAAAAGCCATTTTCATTCGAAAGAAGTAAGATTCACGGCATGGTATCATTCACTCGGCTCTTATTCATTTCATTGTTTGTTCTAACGGCAGGATGTAATTTTCAAAAAGAATCACCCTTAAATCTTCCGGTGGCTCCTACCGGACCCAATGATTTAGAGATTCCGGTGCTTGCGGCCGACCAGATCACTTTTTCATTAATCAAAACGAAAGTTTTCGCGCGCAACTGCGTGGGCTGTCACTCGGCCCCCAAGTCGGCTGGGGACCGTGGAAATGACGGCGGGATCAATTTGCAAACTTACCCCAACGTTTTTCTGTACCGTGATTTGATTCGAAGAGTCGTCGTTGAAAAAACCATGCCTCCGCAAAAAAACAAAGATCTTACGCTGTCTCAGGCCCAGTCTGATTTTTTGC
>CAXSEH010000165.1:0-6417 GCA_964236345.1 uncultured Bdellovibrionales bacterium
CCTCAGACTGCATTCGCTCGGGAACAACTTCACGCCCCAAGATTAAGTTAACAAGTCCAAAAAATTTAACTCCACGTACAAACATCTTCGCCATAATCCCGGTCGACCATTTCATGCGGTACATGATGATCATCGGTTTTTGCAACAAGCCAACCATCAACGTTGCGGTTCCGGACGCCACTAAAACAAAGTCGGCCAAACTGATCATCGTATTGGGATCATCTTGCAGTAAAAAATAAGGCGACTTGAAGTTTTCTAGGCGCGCAAGAACTTGTTCTTTGCGAAACGTCGGCGCGACCAAAATGGCTAGTCTTAAATAATCGTATTTTTGTAAAAGTCGCTTCGCAACCTCAAGTTGAATATCGAAGTGTTGATCCAATTCGCTTTGGCGCGATCCTGGCATTAAGGCCAAAATCTTTTCGGTTCTTTTAACTCCGTATTTTTCTTTATTGTAGATTATTTTTTCGGGGTCAATCAAATCGGGGTTCAGCTCATCCAGCAAGGGATGCCCGACAAATTGATAAGGTACATCCCGGGACTTGTAAAAATCTACTTCGAACGGAAAAAGCAGGAAGGCCTTCACGCAAAACTTTTTAATGGTTTCTACTCGACTTTTACGCCAAGCCCATACTTGCGGTGAAATATAATAATAAATCTTTAAGCCCATCGCGTGCAGCTTTCGCGATAAATAAAGATTAAATTCTGGATAATCCATAACCACAACCACGTTCGGTTTTCGAAGTCGGGCCTGTTCCACAAGGTTATTAAAAACCGATTTAAGATGGGAAAAGTGCGCGAAAATTTCGGCCGCGCCTACTACCGCCATCTCTTCTGATTTTCCGAGTCGTTCAAAGCCTTCGGCCTCCATCGCATCTGATCCCACCCCGAAATACGCGTAATCTTTTCCTTGGGCTTTCCAGTGCTGCATGAGCTTAAGGGCGTAATGCGCGCTTGAGGCCTCGGCGGCGACGATCATAACTTGCGGTTTCAAGCGAACTCGCCTTGAGCGTGGTCAAGTCTGTGAACAAAATCTTCGACTTCAATTAAAGCCCGGGTCGCTTCTTGCGCCGTGATGGCTAATTCTTTTCGCCCCCGAAGGCACTGTATAAAATGATCGGCTTCTAGGGCCAAAGAATCTACTTTAGGTATTTGGGTTTTTACAACTTCGTGAAATGGTTCGCTGGAAGTCGTTGTTAGAGTTTCAAGTTCTAACGTCGCGGTATTAACGAAAAATGTCTTGTCTTGCGCAACGGCGCGAAAATTTCGAATAATTTGCGGACTGACTCTGGAATTATTGATCGTCACCTGAACGCCGTTTTCTAACTGTAAACGAATCGAAACATCGTCGTAGGTCGGACGAATCAATTTACGGCCCGCGATCTGGTAAGATTTTATTTTTGATCCGAATATCCAGTGCACAAGATCAATGTCGTGAATTGTTAGATCGTGAAGTACGCTAACATCGCTTCCACGAGTTCGAAACGGGGCAAGACGATTCATTTCAAGGTAACTAATTCCACTTCTGTTCTCTTTTAAAAATTGAAAAGCGGGATTGAATCGTTCGATGTGGCCCACCGTTAACAAGGTCTTATTCTTGACCGCTAAATCGCAAAGCTTGTTCGCCTGGTCAATGGTTGCGGCAATGGGTTTTTCAACTAGCACCGGAATCTTACGCCCCAGAAACAGTGCCGCTAAATCAAAGTGCGATTGGGTTGAAGCCGCGATGTGGACGTAATCGACTTTTCCGATGAGTTCTTCCGGTTTTTGGTACGCCGTTGTCGCCAAAGTTGCGGCAACTTTTTGCGCTTGTTCAAATGAGAAGTCGCAAACTCCGACCAGCTCGGCCTCGGGGTGCGCGCTAATCTTTTGCGCGTGAAATTGACCAAGATACCCAACTCCGATGACTGCGGCTTTTAATTTCATTACTCATCCGCGGGGCTCGAGGCCCCTCTTGCAATGGCGATTCCTCTTTTTGAAGACTTAATAAAATTAATCAGATACTGGATATTTTCTGAAGGCTCGCATTCTTTTTCGATTCTTGCGTAAGCTTCTTCAAGCGTTGCCGATCCTAAGATAACGATCCGGATCGCTTTATGAATATTAGAGACTTCGGCTTTGGAAAAACCTTTACGAAGAAGTCCGACTTTGTTTGTAGCCCGCACGATGGCGTAGTTTCCCCCGGCGCGTGAAAAAGGCAAAATGTCTTTATTCACAATACTGGATCCCGCAACGAAGGAGTTTTTACCGATGATCGAAAACTGGTTGAACGCGCAGACTCCGCCGATCACCACATTATCTTCAACGATGCAATGTCCGCCGAAATGCGAGTTGTTCGCGACCACGACGTTATTTCCGATCTTGCAATCATGTCCAACGTGCGAATAAGCCATAAAATAGCAATTATTTCCTACGACGGTTGCGCCGTCACCTTTACTGGTCGCAATATTCAAAGTTGAAAATTCACGAATCACGTTATTATCGCCGATGATAAGCTTTGTGGGTTCAGCTTTGTAACTGATGTCTTGCGGCGGTCCGCCGATAACGGCCCCGGGCGCGATGTGGTTGTTTTTCCCAATCTCGACGACTCCGTATCTGGAACCGATCGTCACGTGACCTTCGACGAAGGTTCCCTGACCAATTTTCACTTGCCCTTGAATGTTACAGTAAGGGCCGATTTCAACATCGGCACTTAACTCGACATCAGGCGAGACAATACTTGATGGATGAATTTTCATAATTCAGATTACTTCTCTTTATCGAATGCTTTGATCACGTCTTCAGTAATGTCTGATTCAGGGCTAGCATAAAGTACGATCTGGGCATTTTGATTACTTTGAATCACCATGCTAAGTCCTTTTTCTTTCGAAAGCTTTTCGATTACTTTTTTCATTTTTTCAACGATCGGAGCTAACAGGTCTGCTTCTTTCTTTTGAAGTTCGCCCTGAGCTTTTTGCGCCGTTTGATTAAACTTTTGCATTTCTTCTTGAAGTTCCTGAGCCTTTTTCGCGAAAGCTTCTTCGGCTAAAACGGATCTTTTTTTCTCGATGTCTTCGCGCATTTTGTCGACATCAGCTTTTTTCTTTTCAAGTTCTTTATTGCGCTTGTCGGCTTCTTTTTTCATTTCGTCTTTTGCTTTTTTACCGGCATTCGTTTTTTCAATCGCTCGCTGCACATCAACGTAAGCCATCTTAAATTCTGCCGAAGCGACCGAAGCAATTGCCAAAACTGAAATCACTGCTATTAAACTTTTCATAAACTCTCCTTTTAAAAAATAATTCACTTAAACTAAAATTAAAACGGCGGGCCAATCGAGAACTCGAAATTGACCGCATCTCGATTGATGTCATCCCGGTCAAGTGGCCATCCCCATTCGAAACGCAACAGACCCAACGGAGACAACCAGCGAAATCCGATACCAAAATCACTCATTAACTTGCTTTGAGAAATTTCGTCTTCGGCCTGACCGATGTCGTAAAAGAAAACCCCGCTCAAACCCGCTTCTTTAATCAGGGGAAATTGTAATTCCGACTGGAACAATAATTCTTTGGTTCCACCGATAATAACCGTCGCGCATTGTTTGCGCTGTTCCGGAGTTGGATTGGCCTGACAAAAGACACCGTCCGCGGGATTTGCGGCAATTCTTTGGTCGCGAAAATTGGAAAATAAACGTTTTCCAACGGTACTAGATCCGTAGCCCCGCAAAGTATAAGCACCGCCAAGTTGGTAACGTTCGGTAAAAGGCACATCTTTACCACCCGGTAAAGATTGAAGATTTAAATAAGTTAAATTATTCCTCAGAACAACGTCCCAAAACAAATTATAAAAATGTCGGAAATGGGACGAAAGTTCCTGGTATTTTAAATCCCCACCTAAGCCCGCATACTCATAAGAAACATCGGTATAAATCCCCTTTGATGGAGAAAAACGGTCGTTACGGGTGTCGTATTCTAAGCTTAAGGTCGCCGAACTTGTGATCCCCTCAGCCGTCTCTAAAGGAAATATTTCGCGATCCGTATCTTTGTTTGCAAAAAGTTGCGTCTTATCAATTTTGTATCGAATAAAGGCCCGTAGGTTATCGTCCCATATCGGGTGACCAAACCGCACCAGAGCCCCGACTTTTCGGTTGTCGTAATTAATGCGTTCTTTATTCTCGATGTAAAATAAATCAAAGCCCCCCGACCACTGCGTGTCGTAAAGGTAAGGCTCGGTTAAACTGAGCGAGTAATCCTGGCGATTTTTGGTTGCGTCGATCCGTGCGCCTAAGGTTTGTCCTAAACCACGAAAGTTATTTTGCTGAATCGAGCCCCCGAGGCTTAGACCCTGTACGTTTCCGTAACCCGCAGTTAACTGCAGCTGTCCGGTGTTACGTTCTTTAACCACGACATCAATATTAAGTTGATCAGGTTTTTCCGCAGGCGTGCTGGTTTTAAAATTAACCTCATCGAAAAATCCTAGACGCTGAACATTTTCTTGCGATCGGCGTTTTCGCGTTTCGTTATAAAGTTCACCTTCACGAATTTTGAGTTCCCGGCGCACGACTTTGTCTCGGGTTTTCGAATTACCGACGACATTAATAGTGCCGAAGTAAACTTTATTCCCTTTTTCAAATTCGAAAACCAAATCGACCTTTTTTTCTTTTTCGTGAAAGGCGTATCGCGGAATAACGTTTGCGAACGCGTAACCCAAATCGCCGTACTTGGCTTGAAGTTCTGCAATATCTTTTTGCATGACATCCACGGCAAAAATTTCGTTATCTTTAATTTTAACGACTGACATCAGCTCTGACTTTTGAAACAATAGATCACCCGAAAAATCAACTTCGCCGACAAAGTACTGTTCGCCCTCTTCAATGTGGTAAGTAATATAGATTGATTTCTTATCTGGAGTAACGGTCACAAGTGGTCGATCAATTTTAACCTGAACGTAGCCCAGGTTCCAGTACATGTACTTTAAGATTTGAATGTCTCGCTCAAAGGCCTCTTGTTTGAAAGATCCAGAACTGCTCATTCCTGAAAAATATCCCGCTTCTTGCGTGGCGAGGCGACCCTTAAGGTAAGTGTCTTTCAATTTGTTGTTACCTAGAAATGTAATCTTACGAACTTTGACCTTATCATTTTCGGTGACTCGAAATTTGATCCGCGCGGTTTCCCCCGCCTTTACGTCTTCGATGATAGGCTCAATCTTTACAAGGTAAAATCCCTTTTCTTCGTAAAACTTTTCAAGCTTAGTCACGGCTTCTTTAACTTTGGTATTGTTCAATATTTCAAATGCCTTTAGGCCCGATTGCGTTTCGAGCTCGTCGGATTTAAGTTCCGAGTTACCTTCAAAAACAATTTCCGAAATGGTGGGTTTTTCAACGACGCGATATTCAAGCGAAACTTGCCCGGTGGCGGTTTCTTGACTGACTTCAACTTGAACGAAAAATCCCATTTTGAAGACGGCCTGAATATCTTGCGCCACCTGCTTTTCGGTATACGGCTTTCCCACCTGAGAAATGAGCTTAGCCAGAATGGCTTCCTTCTCAATTTTACGTTGTCCAACCACTTCAATGCTTTTGATCGTCAGAATTTTTGGGGCAGCCGGTTTCGTGGGGGCTTTTAAAAAAGGAACGGGAATAGGTTTCGTGATTTTCTTCGTTTGCGCAACGGAAACGGAACCAAGCTGAGCCGTAAAGGCACACACGAAAAAGGGTAAAAAACCTAATTTATTTAATAACTTATTATGCACAACTCGGAAAGGCTAACCAGACTTAAAGGCCTTGTCAAATGCTACGCAAAACGTCCATCTTTGACTTTAAAGACACGAGTGAACAAATTGGCAAATTGCAGATCATGAGTCACAACAATTAAGGTCAGGCCTAATTTTTTTCGCAGCTCAAAAAAGAGCTCTTGAATCTTCTGCGAGTTTTCCGAATCTAAATTTCCGGTGGGTTCGTCAGCAAAAAGGACTTCGGGATTCTTGATCAAAGCCCGAGCAATTGCAACCCGCTGCAATTCTCCACCGCTGAGCTGATGAGGATAATGCCCATGCCGCTCGGATAAACCCATAAACTGCAACCAGCTCAAAGCTTTTTGCCGACAGACCTCTCTGTCTTCGTTTGCTATAAGCGCGGGCAGCATAATATTTTCCAGTGCGGTTAACTCTTGAATTAAATGATGAAATTGAAAAACAAAACCCATTTTTTGATTTCGAAAATCAGCGAGTGACTCATCGTCTAATTGAAATAAGTTTTGCCCGCGATAAAGCACTTCTCCTGAAGTGGGACGGTCAAGGGTTCCTAAAATTTGCAGCAAAGTTGATTTACCCGCACCGGATGTTCCCAGAAGACAAACCGCCTCGCCCTGCTTGATTTCAAAATTAAGTCCGCGCAGTACGTGTAGTTCGGAAGCTCCCGTTTGGTAATTTTTAACTAAATTG
>CAXSEH010000166.1:0-6390 GCA_964236345.1 uncultured Bdellovibrionales bacterium
CATCGAGCAATCTTGCGGTGGCTTCGGAATTTGTACGACATGCCGATTTATTGTACGTAATGGATTAAATTCGTTTTCAAGCCGAAGCGAAACCGAGCTAGAAAGAGCCGAGGAACGCGGCTTTCCGCCGGAAGAGCGCTTAGCTTGTCAGACCCGCATTTTCGACAACGCCGAAATTGAAATTCCTATTTAACGTAAAAATTATTCGTGTAAATCCAAGTTAACCATTTGATCGCGTCAGGTAACGGAAGGCGCGGGCTTATTCGAACTTGAATGCGATATGTACCCGCTTCGGTCACGTTAAATATTCCTTCAAAAGTATTCAAGGTATCAATTCTTTTACCGTTTCTTAAAAGAACTACTTCATAAAAGGCCGTCGGCTCTGCCGGAAGTTTAAAATAGAGCCGCAAGTTTTTAGTTTTTTCTACATTTGAACCTAAAGAAAATTTCTTAGGTGAACCTTCGATATACATGTAGGTTTCAAAACCTTTTGGATCGCCAAGCGCATCGAAACAAACGTAGAACTGACCAGTTTTTAATGCCGCAAGAATCTTTTTTCTATCTTCGTTCATACTTCCGCTTAATTCTGAAGTCAGCAAAAGATGATTCGAGGCGATACTTAAAACGCGTTCGTAACTTGGGAATTTGATAAGCCAATCTGCCAGAGGGATGGCCCTGGCAGATGCTTCAGCCCCTTGAAAAGCGACAAACCTTCGCTTTTGTGAAATTTCATCAAACAGTAATAATTCTTCTGATGGTTCTTGAAACAGTCTGATTAAAGCAAATTTCGGGTTGAAGGGGTAAAGTAAAAGGCTCCAAAAAGTTGAAAGTTTCGAATAGTTCCACGAACTTTGCGACATGCTTTTAAGGTTTACGATTTCTACACCATCTAAACCCGGCGGAATTTCGCCGGCCCAATTAAAACCAGCCTTGTAAGGATGCGCCAGCACGACGACGGAATTGGCGCTTTTCGTAGGTTCTTCCGACAGCAAGTCTGAAAGTTGAAGCTGCGATTCGCCGGTGCGAGTGCCTAGGTTTTTTTCTCCGGTTGAGAAATATATCAGCCGCGAATCTTTGTAACCGTATTTAGCACCCTGCAAAACGCCAATATTTTGTAAGTAGCTGTCTTCCGGAATTTTCATTTGGGGATTTAGGTCGGTCATTAATATAAATTTATTCTGGGCAAGGCGGGCTTCTGCAATGATCACGCTGAGGGGCTCTGATCCTATCGATAAATTACTATGGATGTTCATACCTACGCGGTAATCATAATAAGAATCTGTGGTTTTAACCTTGCGAGAAACGAAGTTAAGCTCGAATTGTGATAAATAGAATCCGTAGATAAAAAAAGCGATAAGCACGAAAGCGAAAGACGCCAAAATTCTATTCATGGCTTAACTGATATAACTCTATTTGCATATTTTCAAAGACTTCAATGCGTATTTTATTATATTTGTCGTACTTAGCGGGCCAAATGCTATCAAAATGTTTTAAGACAAATATCTTTGAATCAACCGGAGTAGATTCGGGCAACGTGTCGTAAAAGTCGAAACGACTTAGACCATTTAGCTTTGGGATGAATTGGCCAGTCCGCCAAGTTAGTAACGAAGAAATTTGATAGCTGGGACCGTACAGAGGTTTGTATTTCGCCACCGTTGGAAGAAGCTCATCTAATTGCGAAGATCGGTATTGGTTTCGTAGAACTTTTTTAGCTACTGGTAAATTGAAAAAAACGATCATCAAAACGTAGATGATCCCCCAATAGATAAACGTATATTTAATTTTCTTATTAGACGCCCGGTCCAGAAAATGGGCCGTCGCATGTGCGTGTGCGGTGATCGGCCAATTTGCCTCAACGATTGCCTTAAAAGAACTGGTCGTAAAGAAAACGATTTGGGAAAACGAAAAAACTTGATCGGTTTTATCGAATCGTTTTGAAAAAAGGCTAAAGAACACAACGGGACTCATCAAGGCGATTTGGCTTACGTAGAAGTTGAAAGTCCATCCCACTTCGTAATTTATTTTTCCGAACCCGTGTTTTAGTTGATAGCTAAAAGAAGCCCAATCGTTCTGGTAATTCCACAATAAAACCGGAGCCGAAAATAAAAGTCCAAACATTACCGTCAGGGCGACCCCCGTAAAGGAAAGCCGTTTGTATAATTGATTAAAACAAACGGCGACAATTCCGGAACCGACAAACAGGACGATGTGATATTTAGAGCAAAATCCTAGCCCCAGCGCCGCTCCGAGGAAGGCGTAATTTAAATATTTTTTCCGAACCGTTGTATCTTCAAACAATCCTAAGAAGGCTAAGTAACTCATGCTCCAAAACAAAACCAGAGGAACATCCGGGGTAGCCACGACGGAACCTGGTCCAAGCAGGGGATTTAATAAAGAAAGCATTAAAAAAACACCAATTTTGTAATCTGAAAAATTTTTCTTTCTTAGGATGAGTATCCACACAAGTGCCGTTAACGTACTTGCAACGACAAAGAAAAATCTTAGAGCGATGGCATTTCCAACTCCAAATAGAAAATGACCTAGGTAGATGAGCCAGCTTACAAAGGGCGGGTGATCAAAGTAACTTAATTGGGGCCGCAAAGACCAGATATAATAGTAAGCTTCATCGGCAAATACGGGTAGGATCGACGCAAAAACAATTTTGCAAAAAATGGTAAATAATAAAATGAATGCTAGATTTTTGTTTCTCAAAACTTAGAAAGATAATTTAACAGGCTTGTTATTGGCTCCTGGAACGCCTTTATCGACGCCATTAACAACCAAATGAAAGGCGCCCCCGTCTTCAGATTTCAAATGAAGGCCGGTCGTTGATCGAATGACCTGGACTTGCTTCGCGCTAAGCTTAATCTTTGAAAATGTTTTTGTGTTGCCTCGGGCGTACATAATTTCGGTATCTTTACGAGCCTCAAGAATAAGTTCGACAGGCTTTCCGCTAGAGGCTTCGAACCCATCTTCGGTATCAGTCGTCGCTACCGCCGGCGGAGTCGAAGTGGCCATTAAAGCGGCAGGTTGAGACGAAGACGTAACCGCCGTGGTCGCAGCGGTAGGTGATTCCTGGGTCGCCACTGCAGGCTTGGAGTCAATTTTTGCTTCAGTTGAATCGGTTGACGGTGCAGAAGCCGCCACGGAAGAAGAATCAGGAGCGGCGACCGTTGCCGAAGCGCTCGGAGTAGACGTCGGTGCAAGCGTTTGTTCGGGATTAAGTGGTTGAATTTTCGAAATATCTTGGGGATTAAGTACGCTTTCTTTTTGGTACCGCTCTACAAATCGATTAGTTGCTACAATTAATATAACTAAGATGACCGCAACACCAATGTAATAAAATGAACGATTACTTTTAGATTCATTCAAAACTTTAGTTTGTTCAGTGTTGGTTCGTTTTGCGCCGCGACCGGCTGTCACATCTTCTGAGTTCGCCGGTGAATTCAACACGGGTGGCTTCGGCTGTGGGTGAGGATGGGTACTGCCCATTTCCTCTTGAAACTGACGCATGACCTGGTCCGAATCCATCTTTAAATACTGAGCGTAACTTTTAACAAATCCGCGAATAAAAGTTTTTGCGGGCAACTCTTCAATTTGCCCGGCTTCAATTGAAGTAATAATTTTAGAACTTAATTTCAGCGCAAAAGCTACATCCTGAACCGTCAGATTTTTTCGAGTTCTTTCAGATTTAAGTAGTTCGCCTGTGATTTTCATAGCTTACCTTTTCTAATGACTTCGAGCATTTTTTTAGCGTTGTTGCGATTTTTGCCCGCTGGATATATTTTTAAAAGTTCCTGAAAACGAATCACGGCTAAATCTTTTTGGTTATTTCGGAACAATGCAATGGCATTAAAGTAGTGGGCTTCATCGGCTTGGAACGGCTCGCAGAAGGGGATTGCTTTGTTTAGTTCTTCGACCGCCACAGAATTTTGCCCGAGTTCTAAATAATTTCTGCCGACGTAGACATGCGCTAAACAATTATCACGTTCTTTTTCTAATGTTTTATCAAGATACACTAACGACTGCCGATAATTTTTACGGTTGAATTCTAAAACTCCATAATTGAAATAGGCTCGCGAAAAATCAACATACGTATAATCAGTTAACACCTCTTTAAGCGTCTTTTCTGCCAAAGCATTTTGCGAGGTTTCGATGTAGACCCGTGCTAGGTTATTTTTAGCGTCTGTAAACTTTGGATTTAATTCAACCGCACGTCGGTAATGTTTTTCTGAAAGGTCGAAGCGCTCTCGAATAAAATAGACGAATCCTAAGTAAGATTGGGTTCCTGCATTGTTGGGATCCAGCTCTTGCGAAGTTAATAATTCTTGCAGCGCTAAGGGATAGTTTTCTTTTTGTATTAAACTAACCGCAAGCTGTAAATGTAAGGCTGCTTGTTCGTTCGTCTTTGATGACGTAACGCAACCAGACATAAAGACGATAAAGGCTAATGAAATCCATTTCATAATGCTTATAGGTTAGCACTCAAAAATGTTGAGTCAATCAGGATTCATTTAAAGAAAGATAGACTAATGTTTCGAAATGATCGGTTTGCGGAAACATATCAAAAATTTGCAGCTTTTTAATTTTATAATCGGGCTGGTGCAAGAGAAGTCTTTTTAAATCTCGCGCTAAGTTGACCGGGTGACAGCTGACATAAATAATATTTTTAGGTCTAGCTTCTGAAACTTTTTGAATCACAATTTCGCTGCAGCCTGCACGTGGCGGATCTAGCAAGATAAACTCATTCGACAAAGGTCTTCTTTGAACGAAGTGATCACAATCAGCCGTAAAGCTGAAGAATCGTTTTTGGAGATTTAAAGTAAACATTTGTTTGACGGCAAACGTCGTAAGATCCGAATTCAATTCGGCACTTTCAATTTTTAGACCTTTTAGATTCGCTAACAAGTCGAAGCTAAAGTTGCCAGAACCTGCGTAAAGTTCGGTTAGAAAATCAGGCGATTCCGCAACGACCAGCTCGGTAACGGCCTTAACAAGTTTTTCGTTTACGGCATTGTTGACCTGAGAAAATGCAAGACCTTCACCGGCTTCGCCGATACGGTACGATTCAAATTGGTCGCTCTGATTAAGTCGAAGCTCGTATTTTTTAAGCTCAATCGTCGGCTTTAGTTTTTGTTTCAAAGGTACGATTTGATCAGATATTCTTTTGTCGGCAATGAGGCAGAAGTTTATATCGACAATGTCGTGAGTATTCTTTTGAAAATATCCTAACTTATCGCCTAGATGTTTTAATTGAATGCGATTTCGGTAATTAAAACTTAAGTCTGAGCGAATACTTGATTGAAGCTCATAAGCCACATTCGGTAAGAATTTCTGTAAAAGCTCTTTAAGTAAAATTTCTTTTTGATTGAGCTGCTCGTCTTCGTGAAAGTGCTGCCATGAACAACCTCCGCATTGATCGAAATAAACACACGGAGCAATTCGGCGAGAAGGCGAAGGAGTTATAACTTCTACGAGCGAGGCTTTAAGAAAGGTTTTCTCTACCGTATGAATGCGTATTTTGGCTTTTTCATTCGGCGCAACCCGATCAATGAAAACCACTACGGACTTGTCTTGCCAAGGTATTCGCGCGACGCCATCTCCGCCGACGGCCATTTTTTCAATTTGGACGACGTGCTCAGAATGCAAAAGGGACTCTAGATCAGAGTCCCTTTTTTCAATTTTAGAAAAACCAGAAGTATTAAAATTCTTTTTTTTCACTTTTTCAAACTACATGTTTACAAGTTCGTGCTTATCAAAAAAGATTGCCAGTTCACGTTCTGCGGAAGCGACCGAATCAGATCCGTGAACTGCATTTTCACCCATTGAATCGCCATGTTTTGCACGGATCGTTCCGGCATCGGCTTTTTTAGGATCAGTTGCACCCATGATCTCGCGATTTTTCAAAACGGCGCCTTCTCCCACTAAGCACATCATCATCACGGGGCCCGAAGTCATGAAGGAAACAAGCTCACCGAAAAATGGGCGTTGATTGTGTTCCGCATAGAAAAGTTCGCATTTTTCTTTAGAAATCATCGTTAATTTAGCGGCCGCAATTTTTAAACCTTTAGATTCAAAAGTGTGGATGATGTCACCGATCGCGTTTTTCTTAACTGCGTTTGGTTTGATAATTGAAAACGTTCTTTCGTTAGCCATTGTATGCTCCTTATTATTTCAACATTGATTTAAGTGTCGTGCCCATATCTGCCGGAGAACGCGAGATTTTGCAACCTGCAGCTTCTAACGCTGCAAATTTTGCCTCGGCCGTTCCTTTTCCGCCGCTGATGATCGCACCCGCGTGACCCATACGTTTTCCAGGGGGAGCCGAAGCGCCCGCGATGAAAACCGCGACGGGTTTCTTGAATTCTTTTTTGATGTATTCGGCCGCAT
>CAXSEH010000167.1:0-6364 GCA_964236345.1 uncultured Bdellovibrionales bacterium
TGGCCGAACTCCTGACAATTTGAATCAGCCTCGAGTTCATAGCCAGGCAAGAGATTCTTGAGAGATAGAAATCCTATTACAAACAGCAAGGCGTATAAAATGGGGGTTCTAAAACTTCTCACCGGATTACTTTCCAAGCATTTATTTTGGAAGTCAATTTGCAACGCTCTTGTTCTTGTCGAATGCCAGGCGGCAATTCTCGTGGTAGGGTTCGACTCGACCTTTTCATGTCTTTTCACCAGTTAAATTTTTCCTTTAAATTATAGGAAGTTATGTAGATTTTGTTTTATCTGCTTTACTTGCTGCCCATACGTCATGAAGAGCGAAACCTCTAGCTAAACAAATTGCAGCGTCTAGAATTTTATCCAAAGTCTATTGGTCCGATGGCCGTGCTGGCCTTGATTAATTAAACAACTCACTCATTTTAGGGGATATCAAAATGAAATTCGCAGTTGTGATAGAGTACAACCGTGATGAAGAAAAAAAAAGCTATGCATCGATCAATTATATGAAAGGCTCGAAGCCTACTTTTTTCATTTTGAACAGACGTAGTTCAAAAATTTATTTTTCCAGAGCGGATGACTTGATTCAGTTTCGTCTAACCACTTATCGTTATTTTCATTAATCAGGTTAAGCACGTTGTCCCAAGAATTCATTTACAATGGTGTCATGACGATAAAATATCCTTGAAGTGCGTATTGGTAAAAAGAGGTCGGGCCCGAACGTAATGAGCAGCGACGAGCAAAGATTTTCCAATCGTCCGCTGTTTTGAGAGTCTGCCCGTCCATCGGTTTCATAAATCCGTGGTAATGCACAAAATTTGTGTTTCCTCATCCGCAACGATCGGTGGTTCATCTGCACGGGACTTTTTGCTTTAAAAAAAGATGTTTAATCGCGATCTCCATATGAAACCCCGTCCTCCAATAAATAAAAGTGGTCTCGGATAAAACAACGCAGTGGTAAACCAACCAGGCCCTTCCCATTTCTTACCGTGCTGATATTAGTTTGAACACCGTTAGGCCTGTTTCAAAAGTGTCGGTGATGTTGACGAACCCGTGTCTTATCAGAAGCCATGTTCCGCCTGACTGAGGGGGGCTTAAGCAGTCCCGGAAGTTCCAATCGACAAGCGGCGAAGTCAGTAGAAGAAGGGTCAAAGCGAAGCTAACGTGTTGGAACTGACGAACAGTCATACCTTTCATGCCTTGCTGACATTTACCCCGGATCGAGAAAGGCCTCGAAACGGAAGACATAGGGCTTGTGTAAACTCGAGGAAGACATAAGCGTTATCAAATTCGATTTCAATTTTTGTTTTTTCGATAAGTGCATATGGGGCCACAGATTCTCAAGTGTAGTACGGAAAACAAATGTACTTCAATTAACTAAGTTGTTTTCGTCGTCGTATGATTGTTTGAGGCATCTTTTTTATTAAAAAGATCGTGAATCAAATCGGCCAGGGCCTCGGGTTGAATGTCCCGCATCAAGTCACGGAGCTGCTGAGATTCTTTTGGATCCGGGGTGATGCCCAGATGGCGTTCAATTCGATCGAGCTTTTTAAGCATCAACGTATTTTCACTTTCTGATAATAAATTGATGTGCAAATCAAGCAGCGAACGTTCGTCAGAGTCGCTTTGCAACTTATTTTGCGCAATCAATACAATGACCGACAGGACGATGGCTTCAAGTGATACCGAAAGGGTTAAGAACTCGAAGGGGTAGGGATCAAAGGATTTAAAAGAGAACAGATTAAGGTTCAATGAAATCCAGCAAGCAAAGACAATGATGTTCAACCATAGGAACCAAATCGAGCCAAAAAACTTGGTAGCTACGTTCATCGCTTTCATATGCGCCGGGGCCTGCCTTTCCCGCTTTTGCTGCTGAGAGCTTAAATGGCGGAGATTTTTTGTTAAGATCTCGGGGAGATTTTGTGATTTGTTTTTGATAATCTTTCCTTTCGTTGTCGATGGCCCGCAGACAAGATTGTTGACAGATTTTATCGTCGCTACAACATAATTATGCCAAAACGAGCGCTTATTTGCTTTAATAAGGGTCCGGAAGTCCGCGATATGGCTTTCTTCAACCCCGTAATCTCCGATCCGTCGAATAAATTACTTTGGTAAGAAATATCCACCTAAATCGCTACTAATCTATGGAATTGAGACAGGCCTTACGAAGATCAAAACATGGACTAGCAAGGATTGCTTTTATATAGGACCCTAGAATCGAGGATTAATAATAGCGCGGAGCTGAATTTTTAAACCGCAATTCTGAAATTTGTAAAGGAACTGAAGGATTATGAAGAAAAATTTCTCCGCACGCGGTATCGATTTCTATTCAGATTATATAAATTAACGGGACCACGGGTCTTTAATGTTCACGGTTCAGCACGCCTTGGTCTCAAAGGGCGGTTTCTAAATCGAAAGGTCTTAAGATGGCTCTTTGCCCTCGCTATCAATTCTTCGACAGGGAGGATGCCCCCGGTGAGGATTTTTCGGAAGACCCGAACCCTAGCCTTTCCTTTGTATCTTAAAAACCCTCGGCCAATCTACCTTCATCGCGAATTTCGGAAAGACCTTAAATCTCGATTTTACGGAGCAACCTACTACCATGTCTTCTTTGCTTACAGCGGAGCGGTTGCAAGAGTTTAATACGTTAATGCTCGAATCGGTTTTGAAAAACAAATTTTCATAACGAAACAGCAGTTAGACACCGGGGTATTTCTATTTCCGCAACTGGAATTTATTGACTATCGCGATAATCATCATTCAAAAATTAAAAAGCACGGGTGGAAGTATTTTAATTGGCGCGGCGTTCGGCATTGTGATTCTATCCGTAGGACTTTCAAGGTTATACCTCGGAGTCCATAATCTTAGCGACGTGGCCGGTGGATTTATGATTGGCACTTCTTCCAGATATTTGGTATTTGAGCCGCGGTGGCATCATTTATTCCGAGAGTTCCTAAATTCCAGTTCTCTTCGATCAAACCGAGTAGGCTGTAAATATTCAGCAGATTAGGTATAATAACGGCGTTAACTCCTGGGCTCACGATACTCGTGTAAAATTGATTTTTCGCGCTGGAACCATTTTTATCAAAAGTAGAGATCAAGATCTTATTTTGCATAAATTTCGTATCATTCAAGAAAGGCGAAAATTTTTGGTTGTACCACTTGTCCGCAAAAGCGACGCCTGTGTCGTGACCATCATTGCTCGCGTCGGGAACCGTAGATCTGGAAAACTTTCATTTTTCTTGGAACTGCATAACCAAATTAAAACTGCAAGAAGGTTGGGCGCGCAATATACCGATGGTAGTTGAGAATCATTCTGCCATTACGGGACGAATTCCAAACTGCCGTAGCCCAGTTGTTGGCCCGTATCTTCAAAAACAGAATCGACGCCACGTACTTTTTTCCCGCGACGAGACTGACGCCATACCATGCTGTGCTGGTGCTACTCGGCGAAACTAAGACCACAATTTAGAAATTTTCATAGAATGTTTTAGTGAAAATATTAAATTTTTTCGTATGCCTTCGACTGAACCCGTGATTTCAAATCGTCATGAATTAAAGAAGTTTTATGCAGAAAAAAGCTTCAACATAACTTAACTCAGATCTGAGCTGCTCAATCGGATGGTCGTCGGAAATAAGGTCATTGACCACGAACGAAGCTATGCTCTAGGGCCCCAGCCCGTCGAAGCGGTGCTCGTCAACGAAGTGATTGATGGCCTTATTCAAAATGTATGGGTGTACGTTTAGAATTTACGAATGATGACTAGTTTAATTCTTGCGATGGCATGACGACGAAAGAATCATGATTTACCTGCACTCGGGAACAGCTCAGTTAGAAGTTAGATGGGTGATTCGCAAGGTATATCGTGGGATCCGCAATATTCTGAATTACCTGACCACTCTTTCAGGCCGCGCCGCCAAAAGGTATCTATTAAAACGTGCAAAGTTATCGCGGACTTGAACCCGACACAATCATTCTAAGAAAGGTAACCAAAAGTCTGGGCAACTTCGTCTAGATTCATGTTCTACCTAAAGGTATTCTTTTATTAAGAAGATTTTGCGGTTAACTTAGTATTAAGGGACGATCAATGGGTATGAAAACGTACGAATCCGAACAAAAAACATTAAACCTATTTGCATTAATGGGTGTGCTCTGTACGCTTGCTGAACTGATATTTTTACCCCACTTTTCTTCTTTTCAAAAGCACCTTTTCTACTGGATTTCTATAGTTATATGCTTTAACTCTACACACGTTGTTTTAACATTAGTTAACATCTGGATGATTCCCGAATATAAGGCTGTGATGGTGGACCATTACCGCTTGGGAGGTTGGAAACAATTTGGTTTATTTCTGGTTTTTCTATTTGTTTTCGCCATGGGTCACCGATCTGGTTTATTACCGAACCTAGAATTTTTTCGTTGGCCCGTTATCGCTTTAACTATTGTCATGAACACACTTCACAACCAAAAGCAAACCATGGGCTTTAGTCTTTTGTTAAACACTACTTATCGTGATCGTTTGACTTCTGAAGAAAAAATATCATTTTTATTAAATGATAAATATAGCCGCCGATGGGAACATTTTGGAGTTCACATGATGATTGCAGCAATTATACCGATAGGTATTTACCGATATTCAGGCTCCCTCGGTATTCCGAGAATATATTTATCATGGGCTAAATATATTTCGATTGTTTTTACGATTAGCGCGGTAACGGCCATTTCTTATTCCTTTTTTTTGTTAAGGGCTACGCGGTTGATTCGAACAAAGTTTTTCTTTTCACTTAGATATTTGGTGGCAGCTTTGGCACCATTTTCTTTTATCGGAATGTGTTTTCGGCGTGGGATCCACGGCTTAGAATATTTGCAACTTCAAGAAACGACGTTTAGTCGCAGCCGTGTTAATAAAAATCTTTTTTGGAAATATCTTCTTTTGTGCATTATTTTTTGCTTAGGGAAAGAATTGCTCCGCTATCCTGAAGGTCAACTAGGAATTGAATTCATGACTCGAAGCTGGATCACAAAGTCTTTTATCATTGTTGGTACCAGCTTAACTTACCTTCACTACTATTTAGACTCTATCCTGTACAAAATGAAAGATCCGTATGTAAGGCAGCAGCTTGTGCCCATCCTTCTTCCTCACAAGGAAAGTTTGATAGCCCCTTCCGCTCAAAACTTTGCGGCGACGAAAAACCAGTAGGCGCTTTAATAGGGACCTCTTATAGACCAGCGTCCGTGCCCCCTTAGGTCTATTTTTTCTTCGCGTTTTCAACTTCTGCTAAATACCTGCGCGTCGCGGGCGGAAGTGCTTGCCATAATTTCCAAGCGAAGAATAATCCGAGGAACGTGAACGGTAAAAGAAAAATCGGCCAGTAATGCCACGTCTCTTTTGTGATGATGGCTCCCAGGATAAATTCTTGAAACGATGAACCCAGCTTCGAAAATCCGTCGGCGACCCCCGTTGCCGTCGCGGCGCCCTTGCGGCCCCCGAAATCCGCAGTCGCCGTGCCCGACATGATCGAGTGAACGCCGATGACCGCGGCCATGATGATGACGACGCTAACGCCCATGACGATCGCGCTCGGGGTCGGGGTGAATAAGGTGATCAGCATGGCCCCTACGGATAGCGCCATAAGCATTTGGCAGATGCCCGCCACCGGAGCGCGCCGCGATTGAAAAAATCGATCTGAGGCCCAACCAGCGAGGAATGAACCAAGGATGCCGGTGACGGCCGCGTACAGGCCCCAGTTGTTCTGCAAGTTTTCAATTCCGAGGCCGGTGTCTTTCACGAACAGTCGGTACCATTTCATGACGCCGTCACGTAAAATGCCCGATGTAAATTCAATCACGCCGATCATTAAGATCACTCGGTTTGTTAAAATGGCTTTGATCACACTGGTCCATGAACGCACTTCAATGTGGTGATCCCCGTGAGAGGCGTCGTGGGTTTCATACTGTCCAAAACCGGCTTCGTCGGGAGTATCTTTGATCAAAAGCATATCGATCAACGCCCAAAATAATAAAAGCCCCGCCGGGATAAAGAAGATAAGCCAGTTCGCCGAAACGGTCGCGGTATGAAGAGCAAATAAGTCCTGCATCGTGTCCCGAAAGGCGGAAGGCTGAGCGCCGGGACCCACGCGTACGGCTCGCGCAATGGCCTCGGACCAGTCAAACGCAAAATAGACGCCCAGTGAAATCAAAGTTCCAAAGATGGCGCCGAAAGTTCCGCGCTCGCGCACGTGAAACCAAAATGATTTGACCTTGATGGTGGAAATAGCGCCAAAGCTCTGAAAGAACATATTAAGTGAATAAAAAATTCCTAACAATAAAACTAAGTTCACCGAACCTGAATCGTGCATGT
>CAXSEH010000168.1:0-2830 GCA_964236345.1 uncultured Bdellovibrionales bacterium
AATGCCGAGGCTGAATCATACCGGCTGATTACGTTTCCATTAGACAGCGTCCACTCACCTTCTTTATTTTTACAGATCGCCGTTCCCATGACGACCTTCGAATCCCAACTAGACCGATTGCAACTGATCATATTCTTCGGGCTTCCGGCCATGCTGCTGATTGCGATATTTGCGGGTCTTTATTTCTCTTCCCGCGCCTTGGGACCCGTTCGCGAAATTATCCAAAAAACAAGACAGATAGACGCGCTTAACCTAGCCGAGCGGGTCACGCTGCCGCTGGCCTTTGATGAAATCCGTGAGCTTGCAGAAACCCAAAATCAGATGCTTGATCGCATTGAAAGATCATTCCATTCGCAATAGCGCTTTATCGCGGACGCGTCCCATCAGCTGCTGACGCCATTAACAATCTTACGTGGCGAGATTGAAATCCAACAAAAGTCGCGCCAAGAAGACCCCGCATTCCTCGACAGCGCGCTTCAAGAGGTTGAAGTCTTATCAAGAATCGTGACCGATATGCTTTTGCTTGCACGGATCGATTCCGGCCGGGACGCCTTGTCCTTATCGGACGTCAATTTAGATGAGATCATTATCGACGTTGTTGCTCGTTTACAAAAACTGGCCAGCAAGAAGAACTTAAATATTAAATTTGATATTCAGGACAAAGCGGGACGACCACAGGTCAAAGGCGACCCTGACCTGCTTTCTAGTTTGATCTTCAACCTTTTAGAAAACGCGGTGAAGTATTCTCCTCCTGGAGAATTAATCGCCGTAAGCCTCATCTGGGAAAGTGAATATAGCATTATCGAGATTTCCGACCGAGGTCCCGGCATACCAGAGGCCCAGAAAGAAACGATCTTTGACCGGTTCAGTCGGGTTAATCCCAGCGGGAAAACAAAGGGCTTTGGCTTAGGGCTTGCGATTGCAAAAAAAATAGCCACCCTTCATCAAAGTGAGATTTTGATCTATCCAAATTCTGCCTCAAACCGGGACCAAGGTTCCGTATTCGTTTTAAAAATGAAAAACGAGCGATTATAACGTTGCCGGAGGTTCATTAAAATTTTTTAATCCCTTCTTCATCGGGGCTCAATCACCGCTTGCTAGTATAAAACTATTGAAAAGACAATTTCGTCTTTCGAATATAAGGAGAATCTAATGAAATTAACATCACTGATCGCAGTTTTAGCTTTCGCTTTCGTGGCTAACGCACAAGAACCAACGGCTCCTGCCGCAGCTTCTACACCTCCTGCAGTTCATAATGAAGATACAGCTCAACCAGCTGATCACATGAAAAAAGACAAAATGGCTAAAAAGAAAAAGCACGGAAAAAAAGACAAAGAAACGACTCACTAGTTTCTAGTTTTCATTTTCTTGAAAAAGGCAGCCGCAAGGTTGCCTTTTTTTTTATTCACCATAGACTAACCGCACGTTATGAAACAGTTTAAATATTATCCAGAGCTTATTCTGTTGTTCTCATTTTTGCTGTGCATCCTTCATCTTGATCTGATTGAGTTCACCCAAACGATGTCTCGCGACTTCCGTTATATCGAGCCCCTCTTTCTAATAGTCGGTTCAATTGAAGGCTTCCTGTTTTGCCAAATCATTTTTGCAAATTTTTGCCTTTATTTTTTGGTGAAAAAACTAAAAAATAAATTTCCAGACTATTGCGTCGCCATGTTCATGCTATGTATTGCTTTCCTCCCGCCGTACATCAATTTACTGCGGGGTATGAGTGGATATTCACTGATAATCCCCTTTGGTTTTTTACTTCTGGCTTTGGCGATGAAAAGGTTCGGCGCGTTCGGCATTACTTCCACCACAGTACGTTTTAGAAAGCCGCTCATGCTAATTTTACTTTTGTTCGCCGCAAGCCAGATTGCACTCATTTTGAAATTAAATTATGAGCGACAACGTTCCGGTCGGGCCTCCGGAATGAATAGTGAAGAATTAAGTCTGACCTTAAAAACAAAAAAGTATATCTATTCACTTACGAATGGTTTACGCACGCAAGACGATCCCTTTACCAATCTGCATGGGCGGGCTATAAATCGCATGCGGTATGATGAAATGAACCCGGAACAAACTGAAGCCTACTTTGGATTGTATCGCGCTTTAACCCACAACGTCGTTCAAATTCAACCTGCGATTAAAGAAGCCCTACCCGACAGTTCGTGGCTTTTCCAACTTCGAACCGAGCGTGAATTACAACTTAATCCACAAACCCCCTATCTTTTGACGGAAATTAAAACGGACGCACTTCCGCAAAATATGATCATTAAGTATTTCAATATGAAGTTAGAAGGCATAGAAAAAGTTGAATGGAAGAACGGGGGCTACGTACTTCCTTTAGCATTTCTGTCCCATCCAGAAGCGACGAAATTCGTTCGACTAGAATTCGAGATGAAGGGTGGAACTAATAAATACCTGATTATTTTAATGAATCATTTCTATAAGATGTTGCAAGTGAAACTGAATTCGAAAGTTCAAGCTATCTATGAAAATTACGACGGTCTAACAGATCTGCAAACGCAAATGAGTTACAAGATCCCGGAAAATAAGGAAACGGCTCGGGTTGTCATCGAACTTAAAATCGACTCGGATTCCTTACCGAACTATTCGCGTCTGGATATTTTTTCAACCCCGTACGCATTACCATCCGAGGTCATGACGATAACTGATTAAAATTTTCCTAAAAATAAAAAACAAAGTCCGGCAATCACGGTGAACGGTAGGGCCGCTAAAAGAAGTTTTAAAGCATTCAATGAACCGTCGGGAAATTTCCGACTTAAAATTGAAAACCCGGCAGGATTAGGCGCATTCGCTAAAATCGTAA
>CAXSEH010000168.1:2840-6305 GCA_964236345.1 uncultured Bdellovibrionales bacterium
GTAAGTCCACCACCGACGAGCGCTCCGGAAACCAAGGCCCACTTTGAACTTTCCGTTATGCCCTCGACTTGCGAACCCAAGAAAGTTAAAGCGGCATTGTCGGTCACCGCGGTTAAACCAATTGCGCCCGCATAAAGTGCCTTGTCGCTCATCCCCTGGATTAAAGGCTCAAGCCACCACTTTTGAAAAGCTCCGAACACGATAAGTCCACCCAAGAAAAAAGCCACAAGCAGGGCTTCGCGAAACTTAAGCGAATCTTGGTATTGCTTTGTGACCGTCGTTAATCCGACAAAGATCAGAAACAACCCCATAAAGACTTTAATGTAATGTGAAGACATGACCAACGTGCACAAAAACGCTAAGTGGGTTAAGCTGATCCACAAAGGAATAACTTCTTGCGATGGATCCAATGCTTTCAGCATGACCGGCAATTTTTTTCGGAACAGCGACACGAATAGAATCGTGTTCAGAAAAACTGAAAGGATGGAAGCCTCGCCTAAATATAAAAAGACATCCTTTAGCCCCCAATTCCAAACGCGCGCGACGACCAAAATGGGCGGTGCCGCAAAATGGGTCAAGGCTCCACCGACCGAAATATTTACGAAAAGTAGGCCTACAATGGCGTACAAAAGACTTCCTTCAATTTTATTTTCATCAATCATTTTCCTTAACAGCAACGCAACGATGGTGATGGCGGCCGGTTCGGTGATCAGCGAACCTAACAAGGGTCCCAAAGTAAGCAAAATAAAAAACTGAACATTGACCGAAGAGACGGGAATCCATCTCGACAAGATTAGACTCAATGAAAGGATCAACTGCCTCGCGACGGCGACGACGGGTTTGGTCGAAGCTAAAACCATGATGCAAAAAATAAACAAAGGTTCGGTCATGTTTAAAGATTCTTGATAATCAACAACGGGCTTGATTCCTTCGGTCGCCGTCCAAGTCAGCAAAAATAAGAACGCCCAAAATCCGAATACCACTTCAACTTCGGAAAGCAAATGGAGCAAAGATTCTGTGGCCGAACCTTTGGGAAATCGGTGCGACCATTTTGCAAAAAGTGACACGCAAAAAGTATGAAGCAAAGCGCAGGCAAAAAAGGCGGTGCCTATATAGTTGATGGTCATGCCAATAGTGTGAATGCTTTTAGTTTCGAAAACAAGTTGAACGCGAAGCTTAAGGCGTGATTTTAACCGGGATATTTAACTGCTGAGGGATCCCATCCGCTTTGAATTTAATCTCAACTTCCCAATAACCGGCGATCGGGAAAAGGGCCTGCGTGACCTTGAATTTTGTGGGCGTCACTTCTTTGACCGTAAGGGCCGAAGCGCCCTGATCCTTTTCGGCCGAATGTAATGAAATCTGTACGTCAGAGATTTTGATATTTTTAGAAACTTCTAAATGTGCCATGAAACTAGAAACTTGATTCGGCTTCATTCCGGTCATGTGTCCGATGTGCCCGCATATTTTTGCATCGCTTGCCGAACAAACGTTTTCCGTGTGTCCCGGCTCATTCGCCAATACGTTCAGTCCCATCAAGGCAAATAATGTTAGAAAAAGTAAACCAAGCCGCACGTTCATATCCTAACCCCTAGAAGTCTGAAATCTGCGAAGCCATTTCGGGATGATCGACAAATGGATTGCGATCGCCCTGAAGTTTTGCGATTTCTTCATTGCGGGTCGCCTCTTCAGCATCAACCGGATGTTCCACATTCCATTTTTTTAAAATAACTTCTTCTTCTGCGCGAATCGGTAAATCATAGCGTACCGAAAAATAGAAAAGTGACCTTGCAACGTGGCCTTTGTGAACCGCAGGTGGTTCGTAAATTAAGGTAGAGCCGGCGGTGCCGCTTCCGTAACGTGACGCTGAACAGTTCACGCTTCCGTGATCTTGATCCACTTCTCCGAATATGGTGTTTCCGCGAATTGAATTCATTTTTGAATCGGTGGGATACAAATGATGCATGTCAGATTTTTGAAGATTTTTTGTGTATTTTCCAGAAAATTTAGACTGTGGCCAGGTGTGCTCGACATTGATGATATCATTCGCGGGAACTATTCCTGGACCGGGCTGTTGACCCGACTTGAAATCTTCCTTTTGATAGACGCGGTCACAGTACATCTCTTTGATTCCATAATTGGCCGCATCTAACTTAACCAAGTAAAACTTACCGAATAAAAAAACCCGCGCTTTGTCGTAACCGTAGGCCGTATGCGTGTAACAACCTTTTTGATTTTCATTACAATTATCCACAACTTTATCGAAGGATTCGCTGACAGGTACGTGGGCTGATTTCAAAATTTTCTTAAGGGAATTTTTTAGAGATTCGTCTTTTTCTTTCCCCAATATTCGGTTGTAAAAATCTTCACCGTAATAGGGTTTTTGAGTCGTGGTGGCTGGCCCCTGAAGCCCAAAAGCCGAACTGGTAGCAAGAACAAAAAGCAGAATAAATGCTTTATTCATCAAAATCCCCTCTGTAGATCGGCCTTATCGGAGCCGAGTAGAAACGCTGAACCTTATCATCAGCTTATACCTAGGTAACCGAGTTCAGAGTTACATGGGCCATTTCCAGGAATCAACAAAATTATCGTTAGATTTCGGTTATTATTTGCCTATTTAAGTGCCTAAGTAAATCATAAGTGCAAAGGCGACGTACATCAGGCTTGAGGCTACGTGAATCCAACGCATGGATATCAAGCGCGTGATTTTTTCTCCTAAGAAAACCGCAAGGCCATCTGAAAAAATCATTCCTAAAGTTGTTCCGGCCGTCACGAGGTATACGTCTTTGTATTCGGCCGATAAGGCGATGGTTGATAGCTGAGTTTTGTCTCCCATCTCGGCTAAGAAAAAAACGACTAGCGTCGTTAGAAACGCGCCGTATTTTGGATTCGACGGCAATGTTTCTTCTTTGTCCGGAATCAAAATCCAAATGGCGAAGGCTAAGAAAACTGCGATCAGCGTGTACTTCAGATAAATGGGATTAATTTGTTTTGAAATCCACGACCCAAAGTAGGCGGCTAAAGCATGATTTAATATGGTCGCAACTAAAATGCCGCCCATGATGGTCCACGGTTTTTTGAATTTCGTCGCTAAAATGAAAGCCAGAAGTTGGGTTTTGTCTCCCATTTCGGTGGCCGCTACCAATAAAAAAGATTTAAAAATGATTTCCATGAAAACCCCGTTCTGCTTGCGCCGTGAGGTTTTTCTTCAGAGTGAGAAGAATGGACGACACGGCAAATGTTTTGCCTGTGTCAGTCTCATCAGTAAGTTCATGATTTTGAGCTTACAAAGGGGCCGGGGTTTGTGCCCAGTATGTCGACCCATTTCAACGGTTTTTTCCGCGAGATTACTCCCTAACTTTTTCTAGAATAAAATGGGGGTTTTTGATTGTCAAACTTTCAACCGTAAAAAAAACTAGGCTCGATCTATGCACTCTAACAGAGGGTAGCCCTCAGTTTGAGGAA
>CAXSEH010000169.1:0-6246 GCA_964236345.1 uncultured Bdellovibrionales bacterium
GATCCCCAGTTTGCGGAACTGGAACCAAAATGGATCGAAAAGCTAAAGCCCTTTGATCATTGGAAGGCCGAAAAAAGTTCCGTCTTAGAAGTCGAAAGAATGAAAGGTTGGGCCGCAGTTTACGCAATTAAAAAATTACAGACGAAAGATCTCCATGCCGGCCTAAAAATTTACCGGAAAGTCGCAGAATTAATTAATTCTATGGGTCATCTCAATTCGCAAACGCAATCTATTTGGATGTTGAAGGCCGAACACAAGTTGATGAATGACTTTCAAGCGCGCGATTGGCAGCTGATCCCGATGGGTTCGCTTGAAGCCTATCGAAGGTTAACTTGGGCTTGGATTCACATTGGAAGACAGCCATTTTACGAACCCTTGAAGTCTGTCTACCTAAGTCACGCTTATCCACCGTTTGGTGTTTGTGCGAGCGTGCTAGAAAACGCATCAAGTCTTTTTACAGCTAGAGAGTATCTGGAGCCAAAATCTTTTTTCGAGCAAAGTTTTGCTCAGAATTATGCGCGCGCCGAAGAGTTTCATCATACGATGCTACAGCGTTGTCATTTACCTGCTGGTTTGCAACTTACAGATTTGGCACCAAAGGCCGAAAGTTCTTCAACTTCATTGCGAAACTTTACCTGGAACCGACTTGCATTTATCCGGCGTTTCGTAGGATTAAACTTATTTTTAAGTTCCAGTCCCGACGCCCTAAGTATTTATGGCGATTACGCTTCGGAAAAGAAAAAGAACTAATTCTTTTTCGTCGGATTTGGCGCCAAATTGTGTCCATTTAACCAAGCTAGGATATCGGCGTAAACTTTGTCTTTTTCTGGCTCGTGCAAAAGATCGTGGTAAAGCCCCGGGTAAATTTTGATTGTTTTATCGATTGATTTAGCTTTTTGAAACAGCTCGCGACTTCCTTCAGGATTCGTTAACTTGTCTTGATCGCCATGAAGAGTTATGAACGGTACCGTTACGTCTGGCATCTTTTCTTGAATGCGGGCGATCGCTTTTAAAAGTTCTTTCGCGGTACGTGCCGGTCCTTTACCGTGGTACACCAGGGGATCATTTTTAAGTTCCTGAACCACCTTTGGATCTTTCGAGAACGCCTCGTCATCCAATTTTAGAACCGCCATCGTCGGAAACACCGAACCTAAAACTTTCGTCGTTCCGATTAAAAAACCATTTATATCCTCTCCCACTTTTAAAGCCGGAGCGCTTAGGATAAGGCCCGCGACGGGATGCGAATTTTTCAACGCGAATTCGGTGACGATCGCGCCCCCCATGCTATGCCCAAAGATAAAAACGGGCTTATTCGGCTCACTTTTAATGACGAAATCATAAAATTTTTCAAGGTCTGCAATATATTGATCGAAAGAATCGACCCATACGCGTCGTCCTTCAGAATCGGCATGGCCACGAAGATCGTAAGCGTAAACGGCGTAACCGTTCTGTGAAAACTTCCGAGCCGCTTCGGCATACCGATCACTATGGTCTTTTAATCCGTGAACGATGATGATTGCAGCCTTCGTTTTGCCTTTAAGTGGAAGCCACGACTGCTGAAACAAACTAACATGATCGGCGGTGGTAAAACGACCTTCTGCATGACGGCTGTCAGTAACTGTCGCTGTAGCGGGTCTGATTCCCTTTTCGTAAGGCGCGGTTACGCAACCTAGGCAAAAAGCACATGTAGCGGCGGTGGACAAAAATAAATTTAGTTTTTTCATTAAATTTTTATAACAAAGAAGAATTTCAAAAGCCAGCTAACTCATCAATTAATTCCAACGCGTTAATTGTCACAACGACCAACTTTTAGTCAGGTTATCTGGCTAATTTAGCTCCCAACGAGTATTGGATGGCACCAAGATCGCAAACTTTAGTTTTAATCAGTAAAGGAAATCCCATGTTAAAAAAATTGAACTCTACTTTCGCGTCGATTTTACTATTTTCCTCGCTTTCGGCAATGACCCAAGAGCAGGTAAAACCTTACATGCAATTCAATCAGGGGTGGTCAGCTCAGGACCGGGCTGAGGCCTACACGATTAGTGAAGGATCCGAACTTATTCCTTTAAAGTGGTTCTTGAATCTAGAAGACGCGAACTCGAAAACCAAACTTGTTCAAAAGTTAACTTCGTACGGTTTCGTCTATAGCCAGGAAAAAAACCTAACGATCAATCCAAATCAATTTCCAATTGGTGTTGCCGTTGTTGAAGACCAAGAAACAAAACATCTTTACAATGAATCATCTTGGGTTGGCATTAACTGTACGGCTTGTCACACGGGCTTCATGTCAATCGGCGGGAAAAACGTTTTAATTGAAGGCGCGCCTAGCTTATTTCGCATCCAAAATTTTGAAAACGATATTGTGTCGGCCGTTAAAATGACCCTTGCGGATTCAGAAAAGTTAGATCGATTTTTCGCAAACACTAAAACCCCCGATACTTTAAAAGCGTCGGTCATAAAAAACCTGCATCTATTTTCGGATGAGTTCGGTGCCTGGGTTGAACGCGGACATCATTACATTGATCGTTTTGGAAAAGAAATACCTTACGGTCCCGGCCGAGTTGATGGCTTAGGTGGTCCGGCAAATGATTTGATATGTCGTTTAACCGATCGCATGGGCGACGCCAAATTAAACGCTTCGGTGACGGATCCAAGAAATTGCCGCGGTTCAAATCCGGCGGTCAGTCTTTCGCACCTTTGGGGAATGGCCGATCAAGAATGGGTTCAATGGAGCGGAAGCGTTCATGCGGCCCTAGCCAGGAATTATGGCCAAACCACAGGGACCTACGGCAAAAACTGGATGGAGTACAATAAATTAGGTTTGCCGATGTTGCGATCAACGGCGCGCATTCCCTCACTTCATAAAATTTTCGATATATTTAAAAAACTAAAGTCTCCTGAGTGGAATGATCTTGTTAGCGCCGGAGTTGCGGCACCTTTAGACGCAGATCGGATCCAGCGAGGTTCGAAACTTTATCAAAAAAATTGCGTCAGCTGCCACGCGGTTCAACCCGAATTTAGTTTTCCGAATGCCTTTGGAAATCGCTACTGGAAAAGTGACAATTATACAGATGAACAATTGGGAGTAGACCCCTACTACACGGCGGCCCACAGTCAACGTCGCGCATTTTTACCCGCGCAGCTAAAAACCGAGTTCGCTACGCTTTTTCAAAACAATATCGCCCAAGACGGCACGGTATCCGCAACTCAACTACGGGGTTTGCAAATTTTAAAATCGAGTGCGCAGGCTTTTTTGGTCAGCAAATATCCGGATAACACGCCAACAATTACGAACGTATTAAATCCGCTTCGCTGGCCAAACCCGGTGGACTTCACCGAGTTCACCAGTTGCCGCAACGTACTTCATAAGAAAGACCAACCAGGGTTCCGTGCGCGATCTTTGGAAGGTATCGGTTTTACTGCACCTTATTTACATAATGGATCCGTGCCTACCCTTGATGATTTATTAAAACCTCACAATGAAAGACCGCAAAAGTTTTTTGTGGGTTGCCATAAATATGATATCGAAAAAATGGGATTTGCTTGCGGTAAGGATGATGAAGGGTCTGAGCTTTACGATACACTTCAACAATCGAATAGTAATGCCGGACATGAATACGGCTACCTACTGAACGCCAGCGAACGCGGGGATTTAATTGAATACATCAAATCAATTAAAAATCCGAGCAAACCTTTTCGACTTACAAATTGCTACTAAAATTATTTTACCAGCTGTCGGTATTCGGGTTCGGCCGGCAGCACCTTTAAATAATTAAGAAGTGCCATGCGATCCGGGTCACTTAAGTTAGTTCCGTACGCCTCACCTTCGTGACCGGCCCGGCCATTTCCGGACACTTTCGAATCTACGGTGTTCAGACAATTTTCATAATTATTTTGCGTTTTCGGGCACGATCCTTGGTAACGGTTTGTTTGAATGCCTAAACGGACGGGGTCAAAGATCATATCCCCGCGCAGGATGAATGCCTGCGGCCGCTGCGTTGACGGCAGAAGCAGCTCGTACAGTGTCGGTACCGAATTATTATGAAGGTAAGGAGCCGTCGCCCAGACACCCGCTAAATGCCTGGCCTTATAACCATTGCCCGGCTTAATATTACCGAAATCTAAATTGTACTTAGCCTGTTCATTGAAACCCAAATAGGTGTCGCGAATAAAATCTTTTCCATACAGGGACTCTCGCGAATATTTTTCTTTATCTGCATTCGATGTTCCGGCCCTGGCGTAATATAGGTCCCGCTGAAAATCGGTACTTCGCATGGCTGCCTTTGAAAAACTTTCTTCTCCTACCGGTATGCGGATATTCAAAACAACCTGAGGGTCCGTACCAACCTCGATTAAAGGATAAACGGTATAATTCCGCAGATTTCCCGCGGGCCCAACGAACTGGTTCATTTCATGACAGCTCATACATTTGGACTGGTAAATGTTTTTGCCGCGTTCCAGATAATGTGGATCTTCGTTTACCACGTAATCCCTATCATTTTGCATCGAAGCGAACACGCCCTTCCACTCGGGCGGGTCAATTTTGTGCATTAAATCTTCGAGTGTATTTAGATTAGCTACGTTGACGGTCGTTCGACCTTCACTCGTCGAATAGGAAGCGCCAACACCTAGCACCGCACCGATATTACGGTGTAAGGTGGAATTCATGTTTGCGGTGTAATGCTTCATCGCCATATATTTTACGCCCCATATCCACGGAAAACTGACCGGAGCCGTTGCGTCGACCGGTCTGTCGCCGCGTATGTAGGAATTTCCGACGCCGGAAAATGCATCGGCACGACCGAAAAGAAATGGCGTTTCCTTGATGGCGGGCATTCGCCCGGTAATTTTCTGAGCGAAAATTTTTGCAATATCATTAATATCACCGATTCGGTCGCCTTCCTTTATTCCGTGAGTTAAACGTACTAAGCGAACGTAGGAATTAACCAAAGGAGTCTGAATTTTGCTAACAGAAGTTTTATCTTTGAATTCTTTAGCCGAAAATAATGTCCAGTAATAAGTCGCATCACTTAAATCAGCGACTTTTATTTTTTTAAAAATATTATCAAGAACGGGAAGCTCTGAAATTCGCTCAACAAAAAGGTTTGAAATTTTGCTGAAGCCGCTTGATTTAATCAGCTGATCGATCTTGAAAGCTCCTTGCGGTAAGGTAACTTCACCGACGTCCTTTTTAAACTGCATGTGCAGGCTTCGGGCGTCTCGGTAAGGATCTAGATCTGTTAGTTGTGGGTTTTGTTCTTTAACTCTCTGTAAAAATGCTTCCATTCGATCCGGCATCACGAATAAAGCTAAAACAGATAAATACATATCGCCGATCATCGCCTTGGGCGAAACGAAAGAAGGCGCCCCTAGTACGTGACCGGGTCCTTGAATGGTTCGCAAATCATTTTGATGGCAAAGCGCACAGTTCGCCCCCACCATCTTAACTGACTTAACTCCTTTTATTTCTCGCACAATTTGATCTTCCGAGACGTAACCTTCGGCTGGTTGTGACACGTGATCCGTCCACGCAACCGTCAATCCCGCAAAGGGTAATAGATAGGATTTCTTAGCTCCTAAAAATTCCGTTTGCATATGCGTACTTCTTTGCAATCCATATCTTCGTAACATTTCGACCGGGGTCGACAATATCGGTAAAGTACTTTCTTTTTTATCATCCAAGAACATAACCGAATTCAATGCACCCAGCCAAGTATACGGAATGAAATTAATTCCGATTGAAAGATGTTCCCAATCCGCGAAATCTTTTTCCGAGAATGCCGTCTGCGAATAAAGAACAGGATCATTCGAAGGGATCCTTAAAGAATTCATCACCGTTTGACAAGCGCCCACGCCAAAAACGGAAAACAAAAGTGATGAAATCAAAAACCGCAATTTACTCATAGTCATGCTCCAACCAAACCTACATTTTTTGTATCCAACGAAGCTTCATTCTAAACTTTTTTTGGATGAAAGTGAGACAGCGCAGGATGAAATCTAGATATTGGACCAGCAAGCACCTCGAAAATCTAAGTGGCTCAAATAACTGAGTAAAACAAAGATTCTCATTTTGAACGTCTATAAATTAATCGCGCATTCCATTCAGAGACACTTTCAAAATCCCAATTAAGGAGTCATTCCAATAACTTACAACGCCGCCCCAGCGTGAGATATGGCACGTGGTTCGCTTTACTTAAGGTTGAGTTATTAAATAAATTGATCCGGATGATCAATTCTAAACGGAGG
>CAXSEH010000170.1:0-6088 GCA_964236345.1 uncultured Bdellovibrionales bacterium
TTATCTAGGTACACAAGCCTTTAAATACTCGACTTGAAAACGAAGCTCAATTAAAAATAAAAGCAACTATGTTAGCGCTGGCCAAGTATTACACCGATAAATTAAAAGATGCGAAACATCTGATTGACCCCCAGGCGATGCAAATCTTGCGTCGGTTGAAAGAATCGAATTTCGAAGCCTACCTGGTTGGCGGTGGCGTGCGCGATTTATTAGTTCACTTGAAACCGAAAGACTTCGATATTGCGACGAATGCCTTACCGAACGAAGTTCGTAAAAAGATACCCTACGCATTTATTATTGGTCGACGCTTCAAACTGGTGCACGCCCGACGCGGCGACCAGATTTATGAGATTGCTACCTTTAGACGTGCGGCTTCGCAAATTGAAATTGAAACTGCCGAACAGGATGAACGTCTTTTTGCCGAAGAAAATTTTTTCGGTAATATTGAAGAAGATTCGTTCCGCCGCGATTTTACCATCAATTCGTTATTCTACGATCCAATCGATGAAGTGATCGTTGATCACTGCAAGGGTCTTGAAGACATCCAAAGTATGACCCTGCGAATGATCGGCTCGCCAACCGAAAGACTGACGGAAGATCCCATCCGTATTCTTCGGGCTATTCGACTTTCCCAAAAATTAAATTTTACAATTGAAGCAACGTTGCGCGAGGCTATATTAAATCTGAAAAATGAGTTGAAGCGCACCGCGCCTCCAAGGCGACGTGAAGAATGGATTAAAATATTTCGTCTGCAAAATTTAGAGCAAACCTTGATGGAGCTTTTCGATTTAGGCGTTTTTGAAACCGTGCTTCCGACTTTTCACCAGCTTTTCTTGGACGAACAAAAACGCGAAGATTTTTTAAGTTCGATGCGCAAACTTAAATTCGTCGGTTTTGATTTAGATGACACGACAGAATTATTTTCGGCGGTCTTACACGCTTACCTTCAAGCGGAATACCCTGCGGGATTTAATATTACAGAGATTTCTGAGACTGAAAAGTTCATGCTCTTCTGCCGGGATGAACTCGGTGTTTTCAAAGCCGAACTTGCAACTTACGTTCAGGCGGCGCAATTTATTAGTTCGCTCAGGAAAAAAGATGTTTATTTAAAAAAGGGCGAACGCCGCCAAAAATCAATGTTATTTCACGCGACATTTTTGCTTTCTTTGAGATTAGCTTATTTCATTCACGAAATTAGTGCTTCTGAGTTCGTCTTTTGGGTCAGCCAACATGAGCGCTACTCGAACCAACCGCCTCCCACCGCAATTGACGGCGGAAAAGAGTAACATCGTCTAACTTTGAGACACCTTTCCTCCTTCAGAACCACTTTATCGCTTCTGAATGGCTCTTCCGCGGTTTTAAATTTGCTCTTGATAGACGTATTCAAGGAGTCTACATGCGCATAAAATTCCCTAAACGTTGGTTTGTTCTTCCTTTGTTCGGTTTGCTTATGGCTGCGACCGCGGGGGCAAATCAAGCCATGGAAGAGCACGTTCTTGAAGTGCAATGGGCCCCTACCGAATTTAGTCCGCTCACTTTGGACAATATGATTTCTGAAAAATACTGCGGTTACAATGAAGACCGCTTCTTAGGGTGCCTTGCCGCGATCGAAAGATTTGCGCAAACTACGAATCTCGCAACCGAAATTCAATATGTGAATAATAAATTCGATATGGTCGCAAATCTCAAGTTACGAGATCTAGATTTCAGGACCTTGCAGACGCATCGCCGGGCGAAATACAACGGATTCAGAAAATTGAACACGGCCGAAAATTTAAAATCCGCGATCGACCTCTACACCAATTTACGCAAGGCAAATGCGAATCCTAAACTTTACCAATCAGCAACCGCCGTCAACGAAGCCTTCGCCGTCATTTACGATCCACACCACATGTACCAGCCTCTTTTTAAGTACGATGGTCTAAATCAAATTCCGCAAAAGCCTTACATCGGAGTGGTTACCCGAAAAGTTGGTAATCGTGTCGGCATCAAGGCCGTGTATTTTAATACCGCGGCTGAAAAAGCCGGCGTGAAGCCAGGTGACATCATTTTAAAAGTAAATGGAAAAGATTTATATATACAAAGCGAACCAGAACTCGACCAAGTCATGCTGTTCGCCGATAAAGAAAAAGTAAATATAACTTTTGAAAGAAAGGGACGAACTTTTTCTGCCGACGTCATTTTTAGTTATGATGGTTTAGCTAAGGTAGTCGACCGGACTATTGATTTTAACGGAGCCAAATATGCCTTTTTGCAAATGCGTGAAGTTCCGGGAGATCTAGATCCAGAAGGCACTTGCCGCGTCTTCGCAAAAATCTTAAATAACTTTCAGAAGACGACCCAAGGGATGATTTTAGATCTACGAGACAATGTCGGTGGACCCGGGGATACGGCCGCATGTCTTGGGGCCTTGTTCGTTGATAAAAATAAAACGATGTACATCGAACAAGACATGGCCGATGTAAATAGTCGCTCGGTAGAAGGTTCCGAAGTTGGAAACTCTTTTAACAAAAAATTAGTGGTGCTTGTAAGTGCAAAGACGGCAAGCTCTGGGGAATTACTGACTAGCGCCATTCAATTCTACGCGCGCGGTTTAGTACTAGGAGATCGCACTTACGGGAAATCGATCGGACAAGTCACCGATACTTTTGGACCCCAGAAGTATGAAGAGTACGTCACCGTTTCAAAAGCCTTCATGCCGGATGGGATTTCGTACCAAACAAAAGGATTAACTCCTGATTTCTTCGTGTTTCGTGATGGCTTACAACCGAATCAGGACGAAAAAGCAATGCTTCGTGAAGAAGATCTTGCCTTGTTTCCACTTCGATTAGAAAATCGCGCCGCGATGGTAAATCGGTCGAAGCCGATGGTCTTTCCTGGTGATTGCGTGAAGTCCGACGACGTCAAAAAGACATTCAATTCATTGGCCGATACGGATTGGACGAAGGATTTCCAGCTGCAGTTTGCACTGAAAACTCTGAGCTGCATGAAATAAAAAGAATTAACTAAAGTTCGCTTGCTGCTTTAACCACGGCCGTCGAATCAATGCCGTGTTTACGGTAAAGTTCGATCGCGTTGTAGGCACTTTGTCCAAATTGCGAATGAACACCCAAAGTTTTAATCTTAGCCGGATAACCGGCTTCGCTTAACTGATGAGTTACAAAACTTCCGAACCCCAACAAAACTTGATGATCTTCAGCCGTCACGAGACGGCCGTCGCACCGCTGTAGAATATCCTTAAGAGATGATAAGTCTATTTTATTCAAACAATTTTGGTGGACAACGACGGAACCGATTTTTTTCTGTTTCAATTCTTCGCTGGCCTTTAAGGCTTCGCCGATTAAAGAACCGGTTGTCATCAACATCACGTTTTTCCCGGGCTCTAAATTATTTTTTAGAATCTGCGGCACGCCCGGTAGGTAAGTTATTTTATTAATTTCATCTTTAAAAGATTTTGGGAAATTTTCACGACCCAGAAAAAAAATCGACGTATTTGGTTTTTTTCCCGCATTGCGATCAGCCACAAATTTTTCGATCACGCCGGTCATCAACTGGTCGGCTTCTTCACTGCTGCAAAGTGAATAGAGATCTACTCCAGGAATAGTGGCAAGCATGGCCATATAACTTAAAGCCTGGTGCGAGGCTCCGTCAGCCGCGTCTTGGAAACCGGTGTGCGATAGAACACCGATGATCGGGGCTTCCGATAACATCGCCATCGTAATTGGCAATGCACCTTTGGTCACACCAAATTGGGCAAATGTATCAACAACCGGGATGTACCCTTGCTTAGAAAAGCCTGCGGCGGTGGAAATCATATTACTTTCTGCGACCCCTACGTCAAAACAAGCTTGCGGAAAATCCTTTCGGAAACCCGCAACGCCGGTCGAGCCAGGTAAATCTGAGGTCACCGATAAAACCGGATAACCTTTTTTAAACATCGCGCTCATCGCTTTTGAAATACCAACTTGAATTTTTTCGCCGGTTTCGGCTTTAGCGTTGGCCTTAATGGATTTTTCAAGGGTATTTAATTCATCGATCCAAGTTTGGAATAATGGAGGTACCACTTGCGTACCGTAAATTTCTTTTAAAAATTCCGGAAGTTCTGACGGCGACTTACACGGAAAACCGTGCCCGCCGCTAAGCGACTCGGACGTTTTCTTTGTTCCGATACCTTTGGTCGTTTTCGCCCACACGGCAACGGGCTGGTTCGGATTTTGTTTTGCAAGTTCGGTCGCTTTTTCGATTGCCGTTAAGCAAGTTTGCAAATCATTTCCGTTTTCAACTTTTAATAATTTCCAACCCAAAGTCTCGAGTGATTTGAAAGTAGGTTCCATAGAAAATGAATCCTGATCGATACGACCCGATAGTTTTGTGTTGTTGTCGGTAATGATCAGCACGTAGGGCGCCATCTTCGATTTTTGCGCCAGGCCCGGAATGGCGGCCAAGGCTTCTTTAGCTTCACCTTCCATTGCGGCGCCGTCAGACAATACGCAGTATGTAACGAGGTTCGTGCCTGAAAGTTTTTCGGCCATCGCTAAGCCTTGGGATTGTGGAAAGGCAGAACCCAGCGGGCCGTTGCTTAAGTAAACACCTTCGCGGAAACAGTGCACTTCACCGTGCCCCGTAAGACCACTTTCAATCGAGCGAAATTTTTTAAGTGCATTTAAATCAAGACCGGCCATTCCGTAATTTGCCTTCAGCGCGTAGAGTCCGTTTTCACAGTGACCTGCATCGTTTATGATGTGGCATAGTTCGAACCATTTTTTCGATTGTGATTCGGCTTGATGAAAAACTAAACCATGTAGCGCCGACATTAATTCAGCCAGTGCGGCGGGACCACCGTAATGCGAGGCCGCGCCACCGAGCACCGCAAACATATCCATTAAGGCGACCAATGCGCGGGTTGCATTCGGATCGGCTAAAGTAATTTCAGTTCCGTTTTGTAATTTCGCTTTTTGCGCAAACTGAGGTTTTTTGTTATCATGTCCGGCTAAAAAGTTTTTAACTTGAAGTGGTTTGATTTGTGTCATACTTATTTTTTATGACAACTACCCTTTCAATTCAACAACTGCGTTCACTTCCGAAAGTTGACTTGCATCGCCATCTAGATTGCTCGATGCGGTGGAGCACTTTGCTTGAAATCGCGACAACTTTAAAACTGGATTTTCCCCAAAATCCGCAAAAGCAACAAGCCCATTTTTTAGTGACTGAGCCGATGATCAATTTAGGCGCGGTCTTGAGTAAGTTTTTAACGGCCCAAAAAGTTCTGGCAAGCGAAGAAATTCTGGAACGTCTAGGGTTTGAGGCCTGTGAAGACGCTTTCAACGATGGAGTTCGTATCCTTGAACTTCGTTACGCGCCTACATTTATTGCCGATGGTCATCCGAAATTAACTTTTGAAAAAATACATCAAGCTTTCCTTCGGGGTATCGAACGTGCCAAAAAGCAAATGCCGATCGCGGTTGGCCTCATATGTATTTTACAAAGGATTCTGCCTTTGACCCGAGTCGATGCCGTTACGCAGTTCGCGATCGAAAATAAAAATACGTTTTTGGGATTAGATCTAGCAGATAACGAAGAAGGCTTCGAACCAAAGCTTTTTGCACCTTTTTTTGAAGCCACCCGTAAAGCCGGTTTGCACACGACGATTCACACTGGTGAGGCGCCGAACGCGCACGCCGCAAACTGGATCAAGGACTCAATCGAAATGTTAGGGGCCGAACGGATCGGCCACGGCATTCAAGCGATTAACTCACCCGACGTTATGAAACTTTTGATTGAAAGAAATATTCCGCTCGAAGTGTGCCCCTATAGTAATTATTTAACTCAAGCTTTCAAAACCTACGAAGAACATCCATTGAAAAAGTTAATCGATGCCGGGGTTCCCGTTACGATTAACTCAGACGACCCGGGTATGTTTGCTTCGACGTTAACCGATGATTACTGGATCGCGCACGTGTACCAAAAGCTTTCATTCATCGATTTTTATAAGTGTAACGAGACCGCTTACAAACATTCATTCATTTCCGAAGAAGAAAAGAGCCGCGTATGGAGCCGCTAAAAAATCAAATCTTAAGAAGTTTCTATC
>CAXSEH010000171.1:0-6056 GCA_964236345.1 uncultured Bdellovibrionales bacterium
AGGATTTGCACCGAAGGACGAAAACGCGCTGATATGTTTACCACTTGCTGTGTCGTACTCTAGAATTTGACCCGTATGATCTGCATCGTTCATCGCAGAAATCAAAATTCGTCCCGGTGATATGAATGTTCCGTGTCCAAAAAACCGATGGTTGGTGGGGGGAGCAAGAATCCTCTCGACAACTTTTGATTCGGTGTTGATTACGGCCGCATCACGTCCCCACTTGACTATCGCAACGACTTGTTTACGTTGACCGGGATTCTGAACAATGGAATGGGGATAAAAAGACAATGGTGTCGCCTGAACTAATTTGAATTTTGAATCGAACATTCTGAACTCAGAAGGGTAGGAAGGGTAGAGCGAATCAGGTCCATCACCCTTGCGGGCAGTTGGGCTAAATCCCATCCCCCAAAAAATCTCAGATTCAGCGGCAACGCTGATTGAGCTGCCGAATGGGTTGAAAAACGACAATGTCGCTAGGCCCGCAGTGTGTTGTGCCAAGTAAGATAAAAAACTCCGGCGTGAATGCATCATGAATCTAATTTACCAGATCATGGAAGTGTCGGCTACCGAGCCTAGGCCCGACTGGCCGAGGGAGTCCAGTTCTAACCACCACGAAGAAGCACACTTTTCCTCTTCCAAAAATACAAGTTCGGCTCGGCCCAAGGGGCCGAACGCATGTCCGAAGTATTTTTGGAAGAAGAAAAATGGTGCCCAGTGAGGGACTTGAACCCCCACGCTTGCGCACTAGATCCTAAGTCTAGCGTGTCTGCCAATTTCACCAACTGGGCACTTAAAGATAAACTGTTGTAATCAAAGAACGACGGAAAAGCAAAAACTACTTTTCGGCGATTAACTTTTTGTAGTCGGGAGAGCGCATTAAGTTAGCAAGTTCTTTTTCGGAGTCCATTTCGATGCGAACTAACCAACCATCGTTATTTGGATCATCATTTAAAGAAGAGGGGTCATCTAGTAATGCTGAGTTCACTTCGATGACGGTTCCAGATACCGGAGCGTAAAGATCCGATACGGCCTTAACCGATTCAACAACTCCAAAAGTTTGGTTTTGAGTTACTTTTTGTCCTTCTTCTGGAAGATCGACATAAACTACTTCACCTAATTGATCTTGCGCAAATTCGGTGATTCCGACGGAGACGATGTTTTCGTCGACTTGAGCCCACTCGTGGTCTTTTGAATAATAATAGTCTTCAGGTACGTGAAATGCCATGGGGGGTCTCCTCAATTAAAAATGATCACCCTTTATTTACAAAAGGAGTTTTGACGATACAAGCTTTAACTAACTTTCCGCGAATATCCACAAAGATTTCTGTGCCTTCTGCCGCAAAAGCTGTCTGAACGTAACCGATTCCAACCGGTTCATCCAAAGTGGGTGAGTGGGTCCCGCTGGTGACGACGCCTATATTTTCGCCAGTTTGTTTTTTCAGTTGGTAGCCCTGACGGGGGATACCGCGCTCACGCATTTTGAAGCCGATTAATTTGCGTTTCAGGCCTTGCTCTTTGGTTTTCACGATAAGGGATTTGCCGATAAAATCTTTGACATTGGGTTTCATCGCCCAGCCTAAGGTGGCCTCATAAGGATTCGTCGTGTCATCTATTTCATGCCCGTAGAGCGAAAATTTCATTTCGGTTCTTAACGAATCGCGCGCACCAAGGCCAATCGCCTTTGCGCGCACGTTCGGGTCATTCAGCAGCGCTTGCCATAGCAAAGCGGTGCCGCGAGCTTCAATGAAGACCTCACAGCCTTTTTCGCCCGTGTAACCTGTGGTCGCGATCATGATCGTGAAACTGTGAAATTTTCCGATCTTAATCTGATTGCGGCCCATTTCAGAAACTTTAATTGGGGAATGAGTGTGGCTGCTAAAAACGCTGTCGCAAAGTTTTAAGGCGTCGGGACCTTGAATTGCGATTTGTCCCCACGAGCTTGATTCGTTGGTGATGTCGGCACCTTTGTTGTTTTTCAACATCCAGGCAAAATCTTTATCGGCATTCGAGGCATTCACGCAAACTAAGTAGTCGGCATTTTTTTCAAGGCAGTATACGAAAATATCATCCACCAAACCGCCCTGATCATTTGGCAGTAAAGAGTAATGCGCCTGACCGTTATCTAAAGATGCAACATCATTTGTCGTCAACCATTGCAAAGATTCAATGGCCTTGGGCCCTTTGAAACGAATTTCTCCCATGTGCGAAACATCGAATAGGCCTACGTGGTTTCGGGTATAGAAATGTTCTTCCTTTAGACCCTCGTATTGAACGGGCATCAGCCAGCCCGCGAAATCGACAAGGCGTGCGCCCAATTTAACGTGTTCATCATAAAGCGGAGTTTTTTGCGGCGTATTTGGCATGACGAATTTGTAGCACCTTGCAGGCGTGCGAGCCAGAACTCACGTGAGAGTGTCGATTCTGAAGCGCTGCTTCAGAAGAAAGAAGTGGCGGCGGCTACGGGCTGACCTCATAATTAGCAAAACTAAGAGGTTATGCAGACCTTCATCGATCAACTGAAGTTGGAGTTATAATTTCGCATTCACTTTGAACCCGAAGTTCGTTTGATTTTTGTTCGATATCAAGCGCAAGTTTGACTAGTTCCCCACGTGGAAAAGTTTGGGGTTCGATTTTCTTATGCATCCAGGTTAAAAATTCGCGTTTATCATTGCGGCAAACCAGTTGGCGGGTTTTTCCGTTTTCTTCGCGCGAATCCCCGGTCAATCGGCCGATGTTAACTTCATGCACGGGGGCCGGTTTTTTTCTGGCCAGTAAGTAGCTCATCGTAATGGTGCGGTTTTTCATGGGGAGATCTTTTTCAAGCTCTAGAAACCATTCGGGGGCTTCCACCACGACGCGATCATGACACCAATCTTGTTTTGATTCCACTAACAGCGGACAGCTGAGTTGATGGGTACAAGGGGCCCACATCGAATATCCTTTTGCGATCAGCTGGCCTCGAAGTTCCATCAGTTTGCGGCCATCGTCACTGGTGGACGGTTCGACAATCATCAACGCTTCGAACTGTTCCCAGCCGCGGGGAAGTTCGGATACTTCGGTCAGCGAGTATGAAAAAATCAAACAAGACCTTTCTTTTTGATCGAGATATTTTTTTAAAGAGATGTCAGCCGTTCTTTCCGGAAGAATAAGTGAACCTTGCAAATCTTGAAACGAGCTTAGGGGAACGGGGGATTGATCGATTAATATTTGTTTGCGTATTGTCGGGCGCAGTTCGTTTGAATTCGAAAGAGCTAAGCTAGCGGTACCTGGACCACAGCCCCAGTCGATAAAGTGCGTAAGGCCCTGAAAAAAACCTACCTGTTCGCCTTTTTCAACGACCCTGCGACATCGTAAAAAGTTGAGCGGTAGAAAATAGTAACGATAAGCAATTTGGCAGAAATCCTTATCCCAAGGGGTTGTCCCGTCGGGGCGGTCGATATAAAAATCCGATAATTTTAAAACGGACTCGGCTATTTTCTTTAAAGGAACGCTTGGTTCGTTTTGAAACATGGGAACAGTAAACTTGAATGTCCTGCCAATGACAACATTTATCAATTTGGCCTTGGAGATGGCAACTAGCAGGGGTTATGATTAATTATGGGACGTTATCTAGTGATTGAAAATGAGCCCAAGCTAACCGGGCTGATTCAGGATTCTATTAAGGCAATCGATAACAGTGCCGAAGTGATCCATTTTGATAACCTGATCCTGTTTGATAAAAAAATATCTGAGCTCAAAGAGGAAGAAAAGCCTGAATTTTTTAAATTTAATCTTCACGTCATCAATTTGTCTGATCAGCCGCCAAAAAATTGGAAAAGTCTTTTAGAAAAAATTAAAAAACAGACGGGGTTACCAGGGTCTCCGATCTGCGTAACGACATATGAAGGTAAAGGCACTTCCCTTTCCTTCTTAAAGCAGCTCGAAGTTTTCAATATAATCTTTAAACCCTTTGATCCCCTGATCTTAAAAGAGACGATCAATCTTTCGTTGCAAGCAGGAAAACTAGCAACCCCCGTTGAGATTAAATCGCAAAAGTCTTCGGCTTTTATCGCAGTTCTAAAAGAAGTAGAGCTAGAATCCATTTCCGAATTAGGCTTTTTAACCGTTAGTGATGCGTTAGTTCCGGTGATGAGCCTGACAAAATATTTCAGCCCCTTGTTCGTGGTCGGACGTAAGCAAAGTGTATGGGCGCAATGTTTAGCAAGCTTGCCCCACCCCAGTAAACCCAATTATTTCATTAATAAGTTTCAATTTTATTACGTCAAAAAGGATTTCCTGAATCAAATCAGAAAATACGTCAATGGCCAAAAACCTCAAGAAACTTCAAGCGCAATATGGAACTTGGAAGTCGTTTCGAAGACCCCAAGAATGAAGATTGCCCTGGTCGCGGCACCCTCTCCGGACGCCGACGCTTACAAAAAAGATCTGCAATCTCATTTCACTAATTTAGAGATAGATTTTTTAGACTACTCGGTTATCGAGTCGTGGGAAAAACAGTATGACCACGATTGGGTGATCAACGCGAGTGACTTACAACATGATCAAATTAAATCTTACTTTAAAGGATCAGCAAAGTACCTTTGGATGCCTTCAGCCGAGGTGAAAGAAGATCTGCTGAAGGACCTTGCGGCCCTATATGTCGATATTTTTACCCTGCCGCACGATAGATCTTACTTTTATAAAAAGTTAAAGAATCATATACCCGAGCTAACTCCTAAAGAAGCGCCCTATTTGCTAAACGTGACTTGCCACGAAATTATTAAGGCTGCCAACACAATTAAAGTCAGCGAGGTCAGCGAAGTTTTTATTAACTTTCTTTATTCGCGAGAGTTAGAGTTAAATTCGTTTCGTGAGTTCATTTTTTTATCGAGTACCGAAGACACGGCCATCGAAATTCCAGCTTTTTGCCAATTTAAAGAAAAAGCGCAAAACACGCAGCCCGGCGATAAGAACATTTTTTTCCACCAATTTATTTTTTTCGCAATGTCCGATCATTTCCAAAAAGAAATTCGACTTTGGCTATTGCACAATTACATTAGCCAAAATCAAAAAGAATCTTAAGTTTTTATTGGCACCGATCCATTACAACATCATTCACTTCAGAACCTTTGGTAACGGTTGCGTGGCCACAAACAGCGCCGAAAGCTACAGAAAAGGTCGAAGCGTCGGAACAGCTCCCAGCCCAGCTTCCAGAAGTGGGGCAGTTACAACCCACCGACCACGAAACTGCGGTTGGTTGCAAATTACAAGAGACTCCTGAAAGATTATTCGCCACCACCAGCGTTCCACCGCTGACCGTGCGAGACGTGCGGCCGTTTCCGGTGACCTGGATCGGCGAGACAACGGTCGTCGTTATATCTAAGATGGTATTTCCTTTAGGCGTTACAAAACCACGTCGAATTCCCGCATTTGTAAAATCGAAAGTCGTCGCGCCGGTCCGTTTTAGACTTTGACCGGTGGTCGTTGCGCTTACCGAAAACGTTGCGCCGCGAAGGCCCGTGATTGAATAATTTGGTATTCTTGAAACCGTGTCGTTCGCACTCGGAATCGTACAAGTTCCGGCGCCGGTACCCATAAAATTTAAAGTGACCTTGCCCCCATTACGCCGCCCGCAAAGGTGGTACAGCCATCAAACACGCGTTCGCGTTGGCCGGATGAGCAAGTGCTAAAAGAACTTAAGTTACACCCGCTTGCCAGTGCCGACGGAAAGATTCGTTTGTAAGCGGCTTGGGTTGCGGAAATTTCGTTGGGCGCTAATCGAGCGAAAGCCCGTTCGTAAGATTGCATTTCTATTTTCGCGATGGCACCGTTCGTATTTCCGCCGGATTCGTCAATGGCCGCCATGGCATCGCCAACCTGTTGGCCTGATTCGGCAACGCTGTTAACCGAATATGTTGCGTCACTGTCGGCTTTTTTACAGCTAAAAAGAGATAGGGCGATTAAGGCGATTAACATTTTTTTCATGGAAGACTCCTTCATTATAGACATAACGTGAAGGGTGTCGAAGGGTTTCAAATGTTCTTAAATTGAGACACGGTCCATGCAATTAAAGT
>CAXSEH010000172.1:0-6047 GCA_964236345.1 uncultured Bdellovibrionales bacterium
TTTCTGTGCCCAAAATTTGGCTGAGCTCTTGATACTTAACGCCGTAAGATTGGCCACTGGCCAGGGCGCAAGATTCGCCGCTTAATCGGATCAAATTCGCAAAAATATAGCCGCTATTTCCGAAGAGCGAGTTGGATTTATTCAAGATCGCAACTTTCAAATCCTGCGCTGAAGTCGCAACCGTGTCGGACTTAACAACCGAGTCGAATTCGGTCTGTTCGCTTAAAGTATTTCCCGGAATAATTTGTTTTCCGCACGAGCCCGCCGAGGCGGATAGACCAATTGCATTCACCATGGCGTAAAGGTTCACGAAACTTTGGTTGTTAAAATAAGTCGTCGACGTACATAAATTCTTATCCGACTGACTTCCATCATCGCCTAAATCGGCCCCGTAATAAGAAGCTTGCACCACTTCGTATTCGCAGCTCGTTACGTTGCGAATGATATAGCCTTGTGAAGTGAGCTTATTGACCGAGTCGGCTTTGTCGTTCGCCGAACACTCGGCACCCGCGGTAATCGAGTGGGGACCGTTTAAACCGACTCCCCAAATGACCGGCTGCCATGAAGTCACGCCGTCCAATGATCTTTGGTATTCTAACGCGATTTTCGCGCGCTGTTGACCATAGTTGTAATAGACAACGGGTTTTGAAGAAACACGTTGGCGGTAACGGGTCGAGCATTTGTTAAAGGCGCTGGAATCATCTTCATCCGTTAATAGAACGACCGCGGCCTTATCGCCCGGTTTGAAAAATCTTGAAGCACTTTCGTCGTAAATTTGGCGAACCGTCGCGCAAAGACCTTCTTCGGTATCCGAACCCGAAACTCCAACCGCCTTAATGGCCGCTTTGATTCGCTGTTTTAAATCCAAAAACTGCGAACTTGTGGATTCGCGGTAAAGCTTTGAAAGTCCGTGACGATTGACCGATGAAGTTGAAATATTTTTTTCGACAAGGTAAGAACTCATCGCCGTTGCTTGCGCTTCTGGAATCTGTATATTTTGGTCAGAAAAATATTTGTTCGATATTTTGTAGTCAACTTCATTACTTGGAATGCCCGAAGTCGAAACTATTTTAAACTCGACATTATGACCTTGTAACGGGTTCAGTAATGAATCGATCGCGTTCGCAAGTTGAGTCTGCGACTGACTCATTGTGTACGAATCGTCGACGACTAATAAAACTTTCATGTCCGATTTCGTTTGGTTGAAAGTAGGGTCGACGGTGATTTTACGAATGCCCATTGGGGGTACCGTTGTTGCGGCGGCCTGAATCGCTGCCGGATCCGTTGTCTGGTAATTCACTTTGGCGCAGTTTTGAAAAACTGGTGATACCAAAAATAAGCTCGCAATGAAAAACCCAAATAGGCCCATTTTTTGTTCGCGTTTCATCTTAATCCCCTTATATGAACTGGCCTTAGATCGGCCGTCCCGCATTGGAACTTGATAGAAATAACGTTTGGAATCAAATGACTTGTCTCAGATTGAGATTATCAAATCTCGACCATCAATTCTTTGTTTGAGAATGCCGATTGGTTAAGTATGAAACCGTCATATTTTTTAGTCGTATTTTGTTTATTTACAATATCGTCGGCCTACGCGGGCGAAACCAGCCGCGGTTCATCTTCCAGCGAAGGCACTGACAGTCGTCCCATGACATCCCAGAATGCTTTCGCCGAACTAAAAAATAAAAAAATGTGTCCGCCGCTTTTAACCGATTGGGTGAAGGATGATTTCACCGACAAGAAGGCCAATGTCCTCGGAGTTAATTTACCCTATTTTGATTTCCCCAGCGAGGCAAAGTCTTGCCTTTCTTCAGTCAAATCATACGGCGATTCTCTTAAAAAATCCGGCAAGAAAACCAGTCTATCTGATTCTGAATCTCTCAGTAATTATTTGGCCGATAGGTATCCAAAAATTTCGCCCAATGCAAAAGCGGTGTTGAATTTATGCAATGACTTACCCGATGGAAAAGATCAGGTCGTTAAAGCGCGTTACTACATGGGAATGACGAAGCTTGAAGCGATGAATTCAACCGTCTTGGATGAAGTGGCCTATATCGATAGTCTGATTCCGCAAAATCCCGGAGTCAAATCAGTCGAGTGCAATACCATATTTCCATTTCCACAGGTTGGAAAAAAATGCGAAGACTACAAGAAGATGCTAGACGGAAAGGCCTGTAAAGTTTCCCAAGAAAGCCGCTTGGATGCCCTTGTTGAAAAAACAAAAAGAGCGATGGCGCAATTAGAAGAATTAGAACCGTTATTTCGAAATTGCAAATTTAAGGGCGAAGAGGGCTGCGAAAACATCGGAATGGCCATCCAAATTATCAAAAGCGAATTGCCGTGGATCGACGGTAAGAAATTTGAAGCGAAGACGAATCGCACAAAAGTGAATGCCTCATTGATGAATGAACAATTAAAAAGCGATTACATTAAAAAGGGAATTATAGAACAGCTTAACGAGAATCGAAAAGATTTCCTTTCATCTTACCAAAAGAATCTAGCTCAATCTAAATGTTTAACGATGGTCGGCGATGACGGCGGCGCTCCGTGTTCGTTCGAAGATACCCGCAGCTACCTTTCGCAAATTCCGGATGTTGTCGAGGCGCCTTCCAACACGCAAGTCTCACGCGAATTCGGCAACCATGTCGAAGCCGAAAAATGCATGCTTGAGCGAGGCAAAGATCGAGCCGACACTAAAAAAATTGTTGATGAATCCGCTTTCAATGCCGCCACGATGGCTTTGACCGGAGGAATTAGTTTTGCCGCAAATGGTTTAAAAGTTGTTCGCGGTCTAAGTACCGCCACCAAATTTAAAAATGCTTCTTTAGCTAATTCAGCATTGGCCGGGGTGAATTTGTCGGTTAGCGCACGTCAGGCCATCGAATCTTGCAAAACTTCGACGGAAAATCTTTTAAAGTTTTCGGGTAAGCCCGAAGTGATTAAAGAAAGTCTTTGTCCCGAATCTACGTCAAAATTTGAAATCAACAGTGAAGCGCATTCGTCTTGTATGCTGGACGCGCTTTTAACCGCGCCCGGAGTTTGGGGAATGGTTAAAAGTTTGAAGATGGCTTCGCAGTTTTCCAAATTTTCTAATGAAGATTTACTTAAATTATATAAAGACCCTCAGCAACGTAAGAACGTCGAAAAGATCCTAGCTAAAAACGGCCAATTAGATGACATCGAAAGAGCCGAAGGGGCCGAAGCCTTACTTGGTCGTAATTTGACAAAGGCCGAAAAACAATGCGTCGTCGATTCCCATTACGTCGCACCATTTAAATCGATGAGAATGGACGCCTCGGTAGCAACTCTGTCTGATTACAGCGCGGCTGATTTGCTCGCAAAAAGATCCGTTCTATCAGCGTGCGGAATCGGTACAACCGAAATAGCGCTCCTTATGCGCTCGGGAATTACGGGGAACACCCCTGAAGCCGCGTTAGAATTTATTCGAAAATCTTCGGTCAAAGTTTTAGGCAAGGATTTAACTCCGACCCAAGTTGATGCCGTTTGGGATGCCAGTGGTAAAGGTTTTGAAGCGCAGATGAGCTTACTTCGTAAGGCCGGTTTTTCAGAAGAAGATGCAACCCGCATTGCGAAAAATGAATTAAATAAGGTGAACGCGATGGAAGTGAAAGCGGTTACCCTAGGAGAACAACCGAAGGCCGCGGCCGCAATCGTTGCGCCGAAGCCTGCGGCACCCGTAAAAACCGCAACGGCTACTTTAGCTGATGCGTTTCAGGTTAACGATCCCGAAAGAATTAAAGCCGCGTACAAAGCTAGCCGTGCGGAAGCTTTACAAGCGGTTCAACAAGGCAAAGTTAATTCAACTGAAAGTGTGATTGGTCTGACGACCAAAGGTTTAAGCGTGGAAGAATCCACCGCGATTTTAAAAGGGACGGTTGTCACCGACGATGGATTTAAAACCACGCTGGCCGCCATTAACGGAAGTTTGAAAAGTAATGCCGCAAGCAATACGATGGACAAAAACTACAACGCGTACCAATTGCAAAAACTTAAAGTCAGCGTCATGGAAGAACACTACGGCGCCAAATACAAATCTTACGGCAGTTTCGATGTTGAAAAATTTTGGGGTGCCGAAGAGGCGGCCGCGGAAGTATATTCTAAAGCGAGCCAAGAACTAAAAAGGCTAGAAGCCCTTCGCAATAGTCGCTGGCCTTCACCCTAGTCCAGCTTTCCTTGCCCCGATTCTACTCCCATGTTGAAATAATCCCATGGAAGATTTGCACAAGTTAGGATACAGCCTTCGTAAATTCCTAAACGATCCCCGCAAAGTTTTTTTGGTGTGCCTGATCGTTTTTATTATTTCGCTTTTTCTCAATGGTGGTGTGTGGAAGGTGTGGAGTCTGCGCCGGGACTACGCAACCATCGGACAGCAAATCAGCATCGCGCAAAAACAGTCGACCGTGCTTGATATGCAAATTCATCAAGCCAAAGATCCAGCTTTTATCGAGCGGCAGGCCCGCGATAAACTGGATATGGTCGGCGACAAAGACCTTATCTTCGTCTTCCCCGAGTAGACCAAAACCGGTCCTTAAACACGTGCGTCAAGACTTGCCCAGATTTAGAGTAATAGCTCTAATTAAGGGATGGACTCAGAATTACGCTACCGTTACGCTCATCTTATACTCGGTTTAACCCGTCATGAATTGGCCCGCAGATTAAGCTTAGGCCAGATCGATCCGCAAATTTTGAAAGCACAAATAGATCAGAATGCGCGCGAGATTAAACTAGAATCTTTGTGCGAAAAATGGATCGAAAGCCATGCGCTCGAGCAAGTCGACAAAGACGTTCCGACCGAGTAATCTCCCGCATTATGAAAAGAATTTATATTGTTGATGTCAGCTCGATGTTCTTTCGAGCGTATTACGCGATTCGTCCGTTGACGTCGTCACAGGGCGTGCCGGTGAATGCGGTGTACGGTTTTATTTCGATGATCGTTAAATTGATGAAAGATAAAAACCCCGATCACATCGTTTTTTGTTACGACCGAAAAGAACCTTCCTTTCGAAAAGATGTCTATGCCGAGTACAAAGCGAACCGAAGTTTGATGCCCGACGATCTGCAAGTGCAAATTCCTTACTTAAAAAAAGTCGCCACATTGTTTGGAATCACCGACCTTGAAGTACCTACCTTCGAAGCCGACGACCTGATCGGCACCGTCGCGCGCATGGCCGAAAAAGACGGCTACGAATCTTACATCGTCAGCGGAGATAAAGATTTTTGCCAGCTGGTCGGTCCACACATATTTCTTTACGACACGATGAAAGATGTCGTCTTCGATGCGAAGCTTGTAAAAGAAAAGCACGGAGTAGCGCCCGAACAATTTCTAGATTATTTAGCCATCACCGGAGATACCTCGGACAATATCCCGGGGGTCGCGGGCATTGGCCCGAAGGGCGCACAAAAACTAATTGAGCAGTTCGGAACCGTCGAAAACATCTACGAAAATATTGACCAAGTCTCAAGCGAAGCGATCAAACAGAAATTGATTACGGCGAAAGAAAAAGCGCTGGTTTCAAAAAAGTTAGTCACCATCGTGACCGACGTTCAACTTGATAAAACGATGGATGATTTTAAATTACGGCCGCTGCTGCGCGAAGAATTGCGAGCCTTTTTACAAGATCTTAACTTTAAAACTTTCGAAAAATCTTTATTGATTGACGAAAATACGCAGCAGGTGGTTTCAAGTCCGGTCACCGGGGCCGGAGACTTTGTCGTGGATAAACCGGTCACTTTACAGACGATTAGCCCGCTAGTTCTTAAAGAGTACGCTATCGAAATGCATGATTGGGATGTGAGTAGAATTCAGGCCCGACTTGATGCTAACGAAGCTATGTTCGTGTTTTTAAACGAAGCGAAAATAGGTTTTGGTTTCAAGACGGATCTTTACGTTACCGATGTGAGCAACTGCAAATTAGATTTCTCGAAAGTTATTTGGAGCGGTTTTGATTTAAAAAATGTATGGAGCGAACTGGGTTTGCAATTTGAAACGGGACTACGCCTTGATTGGGATTTAATGTTAGGCGCTT
>CAXSEH010000173.1:0-6020 GCA_964236345.1 uncultured Bdellovibrionales bacterium
TGTCATAAATAATCCAGCTGACGAAAGTTTTTTCACTTTTTAATTCTATTGAAATGGTCCTGTTTCAGATTGAGAAAACGTTTAAGTCCCTCTCATAATTTGCCGATAAACAAGTATCCGGGGGGGAAAACCATGAACCTATTTAAATACATATTGCCCATACTTTTTACGGTGCCCCACGTTCACGCGGCCGATCCTGCAACGATGAAATTTGTTTCGGCTGCGGCCTGCAAAAGTTATTATACGACTTCCGTTTCGGCAAGCGACGGACAAAATTCTGACAACTACTGCAAAGACAAAATATTGGGTTTCGTTGATGCTTGTATCGAAACAAAAATTTCACAGTACTTAACATCGATAAAAGCGACCATGACCGATCTTTCAAACACCGAACAAATTTCACTCAAAAGTAAATACAAGTACGAATGTCAAATCGCGAACCAAAAAGAACTTCAAAATGCCGCGGCGAAAGAAGTCGCAGCATCCAGATCAGCTTCAGGTAATTCTTCAGCGGCAACCACGGCTGCGGCAGTAGCCGCTGCAACTGCCGCCCTTACGGCTTCAAAAAAAGAAGACCAAGCAGCGGCGAACGCTCAGGCGATGGCGCAGGCTCGTCAACAGCTAGCAAAAAGTCCTGCGGCACCCACGGGCGATAAAGCTCAAGCGCGCACTGGCGACGTAAAAATCGATCCTACTAATTCCGCTATTCAAAATAAATCAGATGGAAATTCTGGAACGAATAACCTCGTAAGCACTCCCATGACTGCAGAAGAACAGGCTTCTGCAGAGACCAAGACAAATTTTTTACAGTCAGAGCGTAAGGCGCAGCCCGAAGTAGAAGCAGCTTTTAAGGCAGACCCTGCCAATGTTAATTACGCCGAATCCCAAAAAGATTTAGCCACGGCCCAAAACGGAATGGCCGCCGCAGCTGAAGATGCAATAAAACAAGTACCGGGCGCAGAACAAGCAATAAAAAACGCTCAAGAAGCCGCGAACGTAAAGGCAGATGCACCAGGGAACCAAACCGCTATTTCGCTTGCCGCTGAAAAAACTTCGGCGGATTTAAATAAAGATGTTTCAACAGCTTTAACTTCTGATACCCCAACTTTGCAAAATCCAAGTCCGGCAATTGCGTACTCATCGACTCTGACTACCCTCAGACAAATACAAACTGATATCCAAACTTATACTAAATCCCCAAAAGATTCTTGTAGGAATATGGCGGAAAAAGCTTCGATGTTATGCGTGGAAGGCACGAGCCGAGGGGCAAGGGCCGCCAAGGAAGTAATGGAAGTTGCAGGCCCAATCTTAGGAATAGTTTCGTCAGCACAAAAAAGTTGTTCCAGTACAGCGAAGATCACGCGAGTTGTTAACATGGGCTTAACCATTGCAAGTGGAGTATGTGTCGCCGCAAAACTAACTTGCGACATGACTTGTAAAATTGCAGTTACGAAACTGACGCAGATGAACCAAACTATTCAAAGTCAGATAGCAAGTTCCATAGAAACCGATTGGACGAGTGCGGAATCAACATGTCGGTCGCAGGCTGCAGCCGAAGCGGCCATTGAAGCAAAGTCTTGCGGAACTGCCTATGCCGCCTGTTATAAAACTATGTATGAAGCTTTATATACCCCTTGCGCTGCCGATAATAATAAAAAGAAGCTGGCAGCAAGTGAGCTGATTCCAAAGTTGCAAAAAGCTGTAGCTAACGAAAATATTCAAACTAAACCCGGAACCTCACCTGCGATTGCAGCAGGTTGTGAAGGTCACGTTAAAGACATTGCTCTTTTTGCGCTTCAACTTTACGGGACTGCTAATGCTATAAAGAGTGCGCAGTCTTGCGCAGAAAAATTAGCATCGAGTGCCGCTGGAGCCAATGCAGTTACGACTCAACAGTACTGCGAAAAGGCAGCTAACGTGAAAGAGCAAATTTGTATTTGCCAAGCGAACAATATGGCGACGGGATGTCCCGGAGCGATTGCTGCGGGTAGTGCCGGTAATCAAGAAAAAGGTTCAAATATTCAAGCGACTAAAGGCAACTCTGGTTTTGCTGGAGGCTTTACTCCGCCAACCGGCGTAAATCCGTCTGGAGCGAAATTGGGCGCATTGCCTTTGGCCGATGGGATCAAGGGCAAGGCCGCAGATAGTTCGGGTTCAGGCAATGATGGCGTTGGCTTTACCGGCGGTGGTTCCGGTAGTTCCGGTGCTGGCGCGGTTCCTCAGGGTAGTGAAAATGCAGCAATCGAAAAAAAAGCGGATGACAATAAAAAATGGAGTTTCGGTGCTTTCTCGGGGATGGGTGGCGGATTCTCAAGCCTGTTTGGCGGCGGTTCGAATTCAGGTAAAGGATCCGGGTCCGGCACGTTAGGCGAAAAAGACATGCAAGCCGTAAAACGCGAACTTGCTTCTGAAAAAATCTCGCAGCAAGTTTCGTCGGCTTCGGGAAAGTCAAACTGGGAAAAAGTCAGAAATATGTATCAGATAAAAGAAGCTTCACTGCTAAGTAAGTAAATAAATCATCGGGGGATGAATGAAAATCACACTAGGAATAATTTTAATGATGAGTTTTAATTTTCCGGTTTTGGCGGACGTAAAGCCTTATATGGTAAAGCCAACAGTTCCGAATTATGAAATTTGTAATTTAATTACCGTCCAAAGCGAAGCCGGTCCTTATCAAATTCAAGACTCGAACTGTTTAAGTCGTAATAAGAACGCGAAGGACGAGTACAATGCGAAGTTGTTAGCATACAACAACTCTTTTACCATTCTTGATCATAGCACCACAACGGCGACTAAGCCGGTCGAGCCTACATATGCAGTATGCACACAAACCGACGATGGCAGCGGACACTTCTATAGCGATTATGCTTGCGAAGCAGAGAACCAAAGGAAGCAACAAGCCTACAGCCTACAAAGTCAGGCTTGGGAAGTGATGCAAAATAATACCGCTCTTCAAACTCAGGCGCAGATCGCAGCGGACCAAGCACGCGCAGACGCACTTATGAAATCGCAATCGGCGTCTGAAGCTCTGCAAAAAGCTATTTCCGAAAACCAAAGAGCATCCGCCGCCGCAAGCAAAAGCTCACAAGAAATGTCGGCTGCGTCAACTGCAGCGGGAATGGCTTACGCCGGAACTTGCGCAGCCATGGGGGGTTGCCAGCAGCCACTTTTAGCAATGTCGATTGCCTTTGGAATTATGTCCGCCCTCAGTGGAAAGCAATCGAGTGAGAATCAATTTTCTGGACAAAAAGCATGTGAAGCTCAAACGAAAATTTCATCGTCCACGATTGATTGTGGACCAACTCCAGCACCATGGAATGCGGAGGCAAGTACTCCGAAAGCATCCTCATTGGTTCCGTCGGTTTTTGATACCAACGGTAACTGCGTCGCTAGCGACAAAAGCCTGTGTAAAGCGGCTCTGGCCGCATTACCCGCTGGAACCAACATTAAAGATGTCGTAAAAGGTGCTAGTACTTTTACTAGTCCTTTCACCATAAACCCTGATGGATCGGCTAAGCTGAAAGACGGACGAGTCATTAAAGCTAGTGATCTTAAAAACGCCGCTTCTCTACAAGCTGCGGGATTCTCATCTGAGCAAGCCCAAGCGGCTCTAGCTGCGTTGTCTAAAGCAGCGGCTTTTGGAGTTCCATCAAGTGCATTAGACGCAGCTTCCGTCGACCTTAAAAAACGAAACACAGATTTCACCGGCATGGCCATGGCGGGATCTGGATCAGGTTCTGGCTCGGGCGAAGGCAAAAATGGCGCCTTAGGGTCATCAGGAAAATTGGATTCAAATAATATCGGCGGAGGCAAAGGCGGTAAAGATCGTAATCCTGCAGGAGAAGGTCTGACTCGCGATTTTAATGGCGAGGCGATTGGTTCTGCCGGCGACGATATCTTCAGCATGATGAATCGCCGCTACAAAATGAAAACCTCGCAAGATTCTTTCCTTAGCAATTAAATTTTGAAATAATTCTTGTTAAGAATTTCTTGATCAAAGAGCACGCTGTCTTTGATCAAGTCATTTAAGGGGCTTGTATTTGTTTTTGATATTACGTTAACGCCTTGTAGTTGATCGCGGTCAATCTTTTGCGCCGTTGATAAGAACGATAAAGTCTGTTCGTTCCTTATTAAATCACTTTCATCATACTCATTAATAAAGGCGTGGGTTTCAGAATCTAAGTTTTCTAAAATATCTTGAGTAGCTGCGAAGTAATCAACCGGATTTCCCGTTTCGTACCAACGTGCCTTAATTGGATAGACTTCGACTTGGTTCTTTGGAAGTTCCGTGAGTAATGTGTCGTAAAATATATTTGCTTCCACATGGTCGGGAATCAATTTTAGGACGTCCCAAGATAAAAAAATCGGACCGATACAGTGCCACGGTTTTAAGTTTTCGTGTCGCGCCATTTTACTTATATCTTTAACCGTTAAGCCATCAGCCCACAGGGCGCCGAATTTTTTGCCGGCTTCGGGATGCTCGATAACGACTACCGTAGCTAAATTTTTATTCTGTACGTGCCTTTCGAGGGCCTTCTTTAGGAACGTTTTGTTTTCAGTGAAATAGACTTCATCGGCGTTCATCAAAAGGATTGGTTCATCAGGATTCATTAAAGAACGAGCTTTTTTAAGTCCACCGGCGCCTCCAAGAATTTGGCCCGCTTCGTTTGAAAAAAAAATCTCATTTCTATAGTAGGGTTGATTTTTGTAAAGAGATTGAATCTTTTCTGGCAGGTGAAATGTATTCACAACCAGCTTGCTGATCGAAAGATGCTTTAAATATTGGAATTGATAAAGTCCCAAGGGCAAATTTAATAGCGGAACAGCTGGCTTTGGGTATTTCAGCGTAAGGGGCTTTAGCCGAGTACCAAGTCCTGCGGCCAGCAACATCACGTTCATGGCATCGTCTCGTAATTTTTTTCCAAGGCACCCGAGTCTAACAGAAGGCTTTGCAAGAGCGTGTACTCAGGAAAGTAAGTTAACGATTTCATGACGCGTCTTAAGGTTGGCATCAGATATTTTAAATACCGGCGGTCTTGTCGCGTATTCATAAAACTTGCAAAGCTTCCGCAAGCCTTAAAACAACGTTGCAAAGACTGAAGCTCATAGACGCGATTGAAATGCTCAGCGCTGTACCCCAGGGTCTTTTTTACGGCAGAGTTTTCTAAATAATAAGCCATGAGTTGCTTCGCGTAATCATCGGTTATGTCAACGTAGGAATCTTTAAACAAACTGACAAGATCATACTGAACCGGACCCAACCGCGCGTCTTGAAAATCAATAACGTAAACTTTATCTCTACGAATCATGACGTTTCGTGAATGAAAGTCTCGATGGCAGATAACTTTTGGCTCTTGATCAAGCTTCGAACAGAAATCGGTGAAGGCCGTTTCTAATTCTTGCGCTACGGCGTCCGTCATTTTTATTTTCAGCAAGCCCGAAAGTAAGTGTTCTTTTGCGTAATTCATTTCCCACAAAAATTTAGCCGTATCGAATTTGGTAGTTGAAGCGGTTGATCTTATTTCGGATTTTGTCGCGACATCATGAATCTTGATTAATTCGTCGATTGTCTTTTGGTAAAAGTGAAAAGAAGCCTCGGGAGAAGATTGCTCCCAGAATTTTCTTTCTAAAGTAAGGTCGCCTAAATCATCTAGTAAAAGTAACCCTTGATCGGCACCCACCGCGACGATTTCTGGAACTTGAACTTGGCAGGCCTTAAAATGTTTTTGAACGCTAAGAAAAGGATAGTCCTTCTCGATGAAGGGCTCCCAATTCATAAGAACCCAGGTCTTTTCATCTTTGACTATGCGATAGTATCGGCGCGCCGAGGCGTCGCCCGCTAACTGAATGACGGAAAAATCTTTTTCACCAATTCGGGCAGAAACCCAGTCGAAAATCTGATCTGACACTAGGGGATTGGAATTGTTTAAACTCATCCCCTTATGATTAAGCTAAGTCATCTCGTTGTCTAGTTGAAAAAATAGCAGTTCTAAGATCTCGCTGCTGGTCTGTTGTGAAAG
>CAXSEH010000174.1:0-5936 GCA_964236345.1 uncultured Bdellovibrionales bacterium
TCTTCCTTCACCGCTTTGGTCCCGCAACTCGGACAACGGTTAGGAATTTTAAAAGGCTTCGAGTTTTTCGGACGAAGATTTTCGATAACCGAAACGACTTCAGGAATAACATCACCGGCCCGCTGAATGACTACGGTGTCCCCAATACGCACATCTTTGCGGTCAATTTCATCCTGGTTATGCAAAGTGGCATTAGTAATCGTAACTCCACCTACTTTTACCGGGCTCATGATGGCAACGGGAGTGAGGGCGCCAGTTCTTCCGACCTGCACGATAATATCCTCGACCAATGTTTGCGCTTGGGTTGGCTTAAATTTCGCGGCCGTCGCCCATCGGGGACTACGCGCGACTAAGCCAAGGTCCTCTTGTAAAGCAAGCGAGTTTACTTTTACGACTATTCCATCAATATCAAATTCCAACTGGGGTCGAACTTTTTCGACGTGGTGGTAGTATTTCACTACATCGTCGACATCTTCCGAGCAGACAATAAGGTCTTTTTTTAATGTGGGAATTCCGAACTCCTGAAACTGATCTTCGATTTCCTTCTGAGACTTAAAGGAAATTCCTTCGATCGCGCCAAGTGCGTAAGCCATAAATTTTAACGGTCGTGCCGCCGCAATTTTTGGATCAAGCTGACGAATCGTCCCGGCCGCGGCATTACGCGCATTTGCGAATATCGGTAGGCCCTGATCTTCGTAAGATTGATTCATTTCAAGGAAATCTTTTTTAAAAATCAAAACTTCGCCGCGAACTTCAAAAATTTTCGGAGGCTTCTTAGTTTTTAACTTAAGCGGGATCGTCTTGATCGTCCTAACATTGTGAGTAACGTCTTCACCCACAACCCCATCACCGCGGGTTAAGGCTCGACTAAGAAGACCATCTTCGTACACCAGCTCCATCGACAGACCGTCTAATTTTAATTCTGCAAAATATTCGACCGAAGTTTCGTCGCGCAAAAATTTCTTAACACGAAGATCAAATTCGATAATGTCTTCGGGAGAATAGCTGTTAGATAACGAAAGCATGGGCATGCGGTGACGAACTTTTTTAAACTGTGCAATGGCTAAGCCGCCCACCCGATGGGTCGGCGAATCCGAGGTGTCAAGTTTGGGATATTTTTTTTCAAGTTCAAGCAGTTCTGAAAATAGATGGTCGTATTCATAGTCCGTAATTTCGGGCTTATCCTTGGCATGATAAAGTTCATCATGGTGACTAACTATTTTTTTAAGTTCCTGATGGCGCTTGGCGATCGCTTTTTCAGACATAGCTAGTCTTACCAAAATAGCACCTTGAAGTCAGAACATTTTTTAAGTAATGTGATCAAGCAGAAGGATCCAAATGATTGATCAAAAGACCATTCAAAAAATCGCCAAGTTAGCCCGACTTAAAGTCACACCGGAAGAGGCGACGACGTACGGCGATCAACTGACAAAGGTGCTGAGCCACTTTCAAAAAATTTCAAATATTAATACTGAAGGAATCGAACCGCTCGTCACGCCAACGGAAGTTGAAATATTCTTGCGCTCGGACGTGGTAAAAAAAGAACATACGGCTGAAGAGATGGTCGCAAACGCCCCCGAAAAGGCTGGAAATTTATTTAAAGTTCCTCCCGTCGTTTAAAGGATATTCATGGATTTACTTCAGGCCAGTTTTAAAGATGTAAACGACGCGGTAAAGACGAAAAAGCTTTCCGCCACGGAAGTAACAAAGTTTTTTTTGGCCCGCGCCGAAAAATTGAACCCCCGATTGAACGCTTATATTATGATGAACGCCGCTGCCCTAGAAGAGGCGGCGAAGGTGGACGCAAAAATTAAAAACAACGACCCAATCGGCCCACTTGCAGGAGTTCCATTCGGTATCAAAGATTTATTGTGTACAAAGGGATTAAGGACGACGGCCGCTTCTAAAATTTTAGAAAACTTTATTCCACCTTACGATTCAACCGTCGTTTCCCGATTACGCCAGGCGGGCGCAGTTGTTTTAGGAAAATTAAATCTGGATGAGTTCGCGATGGGCTCTAGTAACGAGACATCTTACTTTGGCAAGTGCCGTAACCCTTGGAATACCGACTACGTGCCGGGGGGCTCAAGTGGCGGTTCGGCTTCGGCCCAAGCGGCAAGGCTAGCGATGGGAACGATCGGTACCGACACGGGTGGCTCCATCCGACAGCCTTCAAGTTTTTGCGGCATCGTGGGGATTAAGCCTACCTATGGACGAGTCAGTCGATACGGTATAGTCGCTTTTGCTTCTTCTTTAGATCAGGCAGGTCCGATGGTTTCGACCGTCGAAGATGCGGCACTTTGTCTAGAGGTGATTTCCGGACAAGATGAAAGAGACTCGACAACGTCTTCCAGAAAAGTTCCCGAATATACAAAGCAATTAACCAGAAACATCAAGGGCATGAAAATCGGCCTGCTGAAAGAGTACGAGTCTAAAAACATCATTCACCCCGACATCGATGCAACCTTTGCCAGCGCGGTTGAAGAACTAAAAAAAGCCGGAGCCGAAATGGTTGAGATTTCGATCCCGATGACGGAATTTTCGGTTGCGATGTACTACCTTATCGCGGCCAGCGAAGCATCTTCTAATTTAGCCCGCTACGACGGTGTGAAATACGGGTTCCGTTCTGAAATCAAAGATTTATCCACGACGACCTTAGAAGATTTCTATTCTGAAACTCGCGGGCAAGGTTTTGGCACCGAAGTAAAACGCCGGATCATGCTGGGGACGTACTGTCTATCTTCGGGCTATTACGACGCTTACTATAACAAAGCTTGCCAAGTTCGACGAATTTTAAAAGACCAATACATTCAGGCTTTTCAAAAGTGCGACGCGATAATTAGTCCCGTCACAACTTCGCCGGCCTTTAAAGTGGGCGAGCGAGTTTACGATCCATTAACCATGTACCTTAATGACATTTTCACAACATCAACCAATCTTGCGGGGCTTCCGGGAATGAGCGTTCCGTTTGGTGAAACCAAGCAGGGGCTTCCGATCGGTATTCAGCTTACTGGACCCCATTTCGAAGAGCAAAAAATTTTAAATCTGGCCTACGCGCTTGAAAGCGTATCTTCCGTTAAAGGTAAAACTCCAAGTGTCTACTAATGCAGATAAGATTTATTTGAGTCGGGGTTACGAAGCCGTCATTGGTATCGAAGTCCACGTGCAACTGAAGACAAAGTCGAAAATTTTTTCGTCGGACTCGACCGAGTTCGATGCCGGAGATAATGAAAATACTTCGCCCGTTACCGTCGGCATGCCGGGAACATTACCCGTTCTGAATAAAACTGTGATTGAATACTCAATAAAAACGGGGTTGGCTTTAGGATGCCAGATTCGAAAAAAATCAGTTTTCGCTAGAAAAAATTATTTTTATCCTGACTTACCCAAGGGTTATCAAATATCTCAGTATGACCAACCGATTTGCGAACACGGCGAAGTTAAATTTTTTGTAGAAGGCGTACCGAAGACCGTTAGCATCACGCGCGCCCACATGGAAGAAGACGCGGGAAAATCCATTCATTTCGGAGATTACACTCTTATTAATTACAACCGCGCAGGCGTTCCGCTTTTAGAAATAGTATCGGGACCAGATATAAAGTCGCCGATCGAAGCCGCAGAATACGGTAGAACGATTCGGCAGATCGTGCGGTATTTAGATGTCTGCGACGGCAATCTTGAAGAAGGTTCATTACGTTGCGATTGCAATGTGTCGGTCAGAAAGATCGGCGAAACGAAGCTTGGAACAAAAGTCGAAATTAAAAATATAAATTCATTTCGTTTTATCGAAAAAGCGGTCGAATACGAAATTGAACGGCAAATAGACGAAATCGAAAGCGGAAAAAAAATAATTCAGGAAACCCGACTTTACGACCCCGATAAGAACCGAACGTTTTCGATGCGCGCTAAAGAAGACGCCATGGATTATCGTTATTTTCCAGACCCCGATCTGTTACCGGTTATTATTACCGACGAGCAAATCGCTTCAATCAAAAAAACATTACCGGAACTTCCCCTGGTCCGGGCCGAGCGTTTTCAAAATAAATTGGGCTTACCCGCATACGATTGCGCGGTACTAACACAAGAAAAAGAAATAGCCGATTATTTTGAGGCCGTGGGCGAAAGCTGCGGGAACTACAAAGCGGCTTCTAATTGGGTTATGACCGATTTGGTTCGGGAACTAAACGCTCATCATTTACAAATCGATCAATCACCGATTAAGGCTATTGAGTTAGGGAGATTAATTTCCCTCATTGAAAATGGCACAATTTCGGGAAAGATCGCGAAAACGGTTTTTATCGAGATGTGGAAAACGCAACACTCGGCCGAAAAAATTATTAAAGAGCAAAACCTTACCCAGGTGACCGATACCGGAGCCATTGAAAAGATTATCGACGAAATTTTAGCCGCCAACCCTACTCAGGTCGCAGAATACCGGGGCGGAAAAATAAAAATGCTGGGCTTTTTTGTAGGCGCCGCAATGAAGGCAACTAAGGGCCAAGCAAGTCCGGAAATTGTGAATCAAATTTTAAACAAGAAGTTGAGCGGCCCTTGAAAGTCGCCGCGCTTGATCTAGGATCGAATACTTTTTTATGTCTAATTGCGGATGTTGAAGGGCAACAAATCACAAAAATTTATGACGACCAGGTTGAAATCGTTCGCTTAGGGCAAGGCCTTAGCCAATCAAAAAAATTTCATGCGGACGCCCTAAAAAGAGCTGACGATTGTTTGACGAAGTTTGCTAAGATAATTTCCACTCATCGGCCCGAAAAAATTCTGGCCATGGCCACCTCGGCGGCTCGTGATGCGGAAAATAGTCAGGAATTATTTAAAATTTGCGAACGGCACGGTATTCCCATCGAAATTATTCCTGGAGAAAAGGAAGCCGCAATTACTTACCAAGGCGCGACCTCCGCCTTAAATTCAATCCAACAAAATATTTTGGTCGTAGACATCGGTGGAGGATCGACCGAATTTATCTACGGCAGCGGCAAAAAGTTAATCAAAGGCGCAAGTTACGACATCGGTGCGGTACGTTTAACTGAAAAATATATTTTGCAACAACCTACTCCGCAAAGCCAGGTTAACCAGGCGTCCCAAGTGATTGAAGATCACATCAACCGGGCCGCAAAATTAAATCCAGACTTTAAATTAGACGACATTATCGCCGTGGCGGGGACCCCTACCGCTTTAGTGGTTGCGCAAATCGGAAAATTCGATCCCCAAGTGATTGATGGTTACAAATTGACCCAATCCGACTTAGAAAAGTGGCTAGATAAATTAATTCCGTCTAGTGTTGCAGAAAAAATTGGAATGGGAATTCCCGAAGGACGCGCCGACGTTATTTTAATTGGCGTTCTTATTTTGTTACAGACTCTGATAAAATTTAATCGAAAGACATTATCCGTTTCAACCCGAGGAGTACGTCATGGAGTTGCGCTTGAAATTGCCAATCGTTAAAATATTTATCCTTTTCGTATTTTTTTCGGCATCCGTATTCGCGCTAACCGACGAAACGAAAGTTGTTTTTCAAAAGCAGACCATGACGCTGGTTTCAGGAAAGATTAGCAAAAAAATCACGGCAGAGATTGCAGCAACCGAAGACCAGCACGAACGCGGTTTGATGTTTCGTCAGAATCTCGGAAAAGACAATGGGATGTTGTTTATATTTAACGACGAAATGACTAGAAGCTTTTGGATGAAGAATACTTTAATCGACTTAAGTATAGGGTATTTTAACAAAGATAAGAAATTAATCGACGTTCAAGAAATGAAAGCCGTGACATCAATTTTGCAACAAGAAATTCCAAGTTATCCTAGCCGAGCCCCTGCTCAGTATGCTCTCGAGATGAACCCAAATTGGTTCACAAAAAATCGAATTGAAAAAGGGGCGGTTTTGAAGCTCAAAGGAGAAAAATAACCCACTAGACTTAGGT
>CAXSEH010000175.1:0-5925 GCA_964236345.1 uncultured Bdellovibrionales bacterium
ACAGTTGCAGACATTCTTAAGTCCTTTCCTTAAACGATAACGAGCCCCACTCATTGTTGAGCGGCAAAGTATTTTCGGTTTTATTTTTTTCAAAAAAGTTTTCGGTTTGCAGCGCTGCCTGCATTGAAGCTTTTAAAAAGGCTTCTTCGGTGAAAGCTCCCAAGTGGGGAGTCATGATAACGTTCGCGCATTTCATTAATTTCGAATCACGACTTAACGGCTCTTTATTGAAAACATCTAGACCCGCACCGCGAATCTTTTTTTCCATTAGCGCATCCGCTAGATCATCTTCGTTAATGACCGAGCCGCGTGAGGTGTTAATGATGATGGTCTCTTCGTTAATCGATTCGTAATGGGGCCGGCTCAGCATATGGTGCGTTTCGAAGGTCGCCGGCACATGAAAAGTGATGATGTCTGACTGTTTCAACAGTTCATCGAAGCTTAATCGTTCGGCCTGATTTTTTTCAAAGACTTCAACGGGTTGGTAAGGATCGAACGCCACGATTTTCATTCCGAAGGCTTTAGCAAAGCTTGCCACTTTTTGGCCGACGCGTCCCAAGCCCACTATGCCCAAAGTTTTATTTTCAAGCTCGAAGCTGAGGAAGGGTTCGCGGTTCCAATTGACCGCCTTCATTTCTTTGTGGGCCGAAACGATGTGGCGCACGCACGCCATCAGCAAAGCCCAGGTGTGTTCGGCGGCCGATACGGCATTCGCCTCGGGCGTGAACATGACGGTCAGGTTACGGCGGGAAGTTTCCTTCAAGTCTATGTGATCGAAACCGCTGGTGCACGTGACGATAAGTTGCAGATGAGGGGTTTTTTCTAAAAGTTCGCGATCGATTTTGAATTTTGAACGGATGATTATGGCGTTAACATTTGCGAGTTCGTTTGCATCAAATGAAATGACTTCGAAGTTTTTATTTTTTTTTAATTCGATTGAGGCTTCTAGTGCAAACCTTTCGCAGATCATAATTTTTTTCAAGAGGGATTCGCTTTCAGCCACTGCTCGGAAGCGGATTTAATTTTTTCTGCATCAACTTGCTGGCCAAAGTCTTTTAGGCACTGGGCCATGCGGTACATCGTTTCGATGAGATGTTCGTCTAGAATGTAACCCATGTGACCTAAGCGAATAATTTTTCCCTTAAGCTGTTCTTGGCCACCCATGACAGTGACCGCGTATTTTTTTTCAAACTCTTCGCGAAATTTTACGCCATTGATTTCGGCCGGTAAGGTTAACGCAGTGACTGAGTCAGACGGCGCGCTTGAAAAAAGTTGTAAGCCCATCAGACCCGCGATGTGGCGAGTAAAGTCGGCCCGGCGTTTTAGCTGAGCAAAATGTTTTGACAGACCGATTTCTAAAATACGCGACAGCACGAAGTCTAAAGCCCTGACCAAGGGTACCGGTGACGAAAATAAAGTCTCTCCGTTTTGATTGGCCTTTAATTCTTTGCGCAGATCAAAGTAAAATCTTGCGGCCTTCGCCGTTTCAACGGCCTTCCACGCCTTCTCCGAAAGTGAAACTAAGCTTAAGCCCGTTGGGAGCATAACGGCCTTTTGACTTCCGGCCACGAGGCCGTCAATAAACCAGGCATCCATTTGAATATTGTAGGCACCCGCCGCCGTAATTCCATCAACCAAGAAAAGGGCCGGAGTTTTAGTTATCATTTTTCCAAGCGCTTCAATATCGTGGATGGTGGCCGTACTGGTTTCGCAGGCTTGGCACAACACGATTTTAGTTTGCGGATTTTTTTGTAAATAAGTCTCGACGTCACGAACTTCCACCGCGCGTCCCCATTCGATGTTCATGCGATAAACGTCCGCGCCGAAAGCCTCGGCCATGTCGGCCCAACGCTCGCCAAATTTTCCCGACACGATCGCAAGCACGTGATCTTCGGGACTTAGAACGTTCACCAAGATCGATTCCATTCCACCACTACCGGTCGATGTGTGCATGAAGACCGGATTTTCAGTTTGGAAAAAAAATTTTAAATTTTTTAAAACGCGCGCTAAGATTTGATCGAACTGTGGTGTTCTATGATGGATCATCGGCAGTGCAAGGATCTTCTGCACTTCGGGATGAAGCTGAACGGGGCCGGGAGCAAGAAGAATAGGGTTTGACATACAGTTTCCTTGAGGTTTTTATTAAACCAGATGAAACGAAGACTTTCGCTTATTTTTTTTATACTGACTGCCTCAGTCATTCACTTCTTTTTGGTCGGCTGCGCTTATAAACTGAGCACGAAGCTTGAAAGACTGCCCGGTAACGTCAGATCGGTGCAGGTGCCGCTGTTTGCAAATTATAGTTCCGAGCCCGGGACCGAGATATTTTTTACGAATTCCTTGAAAAATGAAACTCTGAAATCTCGTATCGTAAAGCTTGTTGATAACGAGAGTGAAGCGGAAGGCATTCTGCAGGGTAAAATCACAAGCGTCGATGTTCAGGCTTCTGAATCGGTGATCGAGGCTAAAAATCCTGACGTTCATTATCTTCCTAACGGCACCATCATGAGTGCGACTTACACGGTCCGGGTCACCGTGGATGTTGTTTTAAAGAAAAAAGGAAGCTCCGAAGTCTTGTGGAGCGGAAGTTTTACGCAAGCTCAAAATTATTCTGCTCCGCAAATTACGTTACCGGTCATTAACACCGCAAACAATCTTTACAATCATTCAGCAAAGCGGCAAACTTTGGACGCTATTTCGAAAGAAATGATGCAGGCGGCATTTGATCGCATGCTTGAAAACTTTTAAAGAATTAAAAAAGATAGAACAAAAAGATTTTACCAGGTGTAGCGATGGCGATTTTTGATCCACAAAAATTATATAAGGAATTAGAGACAAAAAAGTTTCATCCTATTTATTTTTTGTTCGGCGACGAACCTTACCTTCTGAATCAATGCACGAATCGGTTTAAATTTTCGGTTCTTGATGAATCAACTACGGATTTTAATTATTCCTTATTTTACGCGGCCGATGCCGAAGTTGGTACGATAAAAGACGCGGTTGAAACTTTGCCGGTTTTCACGGCGCAACGATTGGTGATATTAAAGAACGCGCACGAATTGAAAGACTCGGAATTATTGCAGCTAGAACCCTTGTTGGAAAACCCCGTGACTTCAACCGTGTTCGTAATCTTGGCTGAAAAAATTGATAAGCGAAAAAAAGCGATCAAGATTTTATTGGATCAGGCATTTTGTGTCGAATTTAAAAAGCCTTACGAAAATCAAGTTCCTCAGTGGATCTCCCACCTGGCACAAAATGTCGGATTAAAGATTACCAACGATGCGATCCACCGCTTATTTCGTCTGGTGGGAAATAACCTGTCAGAATTGGAAAACCAAATTTTCAAAATTCAGGATTACATCGGAGCGAAAGAGCTAATCGAAATTGCCGACGTTAACGCCGTCGTTTCTTTTAGCCGGGAAGAAAGCGTTTTTGATTTCACGAAAGCCATCGGGCAAAAAGATCGAGTAAAGGCGCTGGAGCAATTGGTTAGCCTCATGGATCAAGGGCAAAGCGAAGCGGGGATCATTGCGCTTTTAGCACGCCACATGCGCGTCCTGCTGACGGTACGTGCGGGAATGGATCAAGGCTTAGGCGGAGCCAAACTCGCGAGCCAAGCGCAAATACCAAGTTACTTCATCGAGAGCTACTGCGATCAAGCTCGCATTTGGTCGCCACGTAAAATCGAAGAGGCGCTCGTGGTTCTTCATGAAACAGATAAAGCTTTAAAATCTTCCCCTTTGTCTTCTCATATTTGGCTTGAAAACATGGTTTTAAAGTCATGTACGTTGTAATTAAGATATTTCGTCTCATTTTGAGAAGTATGTTAAAAATCTTTCAAGATCAAAAAACCTAGACCCGATAATACATCATGGCAAATTTATTTCTGAAAAATACGGCAACGAAGTGGCAATCTAATCTGATCGATTTAAATTCGGCCCTAGTCTTACTGGGTTCGCAGACTTTGGATCACGCCAAAAACTGGTTCATCTTTATTGATGGCGAAAAAGAAGAATGGGTTAACATTCTTGAATCTAAAGTGGTCTTAAGCCTTTTTAAGGGCGTGACGCAAGTTCAACCCGAGATTGAAGAGGCGAAAACCGAAAGTGTTGAATTGCCAAAAGAATTTTTTAATCCAGAAAAACACGAACCCATTTCTCAAGAAACTTTCGACAAGATGTCGGTGGATGAAAATGAAACGGAATCGTTAAAGGCAGACCAAAACTCGAAAGTCGTTACGGTTGATGAATTACGTAAGTCAGAAAAGCGAATGCACCCACGATTTGATATCAGACTGCGGGTCATTATTAAATCAGGTAAAAATACGTTCTTGACGTATACAAGTGACGTATCGCTGGGTGGATTAAGTTTGGTGAATGATGTTCCCCAATATATTTTTAATGCGGAAGCCGAAATTTACATTACGGCGCCAGACCAAAAAAATAATATCATGTTAATCTGTTCCCCCGTAGCTTCAAAGCTGGGTAAGACTCGATTAATGTTTACGAAGATAGACGAATCGAAACAGAAGGTGTTAGCGACCTGGCTTCACCACGTCATTAAACCAAACTTAAAAAGCACGAGCCAAGGTTCTTAATTAATTAAGAACCTTGCTTTTTAGGCTTACACTTTGATTGGCCATTGTAAAAATACTGGCCGGCTTCATCAACCCACTCTTCATTTTTAGACGTGGGCCAATACTCGAAACCTTGCGAAGATAAAACATCCGATGTGGGTAAGCTTGTTACCTTTTCTAACTCTTCAGTTACGTCAAATTTCATAAGTAGCGCGTACCCTTTTACTTTGTTCAGATCGCGCTCGATGCGAACTTGATCGTCGGCAAATTTCGTATTTAGTTTTTTTAGTATTTTATTTTTCTGATCAATGCGTTCTTGAACGGTTACAAGTGATGTTAAACCTTCATTCTCATTAACCCGAGCTAACAAACTGATTGAATAATCGTACAGATCATTCTTAGCCCACTCGCTTAATTTTAACTTCTTGCTGCGAATCTGTGAAATGTAGCTGTCGATATCTTTCACGACACGGGTTACTTGTTTTTGATCGCATAGCTTTTGTAGGATATAGAGCTTAACCAAATAGCTTTCAGGTTCGATATACTTTGAATAATAGGCAGACTGCTGAGAAATAATTGAACCCATCGCCATATCCAGCTTATTCATGCGAAAAGCCGTCCACATTTTTTCAAATTGCACTTGGCGAAACTGATAGTAGCGCGTCGGAATCCAGTTGTAGGCTTCAAGCGCCTGGTCATAATTGCCCGAAGAGTATAGCGTACGTCCCATTTGGTGAAGCAGCCAGTAATATATATTGCGATTTTCTTTTCCAACTTTACTACGATAAGTCTTTTTGATCTTCGTCGCCGCCATTTGGTAAAGTTCAAATGCCTTCGCGTATTGACGTTCGTTCAAAAGATCTTCGGCTTTTTTGATCGCCTTCTCGACAAGTTGTTCACTTGCATCTTCGTTCATGCCGGTAATGCGCTTATGTTGATCCCAGGCGAATACGATATCGTAGCCCACTTGTGGAGTGTCGTAAATCAGTCGGCGAAATTTAATCCAGTCCTTATACGAGACGGGATTGTTATATGATTTGATCAGCTGAATTCGTAGTCCCAAATAATCTTTCGCGGTGGCCAATGCCTGCGCCTTCGAAATATCATCCGCTTTAGAATTAAGAGCTATAAACAAGATTGGAATAAGTAATTTTACTGCCGTTACAATTTTTTTCATACTCTCATCCTAAAATAGACAAGGCCGTTTAGTTAATTGTTAATTTTATTCAGGCTTTAAGTCCAGAGATGAAACGTGGGTAATGACAATCCCAATAATTGGAACCCATAATGAGCCTATGAATTTACATCTTAAGTATTCGATTTTCATCTTGATCGTCTTGAATTCAGCT
>CAXSEH010000176.1:0-5893 GCA_964236345.1 uncultured Bdellovibrionales bacterium
GCTGTGTGCTACAAGCTTGCATTGTGGCGCACAAAAATAAGCAAAATTACAGTCCATATAAAGCTCGTAAAGAAAAAGCCGGCGTCAGCCTTAAGGGACAGGTTCACGAACAGCTCGGTACTGAAAAGCGGGCCCATAAAGCCGAAACGATCTACTCGATCGAAGAGGCGAACGACCGGTTAGCTGATCTGTTTCGGAATCACCAATTTATCTGCTCCCATACCGAGCGTAAAAAATTGGCGCATTTTTATCACCTCATGATGCAAAATCAAGAACATCAAAACTTCACCCGTCTTTTAAAAATAAAAGACATCGCGATTAAACACTTCATCGATTCGATGATTTTAACCGAGCTTGTCGATTTTGAATTTCCGCTCATCGATGTTGGAACGGGTCCAGGATTTCCAGGAATACCCCTAAAAATTCGTTTTCCCGACAAGAAAATCCTTCTGGCAGAGGGCGTCCAAAAAAGGGTCGAGTTTTTAAAAACCGTGCGTGAAGAACTGCAGTTAGAAAATCTGGACATCATAGGGCGAAATATAAACGAACAATTTGTCTACCCGGTTCAAAGCGTAATCACCCGCGCCGTTGAAGATATTCCGAATACCCTTAAAAATGTATTAAGCTGCGTCCAGGAAGGGGGCCGAGTTTATTTCATGAAAGGCCCCTCGGTCGATCCCGAGATCAAGATGGCCGAAGCCCAAATGGCAGAATTCTATAAGCTCGAAAAAGACATCGCTTACGATTTAAAGTACACTCAAAATCACCGCCGCCTAGTGGTTTACCGTAAAATCAAAAACGCGCCATTACCCGAAGATCCAGACGAGGAAGTTGAATGAAACCGCTAGAAATCACGTCGGCCTCGAACCCCCAATTTAAAATATTTAAGTCTTTGCTGACTTCAAAAGGTATTAAAGAACACCAACTTTTTATTCTAAGCGGTCAAAAGCTGATTGAAGAATTCGTCAAGAACGTGCCCACTGAATTCAAGATTGAATTTTTATTATTTAACGACGAAATCAAAGTGAAATGCGAAGCAAAAACAACCCGCCTTTCAACGGATTTATTCAAAGAGCTCGATACCTTAGGAACTTATTTTAATCTTTTGGTTTGTTCATTCGCTGAATTCGCTGAAAAAGATTTTTCCCAAATACCGAACGGACTCGAGATCATTTCGCCGTTGGGCGATCCGCGTAATTTAGGCGCGCTGCTGCGAACGGCCGCAGGCTTCGGCGTTAAAGAATTTATTTTAACTTCGGAATCGACGCATCCTTTTCTTCCCCAATGTTTGAAGGCCTCGGCTGGTGCCGCACTTAAAATGAAGTTGAGTCTAGCGAAAAAGAAATTGGCCGAGCTTCCTTTAATTGGTGAAAACTACGCGCTGGAACTTCATGGGACAGAGCTTTGCGACGTAAAGTGGCCAAAGAACTTAAGACTTTGGGTAGGCGAAGAAGGCCCGGGGCTTGGTCTAGTGCACGAACAAAAGCGAAACATGAAGTTTGTAAATATCAAAACCGAAAATATCGAATCGCTGAATGCGACCGTTTCAACTAGCCTTGCCATCTGGGAGTGGAAAAAACAGAACTCTAGAATTTAGGTTGGGCTTGAGAGTTGATAATATCTTCGATAACGGCTTTTACTTTTTCTTGCTGAACTTCCTTCATACCCTGAAATTCCATACCGATTAAAGAAGACTGTCCTTGGCGACTAAGAAAAAAATGAATCAACGCATCGGTCGTAATCGCCGCGCGCTTATAGACCTGAAACTGAATGCTTACGACTTCTTTAGTTTTAAAGACAACACTTTGATCAAGACATTCGAAGCGAATCCCTGACAGCGAAATATCTTGAACCGTGCAAGGGATCCCCCCAAGGGAGGCCACTTGGGTCCACTTTTTAGGAACCACGTAGCGGGGCTCTTTGCGACGCTTCAGTTGAATCAATTTTGAAGATTTATCGAAATAGATGCGATTTAGATATTTCTTTAATTTTGTCTTAACGAAATAGATTTCGGTGCCTACATTAAATTTAATCGACACGTCTTGCTCGGGATTAAATTCTAAATGGGCAACGTCCTTATCAAGTATGACCCGTCGATCAAAAAAAGATTCAATCGTTGTTTGATATGGCGTCGGCGCTTCGGCCAACTTGAAAACGAAAATCGATTTCTTTGCCGCCGCCGTTTGCAGAACTTGAAAAGCGTCTGCCTCGGGAACTTCAACTAAAAAATCGACGACTCCCGGTGCGGACATTTATTTAATCATCCAGACTTTATAGAAGGCTTCGATCACGATTTTAAAAGACATTTTACTTTGCCCAACCTGTCGGTCTTCGAAAACAATTGGAACTTCTTTGATTCTAAACCCGTTTTTTTGGGCCTTGTATTTAAGCTCTATCTGAAAACTATACCCATTTGAGCGGATCTGGTCGAGCCCAATTTTCTGTAAAACCGGAACTTTCCATGCGTTAAATCCTCCGGTCCAATCTTTCACGGGGTAACCCAAGACCATTCGCGAATAAAGGCTCCCACCTTTTGAAATCAGTTTTCGGATAAAGCCCCAATTTATGGTGGCCCCTCCGGGAACATAGCGTGAACCGACAACGACGTTCTCGGTTTCAATTTCCTTTAAAATCAATTGCAAGTCGACTGGCCGGTGGGAAAAGTCGGCATCCATTTCAACGATGACGTCATAACCTTCGGCGATCCCCCATCGAAAGCCGGCGATGTACGCTTGCCCGAGGCCGTTCTTAACTTGGCGACTTAACAGGTGAACTCGCGGCTCGCGAGTAGCGTAATCACGAACGAAGGCCTCCGTGCCATCGGGAGAGGAATCATCAACGACCAAAACCTCAAATTTTTCAGGTAGCTTCATCAACTCAGGAATAAGCCGAGTTATATTTTCTATTTCATTAAATGTCGGCACGATGACTAATTTACGCATTGAAAAATCCTTAAGGCTCATTAAAGCATGGGATCAATTCAAAAGTCACGTCTGGAGGGGGAGGTTGTTCCCAATAACTCAACATAAAACCGCCACCACCTGAACCGGTTAATTTGACCGCCATGGCACCAAAATTTTTTAGCCTAACTTCGTGTGCCTTTACGGCTTCGTTCACAAGACCCCATTCATAAAAACAATCGTACGCAAGTTTTAAAGTTTTAATCCATTCCCCATGCGAAATTTCGGGCGCGGCTAAAAGTTTTTTAAATTCGCTTACGGATTCATTCATTTGGTCGTCAATGCCCTTCGCCTTAAGGGGATCTAGTTGAATAAGCTTTTTTACTTTATCAACGCAGTCTTTTGTGACTCCACGCTCGCCCGTATGCGATAGATAAAGAAAAGGCTTTTGATAATCTTTCAATAAATGATAACCCTGATGCCGAGAAAAAAGTAAGGGTTGGTTATTTAACGTGACCGCAACGTCCACCCCGCTACTTTCACCATGAAACAAATTTTCAAGTTCTCGCGCAAAATCATACATTTCTTCATTTTTTAAAAATCCCCAATGGTGAAATAGCCGAGTAAGCGATACGCATAATGTGGCGGATGCCCCCATTCCCGCGCCAAACAAAATTTTGGATTCAAAACTTAATAAGCCTTTTAAATTTCGCCGTTTTAAATTGAGCTTATTCATGGCCTTTTCCAAAACGGACCAAATGATCAGCTCTAATTCAGGATGACTTTCGTTATTCAGACTTATATCAAAGTCATTTTCCGTTTTAAAATAGTTAAGTTTCAAATAACGGGATTTAAGCGGAAAGACCAGGGCCTCGCCCCCGCGTAAAACGCTATGCTCTCCGGCTAAGATCCATTTCCCAGAAACTTGTATGGCTAAATCAGGTTCAGATTTTTTCAAGGTAACCTTCATCGGTCCACATCGCCGTGACATCGCGAAATCGGTTTATCATTTCGAAATAATGAGACTTCTGATCTGGTCGAAAAAGCAAATGAATATTGCTTCCCGCGTCCATCGTGATCAGCGGGCCGTCAAGCTTGTCATTCCAATAGTCATTTAACTGTTTCAGAATTTTAAAGCTGACTTCATTCATGTACATGAACGGCGGCACCGCCGTGTGAAATAGGACATGCATATCCCAAAATTCGGTCCAGGTAATATCGTAGGCCGTCTTCCATTGCTCTCCACGTAGGGCTTGCACTAATAGCTTCAAGCGTTCTTCGGCCCGTTCGGGACGCCCCTTAAACATATCTGAGGTCAGAACCCGAACGTGCGCTTCGCTTGATGAAACCAATTTTACGGATTGGTCACACAGAATCACTTGGTGCTTTAAATTTTTGTAAGGAAACTGCATAAGCTCGGCCCCGTCGTGATGCCATAGGGCCCAGGGACTAAAAAACGAACGGCAAGAAGAACCTGAGCCCTTTTGCGAAAGCTTCGCTAATTCTTTTGGCCGATAAGGGTTAACCGCTCCGCCCGCGGTCTTAATCATCATGTCATGAGCCGCAAGGGTAAGCGCGGCATAGCTTGAGGCCGAACTGGCTAGACCGCAGTCAGAAGGAAAATTATTTGCCGATTCAATTTCGTAGAAGCCTTTTAGTTTAAATTCTTTTTTTAATAGCTGAAAATGATTTAAAAACTTTGTTAGGCCTTTTTCTGACAATTCGATTTTAAGTAAATCGGATCTTTCAAAGGCCGCCCATTTATCTTCGGTCAGATTTTCGTTTTGTTTGATCCGTACGAACGTTCTAAGTTTGTCTAGACTGTACGATAAGGATGAGTTTGTGGGCCGATTAAGTTTCGATTCCACTTTCCCCATGTATTTAATCAGGGCGATGTTCGAAGGTGCCGACGATTCAATCCACATAACTTCTAAGACCACGGGTAAGATCAGTTTTTACAGATTGGATGATGTACTTTTTATTTTTCAGTTGGGCCACGACATCGGCTCGATGAACAGTTTCAAATAAGACTAATATGACGTCAGCCCCAAGGGCACCGCAAGGTTTCGCCATGATTACGTTCGGAATTTTTTCGAGTTCGTCTTTAATAAAAATCGCATCGGGATGAGTTAAATTTCGATTTCTAAGCGCCTTGATCCAGCCCTTCATCGAATTTAAAAATGCTTGCGAATTTTTGTGTAGGAATCCGTCAATAACCTGGTTCGAAATTAACGGAAGTTCAGCAAGATCCTGTAGATTAAGTTTTTGAAGGTGCTCGTGAGTTTTAACTTTAAGTCCGGTCGAAACCAGCAGGAAATCAATCTCGTTGAATTTCCAGTAGACGTCGCGGAAGATATTTTCCCGCGGACTAACGTACGAGACTTCTCCAAGATACTGAAACATCAAATCAATGCCGCTGGGTTTCACTTTTTCGTTTTTGTAAAGTTGCAAGTATTCAGCTAAAATTTGGGCCGGCTTTTTCTTTTCTTTGATCAGATCTGGAAGAATAACCGCGAAGTATTCTGCGCCCGATTTACCGAACCCACCATAGGTTCCGCGGGCTAAGAATGGATCGTGCAGCTGTACGTTCAATTTTTGCGGATGATTTTTAAGGTACAGACCAGCAGCACTTTCCGGATGAAATTCAAAGCCACCATCGTGTTTTAAGTAACTGATCTCGAAAGACGGATTGGTCGCAAGTCCGATGGCACCACCACCGACCAGCACTGAATACTCCCCAGTCAAATAAGTCTTACCCGGTATAAAATATTTCATTAGTGATTGGTTGGTTTGCGAAGTTCTTTAAGAACGTCGATCGCGTTTGATAAAGAGATTCTTTTTCTTAAAGCTAAAATTTCTTCAAGCTGTTTAACGACGAAAGGCATTTCTTTTTCCGTCGCCCCCGCACCCAAAGAAAGATTCTTAATATGCAATTTCATGTGACCTTCGATGATCCCAACCGTGGTCAAGGCCCGAAGGGCCCCAAGATTCTG
>CAXSEH010000177.1:0-5892 GCA_964236345.1 uncultured Bdellovibrionales bacterium
CCGTTGCTCTAACCAGCTGAGCTACCCCACCACGGTCGACTAAAATAGACGCGAACGATTGTTTTAATGGAATGGTCATAAGGCTGTCAATGGGATGCATCATTTTTTCGAGGTAAGGTTACGTAATTGCTGCGTTCTTGACCAAACTCATCGCTTTGCGTCTGAAGGAAATGCTAACAAGACCCCGAACGAAAATTTCGTCACACTCTTTGAAATACCTCAGGAGGTTCTATGAAACAATTCATGCAGACTTTAGTGATGCTTTCGTTGGTCGTCGTAACGGCCCAGGCTCAGCGCAAAACAATCAAGGTGGATGGCTCAAGTACCGTTTACCCGATCACGGAAGCGGTTGCGGAAGAATTTCAAAAAGAAAAAAAATCTTCGATCAACGTCACGGTCGGAATTTCGGGAACGGGTGGCGGGTTTAAAAAATTCTGTCGCGGCGAAACCGATATTCAAGACGCTTCACGGCCGATTACGAAAGCCGAAATGGAAGATTGCAAAAAAGCCGGCATAAAATATTACGAACTGCCGATCGCTTACGACGCAACGGTGGTGGCCGTAAATCCGAAAAATACGTGGCTTAGCGAAATTACGGTGGCGGATCTAAAAAAGATTTGGGAGCCGGGCGCGCAAGGCCAGATTAAAAAATGGAACCAAGTGAATCCGAAATGGCCTGCCGAAGAGATCAAACTTTACGGAGCGGGATCTGATTCGGGAACGTTTGATTATTTCACCGAAGCCATCGTGGGTAAAGCGAAATCATCGCGAGGAGATTACACCGCGTCCGAAGACGATAACACTTTAGTTAAAGGAATTTCAGGAGATAAAAACTCTTTAGGTTATTTACCGATGTCGTACTTCATCGAAAATAAAAAATCTTTAAAAGCCTTAGCGATCATTGGCGGTGAAAAAGCCCCTGTGAAAACCGGCGTGCTTCCATCAAAAGAAACCGTTGAAGATAACACGTACTATCCGTTGTCGAGACCACTGTTTCTGTACGTCAGCGAAGCTTCTACGAAAAAATCTGAAGTTGTTGATTTCGTGAAATATTATTTGAAATTGGCACCTTCGATTGTTCCCGCGGTCAAATACGTGGCCCTCCCCGCAAAGGCTTACGAAATGGCGCAAGATCACTTCGCGAAAGGTAAGCTTGGCACCGTGTTTGGGGCCGAATCTCATGTTGGATTAAAAATCGAAGATTTGCTGAAGAAAGAAACCACTTTTTAAGAATTGTCTTTTCATTCGAAAAAGTTTTAATAAGATAAACTCATGAACCAATTTTGCTCATGAGTTTATCTTTTTTTATTTTGCTGGGCTGCCAGACTAAGACTCCGTCGCCTGATGCCCCGACGGTTCGTACGCTACCCGAAATAATGTTTCGAAGACTTACTTCAGCCGGAACCGAGACCGTCGCGTTAACCTCGCGGCAGGGTTCCCAAGGCTTTGTGGTAACGACTAAGTTAGGTGATGGGCTTGCGATGAATTCCCAGACGCTCGCCTTTGCCGTGATCGGCGAAACGGGTTGCGGGGTGAAGGCAGATTGCGCCTATCCCGAAGTGGTCAAAAGTTTAGGCGCGGAAAAAATCGATTTTATTATTCATACCGGTGGTTATTTAGAACTGGATAAAATTTCGTTAGAAGATAATTCGAACGCTTGGTGGGAAAGTTTTTATGGCCCAAGTGAAGCGTTACTTAAAACAACTCTTTTTTTATTCATGCACGGCGAAGAAGATACCGCAGCGGCCGGCTTCACCCCAAGTCAGGAATTACAGATCGTGCAAATCGGAGATCTGGTCCTCGTCCCATTTGATAACTCATCTTTTGATGATAGCCCTAATATCAGCCTCAGCGAGCGGCAAAGGTGGGTTGAAAAATTCAAAGCACTGGGCGCAAAATTAAATTTTGATCTGAAGAAGAACGAAGTTTGGCTTTTGCTTCACAAGCCAGTCGTAAACTTTGTTCCCAATGCACAAGATGCCGAGCCGGAGCCGCAAGCTAGTGCCTTAGCTTCAATCCTTAAAGAGGCAGGCGTTGACCTAAAGGTAGATTATATTTTATCAGGTCACGCTCGTAACCAACAGGTTGTCTTAACAAACCCTCAGCTTAAGCAATTTATCGTTGGGCATTCCGGACAAGCTTTGAAACCTTTCGGGCGCACGCTTTTGACTTCGGCTTTGGTTTCGTCGACCGAGTCGAAGCAAAGTTTCGGCTACGCACTTTTTGAACGTCAGGGACTTAAAAAGTGGACGATCACTTTTAAGAGTTCAAACGGTCAGCCGAAATTAATATGTTTTTTGCTCAAGCAGAAACTGAATTGTGACGTGGCAGGTGCGCCGACGCCGGCCGCACCTAAGCCGTGATTACCAGCCCGAGATTTTACGTTTTTTGCGACGGCTTAAAACGGGAGTTCCATCCACGTTCGACGTGTTCGGTTTCGTTTGAGTCTGTTGCGTTTCGTTGTTTTCTTTAGTGTTCATATTTACCTTCTCTACATCCTCTAGAATGAAGACACTTTACCGTAAACTAAAGCCTTGTACTAGCGAGATTTCACGGCGATGTTTAAAGCGTTTTTATCCGAGAAGAGCTGCGTGTTAATTTTTTGCAGAGCAGTAAATGCTGTAAGATCTTCGCTTGACCAGACCTGCGTCCAGTGCTTTCACCCAAACCTTTCGATGTAGTTGCAGCGCTGGCATAGCGGATTCACTAACTTTCGCTGCTGAAATCCCCTTAAAACCGTTTGGGCGATGGGTGCCGCCAGAATTTCGGTTAGAGGCGTATCGACCGCATTTCCTAAGGGGATAAGACCCTCTTTGTCGAGACAACAGGGAACCACGGTTCCGTCGGCCAAAATTCCGAAGTGCGAAGAAAGGCCGTAACACGTTCCTTGCTGGCCCAAGTTTTCAAGTTCTAAACTCGGCCAAATGAATTCGGTATCGTAGTGAAGATATAAGCGGTTTACTAAATGAACGCTTTTATTACGGCGAACGTTGATCTCAGCAGGAACCGGGACATTGAAGTGATCTTTTATTTTTTCAAGCATTAAGTTATTGTCGGTTAGGCTACCGCGTGGATCGTTCAGGTTCCACAAGCGGTAATTAACGTAAAGATCAGGCCTGCGTGCGAAGGCGAGGTTCGTGAAATCAAAAATTCTTTTTAAATACACGTCAGGATTTCTTCCGGGATAATTATCAAAAAAACTATGTAACGAAAAGTTAACTTGCCGGATCACGGGACTTAATAGCAGCTCGTTGGTTGAATCTTTTAACAGAACTCCGTTTGAAACGAAAAAAACCGGCATCGCGTAACTTTCACAAATTTGGATAAATTTCGAAAGCTTGGGATGAACTAGCGGATCTCCCATTAAGTGAAAGCAAACCTGCTCGGTCAAAGGAACAAGCTGCCTGATCAGATGCTCGAATAGTTCAGTGTCCATTAATTTTCTCGCCCGGAGCACTTCGGGGCAGAAGCTGCACTGTAAGTTGCAGATATTGCTGATCTCAATGTTAACTTTATTAAATCTTTTCTTCATCGGCTAACGCTGTTCATTTTCCAAAATAATCTTTTCGATTCGGGGATCAGGCACAAGCCAGATCAGCGCCACGATGACGTAACAGGTATAAGCCAGCCATGCCTGAAAGGGCGATAAGAGCATGCCCACAACGTAAAGCCCGGTCGAAATTTTGCCTTTACGATCCTCACCGATAGCACGCGCTAATTTAGAATCAGCGGGGTGACTTCGAACTAGGATCCGCGCCAAAATAAAATAAGCCACCGAGCACATCAGCAGATTAATGCCGTACAAAAAAACGGGCCAATGCGCGAAATGATTTTCTCCCATCCACGCGGTCGTGAAAGGAATAAGCGAAAGCCAGAATAAGAGATGTAAGTTAGCCCATAATGCTGAACCGGTAATTCTTTGAACCACTTGCAGCATGTGATGATGATTATTCCAGTAAATGCCGACGTAGATAAAACTTAAAACGTAACTTAGAAATACCGGACCCAAGGTAAGTAACGCGCCTATTTCAGAGCTATGCGGGACTTTCAGCTCTAAGACCATGATCGTGATGATGATTGCGATCACGCCATCGCTAAAAGCCTCAAGGCGGGTTTTGTGCATTAATCCTCCGAAGTTCGTAATTCAACATTTTTTAAATGATAAATCAATCAACTCGGTCTAATATTTGCGCATGAATACCCAAAACCTCAGTTTCATTTTATTTGTAGTTTCCGGACTTATGCACGTTGCCTTTTTTATTCTCGAATCTTACTTATTTCAGAAACCCGAAGGTTATAAGTATTTTAAAATGACCCGGGTAGAACACGAGCCCGTTAAGATCTGGGCATTGAATCAGGGTTTTTATAATTTGTTTCTAGCCTTAGGCATTTTTGCGGGCCTTTATTTGAAAGTGGACGGGCTGACGTACTTTTGCGCTTTAGCTATGATCGGTGCGGGCCTCGTGTTGTGGTTCACCGCGCGGCGGATGCGACGAGGGGCTTATGTTCAGATGCTACCCCCACTATTGGCTTTGCTACTCCATTACTTCTAAGATCCCTTTAGCAGCCAGGGAATGCGGGGCGCATCGAACGACATCGTTTTCGGCAGTTCGGGACTTAAATTGTGCGCGACGGTGGCCCACAAATTCATCGGCCGAATTAAATCGACGTTATCAGGTAAAAGGACCTTCTTAGATTCGTCTTTTTGCATTTTCTGAATCACGTCAAGGTCGGTGACTTGACCCGACTTGTAATCAAAATAACTTCCCGACCAGTAAGAAGTTTGAATGCGGGCTTCCGGCAACCAAAGTTTGCGGTCCCCGATGACCTTTCCACCTTCGACGTTGCGCCCGAAAAGAGCCACGGCATTATCATAATAATTGTGATCTTTTCCCTTACTGCCGTTGAGTCCCGGGTTACGGTTAAATTCGGTCGTGACGACGACTAACGTTTTTTCTAAAAGTTGTAAATCCGCAAGTCCTTTTAAAAAAGCTGCGATTCGAACCCAGTAATATTGTTGGTACTCGCGATGGACCGAATGGAATGAATGCGTATCTAAAGATTTTGTCGTGTCATCAAAACCAATCTGCACCACTCTTGAAAGTCCGGCCGCAAGACTTGCCAGCGCAATCGTTTCGTCATAAATCTCGCCGGTATTTTTCTGTCGACTAATCACATCCTGAAATTTGGAAAGATTATTTTTCTGGTTCAAAAGATTTAAATAACTATTCACCGCAAGATCTTTATCTTTATAAATATCTAACAGACTGGTCGTGGCCAAACTTCCGAGATCACCTTTATTTCGTAGAGATTTCGTTTCGATAATGGGAAACGAGTTCACGGTTCCTAATTGCAACGGACAATTGGTCATTAAAAAACGACTTGCGTCCTGGAAGTGGGCACCAAAGTGGGCCGTCACGTGGGGCGCCGATTCTTGATCGCGTCCGGCCGCCATGTGCTGAATGGCCTTGGGATGGCCCACTTCGGTGCCACCCATATACATACCGCGAACGATGGCCATGTTTTTTGCGAAGGGCGCTAAGCTTTGTGCCGAAGGCCCTAGCGAAATCTGCGTTCCGTTGATATTTTTTAGAACCTCGTGGGGTTGATAATTTAAAGAAAGATCATTTTCGGCGTACGAGTTGGCAATCAACCACGGGTGCAGTCCCAACAGTGAATCCATTCCCCCTTCGACGTTAAAAACAACGAAGTTAAAGTCAGAATTTTCCTGGGCCGCAGCCGCGAAGGCCCGCGAAGTGATCGACGAAAGGCCCGCAATCATGGGCGTCGCGCTTGCAAGCATCAAACTAGAATTTTTTAAAAAAGAACGTCTTGAGTATTTCATAAAATTAATTCCTTAATGCCGGACCCAAGCGGATCAATGTAAAGAAG
>CAXSEH010000178.1:0-2075 GCA_964236345.1 uncultured Bdellovibrionales bacterium
GCTTCGATTTCAAGTCGAGTATTTAAAGGCCTGTGTACCTAGATAATTTTAATTATTCAGTTTTAGGGGCGAATACGGCAAAGCGGATCGTGTTCGTTCACGGCCTGATGGCTTTTTCAGCTAATTGGCGAAAGATCGCTTCGCGCTTAGAGGGCGAATTTCAGTGTTTGATCTATGATCAACGGGGACACGGTCGATCATTCAAGCCCACTGAGGGGTATACTCCCGAAGATTTTGCTGAAGACTTACACAAAATAACCAACGAGCTAGGATGGGATCATTTTCATCTGGTCGGGCACTCGATGGGGGGCCGCAACGCGATGGTGTACGCCAACAAACATTCTGAAAAGGTGAAGACGCTGACCATTGAAGACATGGGCCCGGAAAAAGACGGCAAGGCAGAAGATTACTATCACCTGATGCTCGACGTGATTCCGGCTCCATTCCTCAACAAAGAGCAGATCAAAAAATTTTTTGATACCGAATTTTTTACGAAATTTACTCCGAAAGAACCATCAATCGTTCTGTCGACCTTTCTGCAGGCAAATCTTGAGGAAAAGCCCGATGGAAAATTCGACTGGAAATTTTCAAAGCGGGCGGTGTACGAAATGGTGCGGGAAGGTCACGTGAAAGATCGGTGGCTTGAGGTCAGCTCTTTTAAAATGCCCGTACTGCTGATTCGCGGAGAAAACTCGCATGTGCTCAAAGCGGAAACCTTCGAAAAAATGCTTCAGGTTAATCCGGCCATCATGGGAGTTACGATCCCCGGAGTCGGCCACTGGGTGCATTTTGAAAAATACCAAGAATTCGTCATGGAACTGCGCAATTTCATCAATTTGCACGACGCATAATTTCTTCAGACGTGACACCGAGTCAGCATTCAACTATCACAAAGATAGCTATGAAGTACTCAGAATTAAATCTAGACCCTGTTCTTAATTCCGCCATTGAAAACCTAAACTATGTTGAGGCGACTCCGATTCAGGAGCAAGCAATGCCTCATATTCTGGCAGGAAAAGACGTGGCCGGACTGGCTCAGACCGGTACCGGTAAAACCGCCGCTTTTTTGATTCCGCTCATTGAAAGAATTTTGCGCACGAAGCAAGATCCAACTCATGAACGCGCCATCAAGGATTGGAACGCACGCAGCTTCGTGCTTATTTTAGTTCCAACCCGTGAATTGGCGGATCAAATCAACGAAAATGCGATCAAACTTTGCGCCGGAACGGGATTTAAAAGTTATCCCGTTTATGGCGGCACAGGCTACGACAAGCAAAAAGAAGCTTTGCAATCAGGCCTGCAATTTTTGATTTCGACTCCGGGTCGAATGATTGATCTTTATAAAGAAAATCACATCGATTTAAAACAAGTTCGCGCCATCGTTTTTGATGAAGCCGATCGCATGTTTGATATGGGATTCAAAGAAGACATGAAATATATTTTAGGTCGCGTTCCGCGTGATCGCCAATTTCTAGTTTTCAGCGCGACCTTGAACTTCGATGTGATCAATACCGCCTACCAGTTTGGTTCCGAGCCGATCGAAATTAATATCAGCCGCGATCAGGCGAAAGCCGACCACGTGAAAGATTTTATCATTCACTTGGGCAACGATGAAAAACCACAATATCTTTTATCCCTTCTTAAAAAAGAAAACCCAAAACAGGCGATGATTTTTACGAACTTCAAACACAACGTCGACAAGGTCGCCGCGTTTTTGATGTCGAATAAGATTTCGGCCATGGGAATTTCAAGTTTAATGAGTCAAAGCCAGCGCAACCAAGTCATCGAAAAGTTCAAAGCCGAAAATGATCAAAACATTTTGGTGGCGACTGATGTAGCGGCACGCGGGTTAGATATTAACGGTGTTGATTTAGTCATTAACTATGAAATGCCACAAGATGCCGAATCTTACGTTCATCGAATTGGCCGGACCGGACGCGCGGGTCGTGAAGGCCAAGCTTTTTCATTTATCTCAGATCGCGACATCGATTCTTTATCGCGGGTTGAAGAGTACACCAAGAAGAAAATTGACGCGAAGTACATGGAAGATGCCGATCTGATAAAAGATTTCGCGG
>CAXSEH010000178.1:2085-5779 GCA_964236345.1 uncultured Bdellovibrionales bacterium
TTTTAACTATCGGGATGCTTCCGTCCATGGAAGATCTGATCGCGGACCTCGGGGACGCGATTCCAAACGACCGGGGCCGAATGGCGCGGGCGGACCAAGACGTGATCGCCCAGAACGTGGTGATCGCAGTGAAGCGCGTCTAGATAATCGGCCACCTCGTGGACCGAAGCCAATGGCGAAACCTCAAGGGCCGGTCGAAAAATTAACATTACCAATACCGAATGGACCGGGTGGACCTCCGCCGCGTAAGCCGCAAGAGAAAAAAGAATCGGGCCCTCGTGGACCGAAAGGGGCTAACGGACGTGGTAATGGAAATGGCAACGGTCAACAACAAGGACCAAAGCAGTTCCAAAAACCAACCCCGAAACCTCAGCAAACCTCTGCGAAGAACTTTCGGAGTGGTGGATCTTCCCGCCGGGTTGAAAATGGATCCCTTGGCGACAAAGTGAAGTCGTTTTTTAAAAGGATTTTTAGTTAGTCTGCGACAAAGATTGTAGAAACTAAAAAGGGGAGCTCTGTCGAGTTCCCCTTTTTTTTTGATGGCAGCGATTTGCCACGTACCTCTTTTACGGAGATTCTTGTAGCTCGGTCTGGGCTTCCGTCTTCATCGGGCTGATAAGCGGAACGTGATTTTCCATCATGATACCTTTTAATTTTTCCACTCCCGTGCGCTCAACAGAATCTTGTACAACTTGCTTTTGCGAAAATGCCCACGACGGAACGACAACGGCGAACGCGATTCCTTTTTCGGCGGGCGAGGTTGCACCAAATACGCGGGTGCCAGAGGTGCCTTCCCATACGCGCGCCATGAAGCCTAAATGCGAACGGGGGATGTTAGCCATCTTAGGCTCGCCCGAAACTTTTTTTAGATTTCTTACTTTGTTGATTTCAACCATGGCTTGCGCAATACCCGAAGCGTTTTCGGTACCTTCGCGGTGAATGTTAACGATCGGAATTTTTTGTTTTCCCGCGATTTTAGCTAATTCTTTCTGAGCGTAGGGTCCATCAGCGATCAGTAAATCCGGAATGTGAGTTCTAAAAACTTGGCGAAGAATCCGCCCACGATAATCTTCGGTTTGGGCTAAAACGATTTTCCATTCTTCAGCGGTGGCGCCGTCCATCCCGAAAGGAACGGTGCGAATGATCAGATGATTTTCCGAGACTCCTAACTTATTCATTAAGTCTTGTAAATACTGACCGCGCGTTCCCGTTAAAGCGCGTGAAGTTAGAATTTCGTCGACTCCATCCGGATCCGCCAGGATGACCACTTCGGGCTTATTAAAAGTTCGGCGGTAGTGACCAAAATCGCCAACGGCAATGGGGTGGGTTTTAATGTTAAAGGCATCAACGTTAGCAAGATCTGCTACGGTTTCGCCCTTGCGAGGTGCGGGCCCGGTGTATTTGAAATCTGGTTTGACGGCGCCGATCACATTCATGTCTAAGTTTTCTTTCATAATGCGCGCCATCGTCTCGCCGGGCCCGCGATCGAAGACGTAACGAGATTCTTGCGCACGCGGGCGGGCGGTGAACATTTCCGTCGTAGAAATTGGCGAATTTGGTTGCGCCGCCGTTGCGTACGCTAAAGATTTTGCGTCGAATTGTGCTTTTTCGCGCGTGCCTAAAATAACGATATTTGATTTACCCGGCATTCGTGACGCGTCTGATTTTGAAACCATTCTGTTATTCGGCGTTCCGAAATCGTAATAGGCGCGCGGAATATCGGTCCGTCCGTACTCTCCGTTCTCTAATCTGATTTTATATAGTCAGACACTTGATGTTGCAAACGCTCTTAAGGCGGGAGTCCGATTGGCCCTGGGATCTGACTGGGTTCCGACCGGAACCAAAAGCGTTCTTGAAGAACTAAAGATAGCGCGCCGTTATATTCTTAAAGATATCGATAAAGAAGGTTTAGTCGACACATTTACGAACAAGACCGGCCAAGTCGAAAAGATCGATGAAGAGCTTTTCAAAATGGTAACGGAAAATCCGGCTTTGATGATCGGACATTCTGAAATAAAAAAAGGCGTCGTTAGTAAACTTAATCCATCAGGTTACGTCGAGACGGCAGTTGGCCGCTTAGCGGAAGGGGCGATGGGTTCGGTTATCGTGGTGACCTACCAGGACAAAAATCCTTACACGAATCTAGTTTTGAAGGCCGACGAAAAAGATATTAATTTAGTTGTCGTCGATGGGCGAGCCGTTTATGGAAACAAGTCTTACTTGGATGCCTTCGGTTTAGAGTCGAAATATGAAGTTCTTCCGGTAGATTCAGATGACTACGCCAAATTAAAAGATATTCCTTCGAAATCTTCCGTCGAAAAAAACCCCGAGGCATTGCTCAAGCATGTCGGCGGTTTGGTTTTGGAATTTTCTAAATTGGAATTTAAACTTTCAGATAAATGTAAATTTGCAGAGCCAAAAGGCTTCGTGTCGCAAAACTCGGTTGAAGCTGACGAAGATTTAAAGAATTTTCGAACTCAGACAGGAATCAATTTAGACCGAATCAGCGACATCACAAAATTGTTGGCGATCAATATTTTAACTCAGAACCGAAATAAGATTGATCCAGCGGAAGGAAAACCAAAATTTTCGCTTCAATACTTTCCGGCCTTGTATAGTTGTAACGACCCCAAGCACCAGGCCCGCTTGGCCAATTTTATCAAAGACGGCGGCGACGACGACTTAGAAAGAAACCGAAAATACCGCAAATCGGTCATCGGGGACCAAAACCTAGGCCGCAGCCCGGCCCAACTGGCAGAAAAATACAAATAGTGAATTGGGGGTTGGCGCCTTTGGCGTCGACAACCCCGTTAGTTCTTATTGTTGGATTGGTTTGTTCCATTGGAAGGAACCTAGGATTTGATTGCAGTTTGCTGCGGTTTTGTCGAATTTGTCGAAGTCGTCTAGGCAGCTTGCGATAATTATTTTTTCGTTTTGCAGAAAAAATACTTGGCGCGATCGGGTCTGTTTATTTTTTTGTGTGAGATCGACGATCACCGAAGGAACGATATTTTTTTTATTGGATTGCAAGCTTGTGACTTCAAAACCGTATTGATTGTAATCGCGGAGATATTGTCGCACGTACTGTTCTAATGTTATTTTCTTGGCGATTTTTTCTAAATGGAAACTGAGCGAAGCTTTCGATGCGCTGTCGGAAGGGCCTAGCTCGATCGAAACGCTGCTATCATCGGGACCTGGCTTGTAAACCCAACCGGATGGAACGGAGCTTACATTAAATCCCATAAAGCTGTAGGCCAAACTGCTTTGGGCATTATTGATCAGCGAAGAACCCGTCAGTGGGTGGGGCGCCGCAAGAACCATAGAGTAAAATGACAAAACAGCGAAAAGCAGCTTCATTGCTTTAAATTATTCTGTTTTTCGATAAATTTCAAAATTTTTGTCATTAAACTGGTCGGGTTAACCTTTTTTATTTCATTTAAATTTATCCAGGCGTGTTCGCCATTCGCGTTAAGTTGGGGCCTAGACGACTGAGGGTTGGTCTCAATCGAAATATAGATATCGTACTTTGTTACGCCGTGTTTGAAGTCGTATTTTTTAGGTTTCGCCTTTAGTTTTTCAGCCTGTCCGTGCGGAAACATCATTTTTTTTAAAAACGGCGTGGCCTGGTTCGGTGCTAAGAAAATTTGATCTTTTTTAAAATGGGGTCGCAGGGTCCATTGCCAAATTTCGAATT
>CAXSEH010000179.1:0-5720 GCA_964236345.1 uncultured Bdellovibrionales bacterium
GCATATAAACTTTTCTAATTGAACATCGGGCGCCAAAAATTCGTAGAGGCCAATGACTAAAGACTTCTTATGAAGTTTGGGAAAATTGCGTTTTAAGATTTCAAAGCAACCTAGTTCTTCTTCTTTATTTAGCATGGTACTTACCGGCACTCGCTGCTATTGATGTCGTAATATTTATATATTCCTGAACAGGGTTCGTACTGGGATTGGGCCCACTCGACGCCCTGCCAAAGTTTTTCGATAAAATATCTTTTCGCGGGCAACACGAAACTGAAATGCCCGTAATGAGGGGTCAGCATTTTTAGGGCCTGCTTTTTAGATTTGTTCATGTAGAGCATCTGGTACAGCGCCGAAGCTTCACCCGTTCTATCCGCGCCCGCCTGGCAATGAGCCAACAACGGCCGGGGCAGCGTGGCGAATGCCATCAGCAATGTGTTTAGATTTTGTCGGCTCGGTATTTTATTCGGTAACATGGCGATGTTCACGAATTCTAAACCCAAACGCTGAGCGACCGCCTGTTCATTTTGAAACCATTCTTCGCCGGGGTTTTCGCCCCGAAGATTGATCACCGTGCGAATACCGTACTGCTTAACGTACTCTTCTAAGTCACCCGCGCTTAATTGGGCCGATCGATAAAATTTTCCTTTTTCTATTTCATGAAAGTTAGCGTAATCGCGAGTTTGCGCCTGCATCGCAAAACTCATAAAAAAGAATGATAAAAATACCGCCTTCATAAGATGACCCCCAAAGATTCAGTTTGGGGGCACGGACAAATTTTGGAAATGCGAAACGCGTTTTTCCGACAAAGGACGTGGCCATTTCTGGTCGAAAGTAGACGCCAGGACTAGACGGTAAGCCTTAAGGATTTTTGAAATAAGAGATTTTATTCGTCTGGGCATTGAATTCAAAGGACTCTGATCCCGAAGTCCGAATGCAAGTCATGATGTTGATCTGAATATCAAAATTAAATTCATCACATTGAAACGAAGCGGTAGATCTTAAATCTTTGGAAACAAGTTGCAGTTCTGTTTGCTCGGCCGAAAATAAAGAATTTATTCTCGAGATGTAGCCAACAGGACCTTTAAAAATAAAACATCCGGCCTCTGTGCACTGCGAGAATTTAAATCCCGTCATTTTGCCTGGCAGAAGTTGGGCTGCAGAAGGAAGTGAAAAGAAAAAGAGGCACACTAATGTGAGCCCCTTTTTAAAGTTTATCGCGTGCATTCTTTAATTACACTCAGCTACGTGAGCTAAAAGTAAATTAGCGTCCGATTTTACAAATAAGCCGGCGACAGAAGCATCTTTAACTGAAACAACATTACCGCAACGGTCGTAGGCTGTGGGTAAAACGTTTCTTAAATCTGCGATCGGAGTATCAAATATAGAAATTGGCTTAATCGAAGTCATGTAACCAGGCTTAACGATATACTTCCAAGAGCCATTTACATATTCCCAACCCTGCTTACGGCCGATTTCAACATTTTCCATGATTTTTCCTGCCAAGGCATCAGTGGCTAAAGATATATTTTTAGAATCTTCAACTGCGTTTTCCTTATTGGTGCAAATTCCGTTACCTAACAGCATCCCAAGACGATTTCTTGGGCTTGTTGAACCCATTGGGCAAAGCGTATTTTGATTTTTCATGATCCAACGAATTCCGGCAATAGCATCAACGCCCATTGCTTTTACTTTTTGAAAACCATTACCTGATCTTAAAGTTGCAAAGTTCTTATTCGTTAAAAGCTCTTCCAAAACTTTACGTCCATCCATTTGTTGCCCTTGCGAAGCGACTGCCTTGTCGATTGAACCAGACAGGTCATAAGAATTCGCTAATGAAAAGTATAGCTCGTACCCAGCCGCGATTTGTTGGATGGCTTCAATGTCGGCCCGGTTAAAAGAAACTTCCATAAAGTTTTTAACATCAGGACAGTTTGTCTCGTACTTGTAGTACCCTACCTGCTTCACTTCGCAAGTTGAGATATATCGTTGCTCCATGGCGTGATAAAGAGCATCTGATGCCATCACAGTTAATTCAGAATTCTTATTCGCCTTGGCGAATTCACGAATCGTTTTAAAAGAATCTGCGACTGAGTCTAAGTAAGCTTGAATATCCGCTTCGTTCTTAATATCTTCTTGTCCATCAAGCAAAAATTCTTTGATAGTTGAATTAGGCGTTTTTTTTTTGTCGAACTCAGCAATAACATTAGCGTACTGCTCGGTTGCCTTAACGTCTCGTTCAGCCAAAGGCTTCACCCGTTTATAAAGTCCCTTGTGGGCCATAATTGGCGCCAATACTGCCTTTACAAATTGGGCTTCGATCACTAATGGAGTATTCGCTTTCCACGCGACGGCGGCTTTTATTTTCACGCTTCCCTCATTCTATAATACGACGACGGGTTTAAAACCGCCGTAGATCATGCGTTTACCGTCAAAAATTCCCTTGTCCATTTCTTGCAACCGAGGGTCTTTCATAACTTTCGCAATAATACGTTTACGATCCGCTTTTGATTTGTAGACAATCCAGGAAAAGAAAACCACTTCGTTTGGTTTTAATTTTACGCTTTGAGGAAATGAAGTGTGTTTACCTTTTGGCACGTCTTCACCCATGCACTCGGTATATTCGAGGGCGCCGTACTCAAGCCAAATTCGTCCGCACATCGCAGCCACTTTTTTGTATTCTTTTATATGTTTTTTAGGAACGGGAACAACGAATCCGTCTACGTAATGGGTCATAATAATCTCCTGTGCGGGAAGTGTATCTGATGTTTAGTTAAACGCAAAGACTACGGCGGCGTTGCGAGGCATTTTTCCTGGCGCGGTAAAAAATGTTGCTCTAGAGGCCGCGTTCGCCTAACTTGCAATCAAAGAGGTTTCATATGTCATCAAAAAGCGCAGCTCATCCCCCCGCTCACGGCCACACCCTGTTTTCTAAAAAGACCATTATTATTTCGGTCATTGTCGTGGCGGCGATTTTTGTGATCACGATTTCGTACTACCCGCTTTTATTTAATTCCAATAATAGCAGTGCGGCCCCGGCCCAACTTCCAGCCACCCAAGTAAAATAGAATAACTGAACAAAATTCGGCGCTTAGCTAGCTTAAAAAGCGGCGCTTAACTTCGCTATGCTTTGGCCTTATATTTAACCTAATGGTTAATTAACCGATTGGATAATTAAGATGCAAGATAAACTAAGTCTGACTTTTACGGCTTTATCGGATCCAACCCGGCGCGCGATCTTAGCAAAGCTGTCCCGTGGCGAAGCCACGGTTCAGGAATTATCAAAACCTTTTAATATTTCTGCACCCGCAATTACAAAACACCTGAAAGTTTTGGAAAACGCCGGTCTTATCTCAAGAAGTCGGGACGCCCAGTTTAGACCTTGTCGAATTGAGACCCGCGCCTTCGAAGAAGCTTCGGACTGGATCGATGACTATCGGCAAATGTGGGAAGAAAGTTTTGACCGCCTTGGAGATTATTTAAAGACAATGACTGAAAAAAAGAAGGGTAAGAAAAATGGCCGCAAAAAATAAACCTAACGAGATCTACCTCTCAAGAATCTATGATGCACCGGTAAAAATGGTGTGGGATGCGTGGGTTGATCCCAAGCAAGTCGCGCAGTGGTGGGGTCCCCGAGGTTTTACGCTCACGACGAAAAGTAAAGACGTAAAGCCCGGAGGCAAGTGGATTTATACGATGCACGGACCCGATGGAGTTGATTGGCCAAATATCACATTATTTCATGAAGTTGTAAAATATCAGCGCCTTGTTTACGACCACGGAGGCAATGAAACTCAGCCGCCCCTATTTCGAGTCACGGTTAATTTTTCTGAGATCGGAAAAAAAACCCACATGGAAATGACGATGGCACTAGCCACGGCCGAAGCCGCGACCGAAACAAAGAAATTTATTAAAAAAGCAGGGGGAAATTCAACTTGGGATCGTCTAGCGGAATTTCTTGAACAAGAAACGACACAAAAAGATATCTTCGTTATTAATCGTTCATTCCAAGCCACACTTCCTTTGATGTTTGAAATGTTTACGGATCCGGTGCATTTTTCACAATGGCTTCCACCGACGGGATTTACGATGAAATATTTAAAAGCCGACATCAAGCCGGGCGGATCTACCTTTTATTCGATGTCGGGTGGCGATGTGACCATGTACGGAAAAACTTTTTACAAAGAAATTACGAAGCCGAACCGTATAGTGTATACCCAGGTATTTTGTGACGAAAACGAAAAAATCACTCGGCATCCCATGGCACCGACCTGGCCCGAAAAAATGCTGACCACGATCGACTTAACTTCCGAAGGGGAAAACCAGACTCGGGTCACGATATCCTGGGAAGTTGAAGGCAATGCAACCGACGCCGAACGCCAAACATTTCATAAAGAAAAGTCCGGTATGAGCCAAGGGTGGTCTGGAAGTTTTGAAAAGCTTGAGGAATACTTAGCGAAATCGACCAAGTAATTTAGACGATCTTGCATGCCTCTTCAAAAGTTAGACGGGGGCCACGGGGATAAACTTTCGTGTGGTCACCGTAACCTAAAGTACAAATGAAATTCGATTTCCAAGAAGAGTCTTTGAAAAAAGCTTCGTCCACTTTCGCATTTTCAAACCCCGACATCGGGCCGGCATCAAGTCCTAATGCCCGGGCTGCTAGAATAAGGTAGGCTCCTTGAAGTGAACTATTTCGAAATGCCGTATCGTAGGTGGCTTTATCGTTGTTGATGAACAAGGCCCTCGCATCGAATGCGGGGAATAACTTCGGTAGATATTCGTAAAATTTTTCGTCGTAGGCAACGACGGCGGTAATGGGAGCATCCTTTACCTGCGCAACGTTTGAACCCATTAAGGCAGGGTAAAGTTTTTCTTTCGCCTCATTACCTTTTAAAAATAAGATTCTCATCGGAGCGGCGTTAAGCGAAGTGGGTCCCCACTTGGTGGTTTCGTACAGATCACGAAGTACGTCGTCCGATACTTTTTCCGAAGTCCAATCGTGGTGGGTTCGTGCTTCGGTGAAAACTTGTTTTAAAGCTTCGCTCGAAATTTTTGGGTTCATGGGTTACATCCTTTGATTAAATGAGGGTAACTGAAAAGGAAGCTCGTGAATAGTGCGGAATATTACAGCAAGTCGAGCAACGGACAGCGCCAGTTCACGTAAAACTCTTTCAGACGGACCGAATCGATCACTCGGTCAGCTGCGGGGCTATTATGAAATTCAGGCATGGTTAAGTTAAGTTTCTTGACCCACGACCGATAATAAATTTCTTTTGAAGGATGGTAGGGTGTCACGGCCGCGACCAGTTTTTCGCCTGAGTGTGAAGCGGCCATAATAATTTCTACTAGGTCATCACGGTGAATAAAATTAATCGAATGATTGGCGTTAGTAACTATACCTTTTTGGCTAAGCGTAAATACCGGATGACGTTCACCGCCGATAAGACCACCCGGACGGATGATTAACAAACGTTCGGCAAATTGTTCGCGAAGTAGGGATTCAACTTCCAGTAGCCAGCAAGCGGAAGGCGTGACGGGAATCGTTTGACTTGATTCATTGAAATTTCCTGGCGCGTTTCCATAAACCAAAGTCGAGCTGATGAAAATAATTTTTGAATTCTTACCGAGTTTAATTTTTTCCACATACGCTTGTGGCGACAACTGCGTCAGCGGCGGAGTATTCAATAAAAGAATATCGCAGGGTTCACCGGGAAAAGCGT
>CAXSEH010000180.1:0-5658 GCA_964236345.1 uncultured Bdellovibrionales bacterium
GATCCGAAAAAGCGCCCGATGCTTGCCGGAAATTCAATTATGCAGGATCGCTTGTTCATCGATAAGTATTTTAAAAAATTATCAGCCCGCCTGCACTACCGCATGGTCGACGTGAGTTCATTCAAAGTAATCATGAATAATAAGTTTAACGTCGAATACCGAAAACAAAACTCGCATCGCGCCCTCGACGACATCCGCGAAAGCATAGGCGAACTGCGCCACTACTTAGACCGAATTCAAATTTGAGTGCCAGGTCCTTTTTCCGCCAAAAGGTGCCAGGCATTTGTCTGGCACCTTTTGGCGGAAAAAAGGCCTGGCACCCTACCCTTCCTTTGCGACGACTGCGTCCTTTGATTTTTCTGGGATGATGAGCAGCCAGGGGCGCGTGAAGATGAGGCGGGCTCCCCATTTTAACAGACGCCAGAAGGATGAGAATTTTACTTGTGATGAAATTGAGGCTAACAAAAAGGCCAGCGCAAAACTGACCGACAGGTTTAGCAGACCGATGAGCATGATGCCTACTGCCGAGTTAATGATTTGCCAATGCGTAACGCCTGCTTGAATGGCGACCGGAAGGGCTGCGGCTAGGCCACCCGTCGAAAGGGTCACGTGGCGTACGTCGAGCGGAATATTTAAAAACTTTAAGATCTGCGGAACCATCCCTAATAAAAAACCCAGCGAAATGTTGGCCGCTAAGGGGTTTGATTTTTCGGACAAAAAATCGCCGAATCTTTGTACGCGTTTTCGGCCGAAATACTTTTGTAACTTATCGTTGTACTTGATTCGCTTATCGATGCGGTTCACGAGCATCCAATTTTCAAACCAACCGGCAACAAGACTAGCGGTAAATAAAAGCACGCCGGTGAACGCGGCGTACAAAGGCGCGGGACCCAATAAATTTGTCGAGTTAATTGTCTGTAAGGCATCTTCAGGAGTGTAAGTGGGATGTTGAAAGTAAAGCGCGACCCACGAAACCAAAAAGCAGATTGGAAAAACCGCGCTGACGTTGCCAACGACCGCGATGAACTGGGTTCGCAATAGGGCGACGATCGATTTTCTAGATTCGGTGGTTGATTTCTTAAGGGCCTGCGCGATGAATGGCGCGGTGGCGGAAGGCTGCTTCGTGGCTAGCGTAAAGCCCACTAGGTACATCACCATGAAACTTCCGGAATAGTTTAAACTGTCCATGAAGCCCTTCGCAAAACCGACCAGTTTCAGTTCGGCTAACAGATGCTTGATGAAGACGGTTATCGCCGTCAATGCACCCCCACCCAAAGCTGAATGGAACATTTTGCGAAATTCAATCCAGTTAAAGGTGACGTAATGTTCACCGATATGCGAATTCGTCTGAACGATCCGCTCGGTCAATAAAGTTAAGTTTTCAGAGAAGAACGAAACTAAACTTTTCTGATGTTGAGTTTCTAGAACTAAGTGAGAAATAAAATACCTAAAATTGAGAACCGGTGAAACTTCGGTATTTAAAAATTGCATTAAAATGCGAAGCCGATTGATTTTTCTTTTTTGAAGTTGAAAAAGGTAAACCAGTTCGATCTTCACGCCACTTTGTTGCATGACTTGGTGAAGTTCGGTCATGTGGGTTTCAATCGCGTATAAAAGCAGAAAAACCGAGTTTTCTAACTTAGTTTCTTGTCTGACCTGATGGTCGCGTAGCAACCCTTCAAGTTTGAATTCCGGCAGGTCTTGCGGATGCGAGCTTAAGAAATTAACCTCACTTTGAACCGCTAAAGAGTGTCCCTGAATTTGGTGTGCCAGCACGTAGCTAGCGGTAAGTAAGTCTGACTTTAGCTTTTTACTTAGGTCATGTTTATCTTTAAAGAGCGCAAAAATTTCTTTTAAGATTTCCACGTCGATAAAGTCGATGTACAAGCTTTCCTCTTCATCCGGAAAGATATCGTAAATTAACGTTGATAAATCTTCCGAAAGATTTCGCTTGGGTAGAATCTTTTCTTGTAATCGATGAATGAACTCTTGAACAAAACTGGCCGCTTCCGGTAAACCCGCGCGCGTCAGTTGGGCCGGTGACGAAATTTTAGCTAAGAGCAAACTGGAAGCAGAAATAAAATTGTTTTTCCATTCAGGATTTTTATTCAGTAGAAGCAGTAAATATTTTAGCCGAACGGTGTAAACCGTTTCGCGCTTCGCATCTTTTTCTTCACTGCTGTGCGGACGCTGGATCCATTTCATGATATTCGCGAACCAGTAGACTCGCTCGAAATCACTTTGCTTATCATTTGTCAGCGGAACCGTTTGCGACAGTAACGAACTTAGAATATCCATGCACACCCTCGACTTTTGCCCAGTTTCATTAAAATTTAAGCAATCCTTCTGCGGACGCCATGCTTTTCTGCGATCCTTATTCTATGTCCGTTCCTTCGTCTCTACATCCTTGTCAGGCCTGTGGCGCCTGTTGCGCCTCGTTCCGCGTCGCCTTCCATTGGCGAGAAGCTGAGGGCAATCCTGAAGATCAGTTTGATCGAAGCGTACCGCAAGAATATACCGAGGATTTGGATTTGAATCAACGGTGCATGAAAGGCACCAACGACAAACACCAACCGAAGTGCGTAGCGTTAATGGCGCGAGTGGGGCAATCTGCCCAGTGCATCGTCTACGCGAATCGCCCAACTCCGTGTCGGTTATTCTTGGCTTCATTCGAAAATGGTTTCCAAAATATCCGTTGCGATCAGGCGCGCGAAAAGCACGGCTTAAAACCTCTGACTAAACGAGATTACCCGCCCACCGAGAAATGACCGAACAAGTTCCATGATTCAAGCGCCAAAAAAAAGCCCGGCGTTACGACCGGGCTTTACAAGATATTTTGTATAGTAAAAATCTATCGATATTTTAATATCGATAGTGATCTGGCTTGAACGGGCCCGCTTCATTAAGGTGTAAGTATTTAGCTTGTTTTGAAGAAAGCTTCGTCAGCTTAACGCCGATTTGTCCTAAGTGAAGGGCCGCAACCTTTTCATCTAAATGCTTTGGTAATCGGTAAATTGCAATTTCTTGATACTTATCTCGGTTCAGAAAAAGTTCCATTTGCGCAAGCACCTGATTCGTAAACGAGTTACTCATGACGAACGATGGATGTCCGGTGGCGCAACCTAGATTAACCAAACGACCCTTTGCCAACACGACTATTTCGTTTCCATTTTTCAATGTGTGCACATCGACCTGAGGTTTGACTTCGCGCTGCTTTGAATTTTTATTTAACCAAGCCATATCAATTTCGATATCGAAGTGTCCGATATTACAAACGATCGCGTTATCTTTCATTTTCGAGAAATGTTTTTCGGTAATGATATCGCAGCAACCGGTCGCCGTCACAAAGATGTCCGCAATCGGCGCGGCTTCTTCCATGGTCACGACCTGAAAACCTTCCATCGCCGCTTGCAACGCGCATATCGGATCTATTTCAGTAATCAGAACGCGGGCTCCAAGCCCTTTTACCGAGTGCGCTGAACCTTTTCCGACGTCTCCGTAACCGGCTACGACAACGACTTTACCGGCCATCATCACGTCCGTTGCGCGCTTGATACCATCGGCCAAAGATTCGCGACATCCGTAGAGGTTATCAAATTTAGATTTCGTTACCGAATCATTGACGTTGATTGCTGGCATTTTTAATTTTTTATTTTTCAACATGACTTCAAGATTATGAACGCCGGTCGTCGTTTCTTCAGAAAGACCAATGATCTTTTTAAGTTCTTTCGCGAAACGTAGCTCGTGCATCATGTTAGTTAAATCTCCACCGTCATCAAGGATCAGGTTGTAACCTTTATCTCCCCAGCCCGTGATCGTTTGTTCGATGCACCAATTGAAATCGGGCTCAGACAGTCCCTTCCATGCAAAAACCGGAATGCCAGCTGCGGCCATCGCAACGGCTGCGTGATCTTGAGTCGAAAAAATATTGCAAGATGACCAACGAACTTCCGCACCTAAGTAAATAAGGGTTTCCATTAACACCGCAGTTTGAATCGTCATATGTAAGCAACCGGAAATCCGGGCGCCCTTTAAAGGCTGCGCTTTCCCGAATTCTTTACGAAGCGCCATCAAGCCCGGCATTTCTTTTTCGGCAATTTTTATTTCTTCGCGACCCCAACGTGCAAGCTCAGCAAATACTTTTGGATTTTCCATCGCTTCTTTGCAAACGGCGTAATCCCTGGCATCGGGTTTTACGGAAGCCTTACGGGAAGAAACCTTCAACGCGGTATCGCGGGGGCCTGACTTGGAATCACTCTTCACCGATTTTGTAAGGACTTGTTTCGTCGGCGTACTTTTCTGTGTGCTCATAGATCAACTTCTTTCGTTATTTAAGGTTCTAAAGTTAAAATTTCGTAGCCCGTATCGGTCAGTAAAATTGTGTGTTCAAATTGCGCCGATAATTTTCCGTCTAAAGTTTCGTAATATTTAATCGACGAACCGTGAATCGTTTTTTCGATAAACTCTTCGGTTCCTTCATTGACCATCGGCTCGACGGTAAAGCAGGTCCAAGGCCGAAGTTTTTCGCCCTTTCCTTTTTTACCAAATGCCGGAACAAACGGGTCGGAGTGAAAAACGCGACCGATACCGTGCCCGCCGATTTCTTTGACCGTCGAGTAACCTTTGCGGGTAACGTACTTGTTGGTTTCAAAACCTATATCACCGGTCCAACCCTTTGGAGAAATTGCTTCGATCCCGACCATCATGGCCTCGTAAGCGGCCTGCACAAGATCCTTCGCGTTTTGCGAAACTTCGCCGACCATAATCGTTTTTGAATTGTCGCCAAAGAAGCCATCTTTCTTAACGGTGACATCCAGATTCAGGATGTCGCCCTCTTTGATGACGTAGGCCCCTGGAAGGCCATGACAAACAACTTGGTTCACCGAGATGCAAGTGGCGTTCGGATAGCCGTGGTAACCTACGCACGCCGAAATGCCGCCGATTGTTTTCGTGTAGTCATCGGCGATCTCATCGACCTCGAGCGTGGTCATGCCCGGCTTAACCAAACGGCTGGTATACTGCAAAACTTGCGCAGCCATTTTACAAGCAATGCGCATTTTTGCGATTTCTTCTTTATCGAGAGCTTTTTCTGACATGCCCGCCATCCTAAATGAAAAAACCCCTGAACGCCAGTTAAGCTTTCAGGGGTTTCAATAATACATAACCGAGTTCACCGTTGGGCAAACTCCCTTGGGATCTAGCCGGCGGCGCCTAGCCTTTTAAGTGCTTAGAAACAAGCTTAGTCATTTCGAACATAGACACTTGTTTTTTGCCGAAGATCGGCATCAATTTGTCGTCAGCGTTGATGTTACGGCGATTTTTAGAATCTTGAAGATTGTTCTTCTTGATGTAAGCCCATAATTTTTTAACAACTTCAGTACGTGCTAGTGGAGTGGCTCCAACAACAAGTGCTAATGTAGAAGACGGAGTTAACGGCTTCATGAATGCCGCGTTTGGCTTTCTTTTAGTAGCGGCTTTTTTAGGAGCAGCGGCTTTTTTAGGAGCAGCAGCTTTTTTAGGAGCGGCCGTTTTTTTCGCAGCAGCGGCTTTTTTAGGAGCAGCTTTCTTTGCAGATTTTTTTGCTTTTGCCATTATATATCCTCCGATAAGGTTGGCGTTTATTAATTCTTTAGTCTTAAGACTAAAATCCAATGGACT
>CAXSEH010000181.1:0-5631 GCA_964236345.1 uncultured Bdellovibrionales bacterium
CTGCGGAGGTTGGAATGGCTGAAATTTCCCAAAAATGGAAAGAAAACAAATCAGGCAAGATGTTTGTTGATCAATCTTGCATTGCTTGTGATGCCTGTGTTCTATCTGCTCCAAAAAACTTCGCGATGCACGAAGATGATGGTCACGCCTTTGTTTCAAAACAACCGGAAAGTCCGGAAGAAGAATCAGCATGTAAAGAAGCGATGGAAGGTTGTCCCGTAGAAGCGATTGGCGACTTTGGCGACAAAGCATAAAGCGGATTCGACCAAGGTCGAGTTTGCCATCGTCTTGAAATCACTAAAAGAAAAATATCCTGACGCCCACTGCGCGTTGAAATATCAAACTCCTTTTCAACTTTTAATTGCCACTATTCTATCAGCCCAATGTACTGACGACCGGGTCAATATCGTGACCGAAGTACTATTTGCTAAATACCCTGACGCGACGGCGATGGCTGAATGTCCCTTGCCGGAACTAGAACAACTTGTTCGTTCGACCGGCTTTTATAAAAACAAAGCAAAGAACATTAAAGAGACTTGCGTGCGACTGGTGCACGATTACGCCGGGGTTGTTCCTAGGTCCATCGAAGAACTGCACGCCTTACCTGGTGTGGGACGCAAAACCGCCAACGTTGTTTAGGAAATGCGTACAACATTGCTTCGGGCGTTGTCGTAGACACTCACGTCACTCGTCTGGCAAACCGTTTCGGGTGGGTGCAACTTTTGGACGCGGTTAAGATTGAGCAATTGTTAAATAGTTTATGCCCAAAAGAAGAATGGATCATGCTTCCACATTACCTAATCTCGCATGGCCGGACTCTGTGCAAGGCGCGTAATCCGGATTGCCAGAATTGTTTTCTGAACAAGGCTTGTCCGAAGCTAGGTCTTTAGGTAGCATGATTTCATGTTTCAAGCCTACTTCGAAAGTATTAAATACGTCGGGCACCTTTTGCCCATTTCTTTTTTAAGAATTTTTCTAGGTTATTTTTATATCGATTTGGCCTTGAAGGATTGGAAGTACTACAGTCTGGGTTCTGGAGGGTTAGCGGACCTTTTTGTTGAAGCGTTAAATAAATCAAATGTGCCGGCCTGGTACCGAATCATTTTAAGCGAACAAATTATTCCTCACTGGCAAATTTACGCTTTCGTTTTAATTGGATTGCAATTCGCCGTCGGAATTTCGTACGTCATTGGTTACGTCGTCCGTCCGGTTTCAATTTTGGCCATCCTGGTCTGCCTTAATTATCTGGCTTTGCAAAAAATTGATCAGGAAATATTTTACAAATTACTGATTGCTTGCCACGTTTTATTAGCGTGGGTGGGCGCAGGTCGTTGCTTAGGTATTGATTATTATTTCTTCAAACGTCGCCGTGGAGTGTGGTGGTAATGAGACATTTCTTAGTTTTCCTGATCTTAATTTTTTCCGGCCTATCATTCTTTTATTATAACAAAGAAGATCGCGTAAAATTAAACGATGATCGTGTCGTTAGGGTTTATGCTTCAGCTTCGTTCGTGTCGAAGTGGGGACCGGCACCCCAGTTGAAAGAGCTTTTTGAAAAGCAGGGCGTATACAAAGTAGAATTCGTTGAATCGCCAGACATTGCGATGACATTGCAAAAAATTAGCTTCGAAAATCAAAATTCATTAACCGATGTCGTTCTGGGTTTAGACCAATTCGATATTTCCAGATCGGCATTGAAAATCCGTTGGAAATCTTTTTCAAAAGATATTTTAAGTTCAGTAACCAGCACATTAGTCAAAGAAAACGACGCGATTAGGGATCAGTCAACTTTTATGCCTTACGACTGGGCCCCGATGGCGTTCGTTACACGAAAGGAATTAAATCTTCCGATCAACCAATTGGACGATTTATTGAGGCCTGATTATAAGGGCAAGATTGCGCTGCAGGATCCCCGCACAAGTTCTCCGGGCTTGCAATTTTTGGCCTGGGTGTATGCATCTAAATCAGAAGCTGAAGCAAATCAGTTTTTAAAAGCGATGATGAAACAAGCCCACAGTTTCTCGGCAGGATGGTCTGCCGCCTATGGACTGTTTAAGAATAAACAAGCCGAGTTGGTATTTTCTTACGTTACTTCACCTCTATATCATCAAGTGGAAGAAAACGATTCAAGTTACGTTAGTCTCGAAATGAAAGAGGCGATGCCATTACAAGTAGAGTTTGCCGGCATTCCGGATTCTTGCAAGAATTGCGATGGAGCCGCCAAGTTCCTAGAGTTCTTGCTAACGAAGGAAGCCCAGAACGTGATCATGACCAAAAACTATATGTTACCGGTTTTGGACATGGTCAAAGATGCAACCGTCTTTGATTCTTTAAAAGTTTATAAAACTATCCCGGTTCAATTTTACGAGCAAGAAAAGGTCGAAAAATGGATTAATCAATGGATAGAGATTCGAAAGAATGAAGGCTTATAAGCTAGTTAGCTTTGCTTTAGTATTTTATTTCTTGATACCCTATCTTCTATTTTTAAGTTTTTTAGATTTTAATTTTAGCGTTGATCCGCAAGAGTTTTTTTGGTCTTTTAAGAACTCATTCACCCAGTCAATTTTAGCGGCAACTTTAGTAACCGCATTAAGTGTCCCTTTAAGTTTGGGTCTGTTTCACTTCAAAGGCCAAACGTACAATATTTTCAAAAAATTGCTGCTGGTGCCTCAGATCCTACCCTCATTCTTTTCAATCCTGATTGCATTTTCAATTTGGAAACCTTTTCCAATGGGCTCGGTAGGAATCACTTTTGTCTTCACCCTGGTGCATTTAGGTTTTGCCGTCGTCCTAATACACGCTGCGATTTGTGAAAAAATGGGATCATTTCCGATCGTCGGAAAAGTTTTTGGCGTAAAAAAGTTGAAATTTATAATTCAGATATTTTTTCCCGTCATTGTGAAAGATTTGATTTCTTGTTTTTTGCTGATTTTTATATTTTGCTTTTCAAGTTTTGCAATTCCTCTTGTTGCAGGCGGTGGTCGAGATACGAATATAGAAGTTTTGGTTTTTGAAAAGATCTACGTAAGTCAGAACTGGTCCGCCGCGTGGTCCATTAGCGTCTTCCAAGGATTGTTTTTAACTTTTTTAAGTCTGTTGCTAGCGCGCGATACGGGCGAAACAAAGCGTGAATTCCTTTATTCTTCTTATTTGAAGTCTGATTTTGGATTTGCGGCTATAGTTGTTTACTTAGGTGTTTATTTTGGAGGATACACGGTGGGACTGCTGCAAGCATTGCCGGAGTTTTCAAAAGTTAGTCAATTTTATGGCGACTTAATTCAGGCTACCTTTAATTCGCTCAGCTTATTTTTTGTTTACGGCCTCTTATCGGTGCTTATGCTTTTCGTATGGCTTTTCGACTTCGCGAATCGGCAAAAGTTAAATTTTGCGCGTAACCTTATAGCGGCCTCAACGATGTTGGTGGGTTTTTCTTTTTATCTTTTTTTCCCGCAAAGCGGTACTTGGGATTACTTCAAAATTCCCGTCGCGATGAGCATATTAGTTTTTCCCGTTTTGTTTAAAAGTTTTTTAGAAAGACCGCTGCTTGATTTAAAAGAACAGGTACTCACCGCTAAAGTCTACGGACTTTCAAATTTTAAGATAGTCGTGACAGTTATTTTACCCCAGCTGGGCGCCCCAATCGCAATCTGGTTTTCCTTTTTGGCTATTTGGTTTCTATCTGATTTTGCAACGCTCAAAGCACTGGGCACCCAAACCCAAACCTTAGGTCTAATGGCTCAGACATTTTTGACAAGTTACCGTTTGTCTTTGGCCTACTTCATGAGTGTTTATATTATCCTGATCTGGCTAATTGTTTTGGCAGTTACTTTTTTAGTCAAAGGAGTTTTGCGTGTCGCTCATCAAAAATTTAAATTTGAATTTTAAAGCCGATGGATTTCGTTTGCAAATTGAACATCTGGAAATTCCCGACGTTGGAGTCACGGCGTTTTGGGGGCCATCGGGCTCTGGAAAGACGACGCTATTTAAAACTTTGATCGGACTGTACGAGCCAGAAAATTGGTCGTGGACCTATAAAGATATTTCATTGCACCTGCTTTCGTTAGAGAAACGTCAACTGGGGGTCGTTTTTCAAAATTACGAATTGTTTCCGCATTTGACGGCGGAACAGAATGTTAAATTGGTTATTCACGCGCGGTACCCGAAATCCGAAATTGCGGATGCTTTATTAAAGTGTGAAAAATTCCGAATTCAATTGAAGTTGCAGTCTTGTTGGGAAACCCGGGCCGAAAAAATGTCGGGCGGTGAAAAACAGCGGGTCGCCTTGTTGCGGGCGGTTTTGTCCAAGCCCAGGATTCTTTTATTAGACGAACCGTTCTCGGCCTTAGATCCCGATGTACGTGGCGAAGCCCGTAACCTGCTTGGCTCCGTATTAGCCGATGTTGCCATACCTGTTTATTTAATTACCCACGATCGATCAGACGTCGATGCCTTAGCGCAAAATCGAATTCTGCTTAAACACGGGCGCGTCGAAGACGTCAATTTTACAAACTAACCAGTTTAGTATGGAATGACCATCCGCCTTGGCTTATATTGACCAAGATGAAAACGACTCCTTTAATCTTCTTCATTTTTACTTTGATCCTGGCAGGATGCGCCGGGCGCGAAAGTAAATCGGGCGGCAAGAATTCGGGCTACGTACCCCTTTCAGAGGCCGAAGCCAAAGTCTACACGACCCCTACCATTTACTATGTTCCGCAATATGATTTAGCGGAGCAAACGTGTGAAGTTTCGTCCCGCCGACCGATGAAAGCAAAGGATGGTAGCGTCCTATTTATGGTGTGCGAATCTATATACGGGTCTTGTCTTCTGCAAGGTACTTGCGAAATTAAGAACGAACAGGGTCGCGTATTGGTCAATATCGCGGGTAAAGAAAATTCTGAATATAAGTTTTCGAAAGTTCAAAATAAAATTTGTAAGTACGGTTACGGCGCGGGAAAAGCGGTATGCCTAGACCCTTTTTACTCGGTAGCGGCCGACTTAACAATTTATCGATTGGGCCAGGTCATTTATATTCCGACGATGGTGGGACTTCAGTTACCCGACGGCACTAAGCATGATGGTTACTTCATCGTTCGCGACTCGGGCGGAAATATTAAAGGCTACGGACGTTTCGATTTCTTCACCGGTTTTTTTTCAAATCATAAGGTCAGTAATCCCTTCGCCCAAATCGGTTTTGCGGGCAAAGAAACGCATGTTCTTTACTACGTTATGAAAGCCGAAGAAGCGTTAAATATTCTCAAAAAGAGAAACTATCCTTCGCTTCCGGTTACGAATTAAATCATAGATATCAAGTAGTTATAAAGTATTTTAAAAGACACAGTTAAATTACTCAAGTTATTAACGCAATGCGTCGATAAGATAGTCTCTAACTGCGGGCTCGGCCCTCCAAAAAGCGACGGGATAAAATACTCTAAGATTTAAAAATAATTTTTTCAACGGCCACTAAAAACTGCTTTTTCCGCCTCTTACTAGACCTTAGTCTAAATATTTTTTTCGACCTTAAACTGAACAATTACATAGTCTTAGCCATTCGCGTCAGGAATTATCCTAGACCTAAGGCTAAAGTCCACTGGACCTTGGTCCGATAATTTATCCATACACGTTGGTAGC
>CAXSEH010000182.1:0-5589 GCA_964236345.1 uncultured Bdellovibrionales bacterium
ATTTTGATCTTCGTTAACTTTGGACTATTAGGTAATTTTTCAAGCCATTCTGAACGAGCGTCAACGCAGCTGATCTGACAATCTAATCGCAGTAAGACCCGAGATAATTCTTGAACCACGTGCCCCGCGCCAAAAATAACGATTTGCCACTTGTGCTTGGGTTGATGAACTTCAAAAAAAAGGCTGACCGCTCCGCCACAACTCATTCCCAATTCATTTTGCAAGTTCCATTCTTGAAAAAAGGAAGAGTGATCTGTTTTAAGAAGCTCTTGGCCCTTTTCGATGGCGGCTTTTTCCAGCTTTCCACCACCAATGGTTCCGGCCAGATATCCAGATTCGTTCAACAGTAACCGGGCAACCAATATTTGCGGAACGCTGCCTTTATTTCCCACCAACGTAACCACTACGAATGGTTGCGCGGTCTCTTTGGCCTTTTGAAATTCGACCAGAAATGTTTCAAAGTTCATAGCTGGATAATTCCGTTAAGATTTCTTCCGGCGTTGCGGGTGCCTTCAGCATTACGGTAGCCCCACCTGATCGGTAGGTCAGGGCATTCTTGATGGCCATGAAAACGCTTGCGCCTAATAGCAAGGGCGGCTCGCCTACTGCCTTAGAGCCCATAATCTTGTGATCTTTATTTAAATTGTTTTCTAAGATAGCAAATCTAAAGTCCCGCGGAATATCTTGGATGTTCGGAATTTTATAATTGGTTGGAGAATGTGAAATCAAAGATCCCTTGGCGTTATAAAAAAGTTTTTCAGTTGTAAGCCATCCCACCCCCTGAATGAAGCCCCCGGTGATTTGTCCCATATCAATTCCCTGATTTAGCGAACGCCCAATATCCATCAAGATGTCGGACCGAAGAATTTTCATTTGCCCGGTGTAGGTATCGATCATAACTTCCGAAACTGCCACTCCGGGCGTGAAATAACGAAAAGCATTTCCTAAACCTTTGTTTCGATCGAAGGCTAAGCCTTCAGTTTTAAAGAACCCATAGTCGCTTATCGACATGCGGTTGACGTAAGCCTAAAATTCGGCCCGATTCGTCGAATGCCACTTTGTAAAAATTTAGAAACGGATGTCGCTTGCCGGTCACTTTCATGTCGTCATCTTTAGATAGAACAATTCGGGCTGGCCGTTTCAACTTGTACGCGACCAGCGCGGCCATCGCCGCGAATGGCGCTGCCTGACTTTCTTTTCCACCAAAGGCCCCGCCCATGCGCTTCACTTCGCAAACGACCTGGTGAAACGGCAGTCCAAGGGCTTCGGCCACCAAATGCTGCGTTTCAGTCGGATGCTGCGAAGAAGACACAATTTTTATCTGCGTTCCATCTTCCGGATAAACAACGGAAGCTTGCGATTCTAAATAGAAGTGCTCTTGTCCACCGATTTCTAAATTTCCACTTATTTTGTAAGGCGCGGTTCGAAAAGCTTGCTCGACATCGCCGCAACGAAAAGCGCCGGGTAAATGCAAAAAACTTTTCTTTTCGATCGCTTCCCTTAACGATAAAATTGGTTTTTTTTCTTCAATTTGAAACTGGACTAGCTTTCGTGCACGCTCAAGCGCTTCACGAGTTGTGGCCGCAATCACGCACACGGGTTCGTCGATGTATCCAATTTCAGATTCGACGACGATGGGTTGATCCTTCACGATTGTTCCCCAAAGATTATGATGAAAATCCTTAGCCGTAAAAACGCCCACGACCTCGGGCACTTTTAAAACCTAGTCGAAAATAATTTCTTTCAGAAGACCTGCAGCGACCGGGCTTCCCACGTACGATACGAAGACCTCACCTTTCATCGGTGCGATGTCATCGATGAAAATACTTTCACCCGTGATATGGGTTTCACTCAGCGGCTTCAAGTTGTAACCTCTAGTTCATCTGCCATTTTCCGTACCAGGTTCCGGCACAAAAGCTTTCGGTACTCTTTCGAACCGCGCACGTCGCTGATGGGTGTAACGGCCAAAGCGACTTCTTCCGCAACGGCGTTCAGTAATTCTTTGTTTAAATCTTTTCCGATGAGCTCGCTTTCGATTTTCTTAAGACGCGCCACCGTAGGACCAACTCCCCCGAAAGCCAGGCGTGCCTCTTCCATCTTCGTGCCGATCAGCTGAAACCGCACCGCCATGGTTACGGCCGATATATCAAGATCCTTTCGGACCGAAACTTTATAGAGCTTAGAAATTTGTGCAGTCTTCAGTAATGGTATACGTACGCCGGTCACAATTTCGCCCGGCATTATATCTAACTTTTTATACCCGAGGAAAAATTCATCAATAGGAATTAGTCTTTTTCCATTTACACTTTGAACTTCAACTAAAGCATCGCTGACCATCAAAAAGGGGATCGTGTCCGATATCGGTGATGCGTTGACCAGATTACCAATGAGGGTTCCGGAATTCCTAATTTGCGGCGACGCAAATAAGTTTAGCATTCGCGCCATCTCGGGGAATTTTGTTTCAAAATATTTTTGTACCGTGGCCAAAGTGGCTCGTGCCGGAATGTACAAATATTCTTTTTCGATTTTGATGTCCCATAAAGATTCGATATTTTGCAAAGACATCACGGATTGATATTGCATCCTGCCTTTATTAATCGCGACACCCAGGTCAGTGGCTCCGGCAACAATTTTAGTGGTTGGCCATTCTTTTTGAATTTCTAACGCCCGTTTTAAAGTTGCGGGCAAAAATACTTTTAACTCTCCGCTGCTAATTTCGATGTCTTGCTTTGTTAACAATTTCAGATCGTCGATTTTTTTCTTGTCGTGATAACGATTTTGCAAAAGTTCGGTCTCTTTTAAATCGATGGCAAGGGCAGATTTTATGATGGGATCGTAACCCGTGCATCGACATAAATTTCCCGTTAAAAAGTTTTTGGTTCTTTTTTCGGTGATGGCCTTGTTATTCAATATCGAATCTTCGACCAAACCAGCCAAGGCGCACACAAAGCCGGGTGTACAGAATCCGCACTGCGATCCAAAGTTCTCGATCATCGCGGTTTGTACCGCGTGCAACGCCATTTTCTTTTTTAACCCTTCGACGGTAATCAGTTGGCACCCGTCCATTGCAAGGACCGGCATAATGCACGAATTGATCGCTTTAAAAATCCAGCGATCGCTTGACAGCTCATGCACGCTTCCTCGAAGTACGCTGCAAGCCCCACAATCTCCTTCGGCGCAGACAACCTTAGTGCCCGTTAAACTTATTTCGTACCTGAGGTAATCTGATAGGTTCATCAAAGCTTGCGAACCCGCTACTTCATGGCGAGTATCATTGACGAAGAAAACGATCCGGTCGCGTGAGGTTGTCATTCTGTTAGAATTTCACAGGATTAACCCGGGGGGTACGAGAAATCCCATTTCTGCTGCTTGGTGTCTCTTTGCTCATTGACTCGATCTTAAAAGGCCTGAAATAATCATTGCCCATGAATAAAAACTTTTTGAAGCAAGCCATCGCATTATCCGAGCTTAAAATGAAAGCCGGCGTTGGCGGACCTTTCGGCGCAATCATCGTTAAGGACGATCAGGTCATTGCTGAAGGCTGGAATCAGGTTACTTCAACGAATGATCCAACAGCGCATGCGGAAGTGGTAGCGATCAGAAAAGCGGCCCATGCGCTCGGATCATTTGATTTATCCGGTTGCGAGATTTATTCAAGTTGTGAACCTTGTCCGATGTGCTTGTCGGCTATTTACTGGGCCCGTTTAAACAAAATATACTTCGCAAATACCCGACACGAAGCCGCAAAAATCGGATTCGATGATAACTTTCTCTACGAAGAAGTTGTCAAACCGATCGAAAAACGGAGCATTCCAACTTTACACGTACCCGACGAAGATGCTCGGGCCGTTTTTTCAGAGTGGCAACTAAAGCTCGACAAAATCACCTATTGAATAAGACCTATTATCTGCGCGACGGTAAAAGGCGGCAGTCATAATCTAAAAGTGACGGTTCAATATCTTTCACCTTTTTTACGCGACGATTTAAATTATCTTTATAGGAGTGCATGCACTCGCCAAGCCGGTTCATTTCCGCATCCGTTGCGTTTATTGCGGATTGATAATATTCTTCGTGCGTTGTCAGAATATCACTATCCATCAAATCGCCAGACGACCCGTAAGGGAAATCATAAAAATTTAAAATCATTTCTTGGATGAATCGACTGGTGCGGCCATTACCCTCTTGGAAAGGATGAATTTCGACGTAGAACTTTTGCGCAAAGAAAGCCACTTCGCCTGGAGTCATTAAATGCCGATTCCAGACCAGATGAGATTTCTCGCGAGCCTGTTTCATCATTGTGGCCATAAACCTAAAGAAAATCGCTAAATGGTCGGCGCTAGCCTGCGAATCCCCCGAAAATATTCCGTAGGTGCCGTCCGCAGAAAGGCGAATGTGCAGAGGATAACGGATATCCTTAGGTCCCTTAGCATTCGAAAAAATACCCATCGCTTCATATTTAGCATTTATTTTTGCGACCACCTGAATGCCAGCCTGGGCGTCGGCTTCGCTCGCAAAATTCCACCACGCGACGTCGTTCGGCGCTGGCGGCTTCAGAAGACCCGGGTCAGGACGATGAGCGTAATCCCCGTGTTCATCCGACAACGTAAAGAAACCCCGGTGTACATTCTGCAGCTGGGGTTGTGTAAAATCAGTTCCGGCGTGAAGCTGATCGACGAAAGCTGATAACTGCTTGATGCCCACGGCCCAATTGTCCCAGATGATACTCGATTTTTCGCTGTTTGGTTTGGTGTAATCAGACCTTAAAATCTGGTAAGTGATTTCGACCGGAATATTTTGGGCTTTTGAGTTTTGGTAGTCAACCCGCCGAACAAATCGCATGGCTTGATAAAGGGTAATGTCTTCCAGAGCGATTTCATAAAGCAAATTTGATTTCTCTCTAACGTCCACGAATTTCTGATACACATCACATTCTTTTTTCAGCTTCATTTTGTAGCTCGAGATTTCGTCCGCAGATATTCCGGTCACGTTCACGGCCTGTTGCTGTAAATCACAAACGTCATAAGCAAAAACTGAGGTCGCAAAGATCGACACGAACGTGATGATAAGGACCTGAGCACGAAAATTCATATAAACTCCCCTTATGTATAGCCTTTATGAGCCCGAGTTGTATCACGTGAAGGGTGAATTTCGTCAATAAGTTCTACACCTAAAACATGACGCACGTTTTATAAGGCAAAATAGGTGTTCCTGGCTCAAGAAATCAATATTTCGTTCGGACTTCAAGTGCTATGAGGACAAGTAAAATATTTCCGAATGAAAAAACATTGGACAAAAATAAACCAGATGCAATTGCCTGCAAACCCGCATCTAGCGCTGTTTTTTGTCTCGAAAATCCCGCAATTTGCCGCAGCCACAAAGTAGCTTTTACAAAGAACATTTCCAGATCGTTTCAGATTTGCGTACGCGCTTTTTTGGGCGCGGACCTTCCATTGCAATATGAACTTCTGAAAAAAAAGAGAAACACTTTTTCAATAAACAAAGGGGAATACGATGGAATTTTTTTCAAAAACGATCCAAGCTTTTAGTCACGGTGGATTTGTCATGTGGGTTATCTTCGCAGGACAAGTT
>CAXSEH010000183.1:0-5530 GCA_964236345.1 uncultured Bdellovibrionales bacterium
TTAAAGCGGTTTTGATCTTCGCGAATTGGCATTATCGGTTTTTTACATCCCCACGCGCAAAGATGCTAGCGACGTAGTGTAAGACATCGGTTGCCGAAATTTCATCATACCCGAAGTCTTTGATTAATCTTGATTTTACAATATCGATTTTTTCTTGAGTATCTTTATCGGCAACTGAGCTGACTAAAGATGTCAGCTTGATACTATCCTTCTGATCTTCAAACAGTTTAAGCTCAAGTGCCTTATGTAATCGCTCGTTCATTTTGTAATTGAATTTCTTCCCGTCAATCGCCAAGGCGCCGATGTAATTCATGATCTCGCGCCTAAAATCGTCTTTACGTGATTCCGGAATTTCAATTTTTTCCTCAATAGCGCGCATCAAGCGCTCATCGGGCTCTTCATCTCCACCCGTAAATTGGTTTCGAACCCGTTCTTTTTGGGTGAACGCTTTAACGTTATCGATGTAGTTTGCGCACAATCTTTGTAAAGCGCTTTCATCGGCACTGATGGCTCTTTGTACTTCCGATTTTATGATTTCTTCGTACTCTTGTTTTACAACCGCTAGCAGTTCTTTGTATTCTTGCTTTAACTCTTCGTTTGATAGCAGCGAGTGATGTTTCAACCCGCTTTCAAGCTCGTTCATGACCATGAAGGGGTTCACCGATCCACGATTCATTTGCTGGGCCATGACTAGGGCATTTGAAAGTTTATCTTGAATATAGCGTGGCGAAATTCCGTCCAGCCCTTCACGGGTCGTTTCTTTGCGAAGCTCTTTAACGTTGTCTTCGGTAAAATTAGCCAGGGTCTTACCGTTGTATAATTTTAGTTTCTGTAAGCGAGTTAGGTTTGCTTTCTTAGGCTTTTCAAGACGTGTTAGTATGGCCCACATGGCCGCGATCTCGATGGTATGAGGCGCGATTGAAATCCCGCGCAGTCGTTGCGAATTGAAGTCTTTTTTGTAAATATTAACTTCTTGTTTTAGGCGTGTGATGTACGGAATATCAATTTTAACCGTACGATCTCGTAAAGCTTCCATGAACTCGTTGTCCTGTAGCTTGCGATACTCGGGTTCATTCGTATGCCCGATAATAACTTCATCAATGTGGGTCTGGGCGAATTTCTTGGGTTTCACTCGATGCTCTTGAGAGGCTCCTAGTAAGTCATAAAGGAAGGCCACATCCAATTTTAACACTTCTACGAATTCGATCATTCCCCTGTTCGCTACGTTGAACTCGCCGTCAAAATTAAAAGCCCGTGGGTCTGAATCTGATCCGTACTCGGCAATCTTTCGGTAATTGATGTCGCCGGTAAGTTCCGTCGAGTCTTGATTCTTTTCGTCTTTCGGTTGAAAGGTTCCAATGCCAACCCGGTCGGCTTCCGAAATGAAAAACCTTTTGACCCGAACGTGAGATAAAACTTTGACTAAGTCCCCCCCGTATTTTTCCATCAACGCTTTAAAAATGAATCGTGAAGGGGGGCACAATTCTCCCACAATTTTCATTCTGAAATGACCTTCTTGTCCCCGGTTGATTTCATCACACATTGCTTGCCGCATATCATCCGGCACTAACAGCAAAGGCTCTTCGTTCATCGGTGAAGGAAAAACTTTAACATCCTTACCGAAAAGTCCATCAAGCTTCCCGCTTTCGTCAAACCACTCAAAAGTAAAAAGTGCGCCCGAGTCAGAGCGCGAATAGTTTTCTAAACCTTTTTTTAAGCGCCGACAGATGGTCGACTTTGCCGAACCCACCGGTCCATGAAGCAAGATGACACGTTTTTCTGTACCGTAACCCAAAGCCGCCGCTTTAAGAACGTTAACTAGTTTCATCAACTGCACATCTAAGCCAAAAACGGCGTCTTTACCGCCTCCGTCGATGTCGTCAAAAAATTTATACCGAACAACGTGCTTTTTGAAGTCGATGTATTCTTCGGTTCCGGCTTCAACCACCATGTCGTACATTCGTTGGTAGGCATTACGGGTAATTTTGGGATCGGCTTTTACCAGATCTAAATATTCGTGAAAGGTACCGCTCCAGTGGGCTAAGGCCCCCGGATTTTGGGCTTGCCACTTTTCAACCATTCATCTGAAGTTAACGGAAGATGAAGACATCGAAACTCCTTTCACTTGATCTGTATCAAGATGAGATTCGGGCGGGATCTAGCTCTATATGATTATGCACCGTTATAATTCGGTTAGCGACAGCAAAACTATTTTAGAACTATTTCCTTATAGCCTTCAGGTTTTTTCAAGACGAAGGTCTCGGTCTGAGATTCGGGCAACACGCGTTGATCTTTGAAAAGCCAATTCATTTCAAATGCGCCAGATTTTATTTCAATTCGTCGGTGGGGCGGTTCATCGTAAGTCCATTTTACGGTCGAGCCATTGGGCCCCGTACAGAAAAGAGGTCGCTGATTTTCATCGGCCTGACAATTTAAATCGGGCGACTGGGGGTTCTGCGAGTTAACAACTCGCCAAATGATTCGGGGATCGATGTTTTGTTTAAAGACGGGAAACAACGTGCGGGCACTGAAAGGACCTTCGCCGTATGTTTGATTTGTGTGAATGGCGTACTGAATTTTTTGCGGCGTCATGACGACACTGGCAACCCGGTATCCAAGTACCGCGGTTACTTCCATTCGGATCATTCGATTTGGAGCTAATGCGATGTCGATTTTTACGTTATTTGATTCTTTAGCATTTTTGACCTGAGCTTTTGTTTCTATCAGCAATGGTGTCGAACTTGAAACAACTTGAACTTTTTCGGACGCGCAGGAAGTCAGTATTAAGCCTATTAATAAATTTAAAAAAAAGACGGGATTTGTATAATTTTGTTTCATCACGTCTCTATTTAAAGTTATGATGTCCCCAAAAGGCAATATGAAAAGAAAACATCTCTTATTATTTATCATATGCTGCATTCTGATCTATATCAGCGAACTATTTGCAGGTGCACTTATTGCGGTGGCCCTCATTTACCAAATGAATTTATTATTTGAAGGTATCGTACTATCAAGGCAGTCGCAAATTGCAGCATTTAAATTATTCTTATGCTCTACACCCCTTTTCTTTTTTCTGGGTGGAATCCATTCCTTTATTTCTTTGTATTATAAAGAAGGCCAATGGCTGTACCTGACTTTTGCATTAGTTATTACTTATTTTTTATTTTTTTTAGTGAACTTTTTTTGCTTTTTCGTATTTCGATTTCTTGAGGCGAGCCAGTTCAAAATTTCCGTGACTTATCAAAAAGCGTTTAATGATATCCATATCGTAAAAAAAGAGCTGCTTTCGCAGACCTTCGTACTTCTGATACTTTCTTTCGTACCTTATTTAAGTTCAGAGTGGAAAATTATTTTTTCACTTATGGCTTTTCAGGTGTACCGTCATCGTTTGCAACTGAAGCCGGTCTTCGGTTTTTAACGCTGGATTCAATTTGGCTCATTTTTACTTTAATGTCTTTTCTTTTTGAAAGATCAGATTCGCTTTCAACGGCCTTATTAAAATACGACCAAGCTTTTTCAAACTTTTGAATTTTACTGTAAATATCTCCAAGGTGTTCAGAAATAATTCCTACCGTTGGCTGTAAGGCATGAGCTTTTTCTAAAACTTCTGCGGCCTCTTTGTATTGGCCCTTTTTATATAGAACCCAACCTAACGTATCCATAATGAACGCATCATCTTTTTCTTTTTTAACCGCAAAACGAGCGTACTTTTCGGCCTGATCCAATTCAACATTCATTTCGGCCCAAGAAAAAGCTAAGTAATTCATGGCTTGCGTATGATCAGCTTCATATTCTAAAACTTTTTTCATACTCAGGACCATTTGGTCCTTTAAATTCATTTTATCTTGGATCGTACCCTTGTAAAACAACACTTGCGCATTCTTCGGAAATTTATTTTCTGCCAAGTTTAAAGTTTCTAAGGCTTTCGTATAATCTTTTTTATCTTCGTGGAACTGGGCAAGTAAAAAGTAAGACTGCGCATTTTCAGTCTTCGAATTGATTGATTCTTTAAGTACCTTCATAGCTAAATCGGCCTGCCCCATGGTCTTTGCCAAGTAAGCGGCATGCAGACGAGCTTCTTCAAAGTAACTACTCGGCTTTTCAATTTTCATGTATTCGTCGAAGGCGCTTTGATACTGCTTTTTTTCTTCGTAAACGGCCGACAGATAAAATCGAACTTTGTCCGATTCAGGGGCTAAAACCAAGATCTCCTGTAATTTTGTCGTAGCCCGGTCATACTCTTTACGATCGATCAAAATTAAGGCCATCTTAAGTTTAACTTGAATCGAATCATCCGAAAAACTATCTAAAATTTCAAGCTGCTCAAAAGCCAAATCATATTTATTTTTCTCGATGTAATATTGTGACAGAATCTCGGCAACTTTAGGGCTTGGGTTATTATTCTTTTGATGTTCTGAATAGAATTGAATCGCCTTTGCTTCGCCCGACTGTTTTTGAATCAACTGGCCCAATAAGCTGACGGACTCAAAAAATTCGGGCTTTATTTTAATCGATTTTTTAAGTTCAACTTGCGCTAGCTTGCTTGCTGACTTTAAACCTTGCTCTAAGTAAACTCGGGCTAAGTAATATAAGGCTAAATGCTTAGAAGAATACTGAGGTTGATTGGCTAAGGTTGTAAACTTTCGAATGGCCTTAGGGTAGTTTTTCATTTCCGAATAAACGGCACCTAGGTACAACATCGCTTCTGAATCTTCTCTATCTTTTCTTAGTAATGATAAATATTCACCTTCAGCTTTTCCGTAATTTTTGGTCGACGTGTACAGGCCCGCCAGCAGTAAGCTTAAATCTCGGCGATTTGGAGCCTGCAACTTCGCTTTTTCAGCCCAGTAAACAGCATCTCGTATTTGTCCTTTTTTATAATACTCTACCGCAAGTTTTTGCATCAAAGTGGGTGCGTTCGGATCATACACGAGCGCCGACTTAAGAAGCTCGATCGATTCTGCCGATTTCCCGGCTTGTGATTCTAAGTCAGACTTTAAAAAAAGAAAATCGGCTTCGATTTGTCCGTTCACGGAATCAACCATGGGAACTTTGCCGTTTCCAAAACTTTCCGGAACTTGCAGAGATGCCGGGGTCCGATTGTGATCGTTCATCGCCGAGTCGTAAAATCGAGAACCGCCATTGGCGCATCCAAAAAAGATAAAAACACTAAGACTAAAAATCAGCTTCCGACATGTCATCATATGCGCTTCCTTTAGATATCTATCGGTTGCGCGCGGTCTTTCACTCGAGTCCTAATTTGATGAATTATTACTCATGCAAGAACAATCTAGACCCTCTTTTCGGAAAAATTATTATTTAGATCACCCATAACAAAAACTTATGAGATATTTTATAAGTGCTTGTTAACACTCATTAATTGTTCAACCGGACTAGTCTTAACACCCCTCTAGGTGGGTGAATATCATCTGAACTCATTTTTATTTAACCCTGGAGGGTTTACGGAACGTCGACTTACTTGACAAGGGGTGGCGGCAAAGCTAACTTGCGCCTGAATAAATAGGCGAAA
>CAXSEH010000184.1:0-5497 GCA_964236345.1 uncultured Bdellovibrionales bacterium
CCTAAGTGGGGACACGCCGCCGACATCAGGTGCGCCTTACCCGCCTCGTCTTTGTACGCCGCAACCATTTGCATACCCATTCGAAAAACATCGCCCTGACCTTCAGGAATATCATCGACATCGATGACCGGCTTAGGCGTCAACCAATCGATATATTGTGCAGCCACGTTTGAATTTTCTTGGAAGAAGGTTGGCAGTGCCCGAAGGGTGATGCGCGAAGGGTTGTAAAGTTCTTCCCACGGATTTTTTCGACCCATGATTTGATCCGTGATCAGCATGGCGCCGATCGTACAGTGGGTCATACCATTTCCAGAATCACCGGTTATCACGTAAACATTGTTGCTATCAGCAGGGTTATGACCGAGGTATGCAAGACCATCCATCGGCTCCATCACCTGTCCCGACCACTTCTGCAGAACCTCGCCCGCGAATGGAATTTTCTCGCGAACCCACGCGGCTAACTTTTGGTAATTATATTCGGGATGGTAAGCCTGTCCGGTTTTGTGATCCGCACCACCAACGATTAACACGTCTTCTGCCGCAAGCCTTATGTAGTGATAGGGTTCGGCCGTGTCCCAGTATAAAGCCTTTTCCATCCTTCCCTCAGGAACGCGAAATGACATCGCGTAAGTTCGGTAGGCATACTGCTTGGTGTGGATAGCAAGCAGGTCATTGATTGGAGAATTTGTGGCGACAACGATGCTTTTACATTTTACTTTATGGCCGAAGCGAGTTTTCACGAAAGCCTCGGGCCCACCCTTGACCTCATCAACCATGGTGTGGGTGTAAATTTCAACTCCACCTTCAACCAGCAACTCGGTCATGCGCTTCAAATACTTCAGCGGATGAAGTTGCGCTTGTTTGGGAAAAACAAGATTGGCCGTCGGCGGAAAACCTTCGATCGGTAAATTTGATGAAGGCGCTACGTCAGTGAAGCCCAACTCTAAGCAGATTTCGTATTCTTGGCGAAGAATTTCGTCGCCGGTGTTTTCTTGATCTTCGTCGGCGCTAAATAAATAGCCATCCATAAATTCAAAATCACAATCGATCATTTCATCTTGAATAATTTCGTAAACTTTCTGGATCGCGGCCGTGTGACTTTCGGCGGCTAAGCGCGCACCTTTTTTACCGTGATATTTTTCTAGTTGGAAATAGCGATCATCAAGAGCATTTGAAAAGTGCGCGGTGGTTTTTGCGGTCTGGCCACTGGCTAGTTCGAAACCTTCGAGCAAGCACACCCGCTTTCCTTCTTTCATAAGAAGGTAGGCCGTTGAAAGTCCCGCAATTCCCCCACCGATGACGCAGACTTCCGTTTCTAGATCGTGCGTCAGGGTATCGAAACTAGGCATCGTGACCGTCGCTGACCAGTGAGACAAACTTTCGCCGGGATGTTGAGGATTCATAAAAACTCCTTTTTTTATTTTTCCACATTTCACATTAACGGTGCGGCTCATTTTATTAAGCCAAATACTTTTAAGCTATTTCGTTTAAAGAAGTTGCAAACAAAACGCCAACGTAAGCTCAACGACACGGCCAGACCAACTTCAGTTAACGCAAAAGCCGGGGCAGAAATACCGCGACCATTCGCAAAACATGACTTTGTTCTACAGTTTATGTCGGAAATCACAGGTTAGATCCATGGACCCGATCTTGCTTTGCCCCTAGACGGGTTCTTTCGCGTTCAACTTTAAGCGGTCACTTTAATCGAGGAGAGATAATGTCAACCAACACTGAAAAGACAGAAAACCAAAAGCAAAGCAAATTTCAAAACAAAAATGCGGCGCCGGACAAAAATTCTCGCGTGGGAATCCATAAAGACGATTTAAGCCATCATGCGGTCACGATTCTTAAAACGCAAGAAGAGGTGTTTAAGTTCTATCGCAATTTTCAGAACCTAGCTCTTTTTATGAAAGACTTAAAGCAAGTTCAAGTGATGTCAGATAAAAAATCTCACTGGGTTGTTGAGCTTGAAAAGGGTTTATCGGCGGAATGGGATGCCGAGATCACGGCGGAGCGCGCGAACGAAATGATTGCCTGGCGTAGTCTGGATGGTTCAGAAGTAGAAACGAGCGGAACTATTTGGTTTCGTCCCGCGCCGGCAGGTAAAGGAACGGTGGTTAGTTTATTATTGGATTACAAAATACCGGGCGGAAAATTAACTGAATGGTTAACCTTGCTCAACGGGGAAGATCCAAACTCATTAGCTTATATTAACCTGCGACGCCTAAAAGCCTTTCTTGAGACCGGAGAAGTTCCGACCATCAAAGGACAATCTAGCGGTCGTGATGAAGATTTAGAACCTTCACAAAAACACTAATAAAATTAACAATAAAAATAACTTAATAAATGATACATCACTAGAAAGCGAGACATTCGATGAAAGCACTCACCTGGGAAGGTAAACACAGCGTCAGTTTGAAAAACGTTCGAGATCCAAGAATCCTCAGTCCGGGCGACGCCATCATCAAGGTGACGACCGCGGCGATTTGTGGATCTGACCTCCATCTTTATGATGGCTATATTCCAACGATGAAGAGTGGCGACATCTTAGGTCACGAAACGATGGGCGAAGTGGTTGAAGTCGGACCATTCGTTAAAAAATTAAAGGTGGGTGATAAGATCGTCATCCCTTTCGACATCGGTTGCGGCAAATGCCATTATTGCAAAGAAGAAGAATATTCGGCGTGCGATAACACGAATACCAATCCCTTAATTTCAGACAAACTTTACGGTTATGCGAGCGGCTCGGCTTTTGGTTTTTCACATATGATGGGCGGTTACGCCGGTGGCCAAGCCGAATACATTCGGGTGCCTTTTGCCGACACAAATTCTTTAATCGTGCCTAAAGAGGTTCCTGACGAGCGCGTTTTATTTTTAAGTGATATTTTTCCGACCGGCTACATGGCCGCCGAAAATTGCAATATCAAACGTGGCGATACCGTCGCCATTTGGGGTGCGGGTCCCGTAGGTCAAATGGCAATTCGCAGCGCCTTTTTATTAGGAGCCGAGCGCGTGATTTCGATTGATCACTATGAAGGTCGATTGCAAATGTCGCGCGATGCGGGTGCCGAAACGATCAATTTCGAAGATGTCGATGCGGTAACGGACGAGCTTAAATTCAGAACCGGCGGCCGCGGACCTGATTCGTGCTTAGACGCCGTCGGACTCGAAGCTCACGGGACCACGGTGCTCGCGAGCGTTGATCGCGTTAAAGCGGCGGTTGGCTTGGGGACCGATCGTCCCGATGCTTTACGCCAGGCGATCCAGGCCTGTAAAAAAGGCGGAACGGTTTCGGTTCCGGGAGTCTATGCGGGAGCTCTTGATAAATTTCCGTTCGGTGCGGCCTTCGGTAAAGGTCTTACGTTAAAGATGGGTCAGACTTCAACGCAGAAATACATGAAGCCGTTACTTGATTTAATTATGCAAGATAAAATTGATCCGTCATTCGTGATCACTCACCGTTTAAAAATTGATGATGGTCCTGGCGCTTACAAACTTTTTAACGATAAAAAAGACGAATGCATTAAAGTCGTCTTGAAAATGTAATCACGGAGGATAAAATGAAAAAGAAAACTCAAACGACGAAAGAATCGCAACCTCGTTCTCCAAATAATAAGTTTGAATCAAACGCCCCTGGTTCAGGAACCCGGGCCGGCGGTGATGCCAAGGCTGCTGTCGTGAGCGGAAATGACATCATCGAACTTATCTTAACCGATCACATTCCATTAAAATCTTTAATCGAAACTCTTAAAGATGACGAGACGAAGCGTGCGGCCAAAGAAGGGCCTTTCGAAGAATTTGCGTTCTTACTTTTGGGTCACGCCAAATCGGAAGAGCAATCTTTGTACGTCGCGATGAAAGAATATACAGATTTAAAAATGCCAGGCTATGAAGGTGATACCGAACACGCGATTGCCGATCAACTGGTGCAGGAAATTAATGCCACTCCGGACGATAACGAATGGCTCGCAAAGGTCAAAGTCTTAGCCGAAATGGTAGAACACCATATTCAAGAGGAAGAAGAAGACATGCTGAAGGAAGTTGAAGAGCAAATTCCCGAAGACGTGCGAATGAATATTGGTTCCGAGTACACGGCCTTAATGAACGAGTACGCGGCGATCAATGAAATTCAGCCTCCGCACCAGTATCGCTTCAACCGAACCGGTCCCTTACCAACGGTTTCGACCTTAGCTTAAGCGCTGAGGGAAAGTGAAACAATTTTTGCGATAAGGTCTTCGTACTCGACGCCGGCCTTATTCGCAGAAAGCGCGTAATCTTCTTTTTTTGCAATGGATGGATTAGGATTCGCTTCGATAAAATAAATTTGGTCGTCTTTGATTCTTAAGTCAATGCGGCCAAATCCTTGAATGTGAAGTAGCCGGTAAATCTTTTTACAAACTTCATTCAACTTTTTTTGGGTGGCTTCCGACATTTCCGCGATCCAATCAGAATCAATACCCCATTTTTTACGGTACTCTTGATCCCATTTACTTTTAAATGTCGCAAATTTCGGTTCGTCATCAGGGATCTGCTTAAAAAATAATTCTCGTGGTGGAAAGACACTTAGCTTTTCGTTCCCGATAATACTGACGTAAACTTCACGCCCGTCGATATATTCTTCGATGATCGCGTCGACGCCCATTCTTTCGTGAATGAATTTAACTCGCGCTAAGGCTTCCTTTTCGTTTTCCACGTATGAAACTTGGGAAATTCCTTCGGAAGATTCAAGTTGCAATGGCTTAATAAAGGCGGGAAATTTAAATTTCTTTAGGCTTTGTACTTTTACGGATTTCTTGGCCACAATAAACTTTGGTGTCTGGATGTCGTGGTATTCTAAAATAATTTTCGTTAAACCTTTGTCTTTGCACAGCTGAAGCGCCATCGGTCCCGCACCGGTGAACGGAACTCCCATTAGTTGCATCAGCGCCGTTAAGTTGGGTTCGAAATCACGCTTACCGCTGAAGGCCTCGCTCATGTTAAAAACAAGATCGGGCTTTTGTTCGCGCACAATTTTAAGAAAGGGTTCGATATCGTCAAAGATTCCGAACGGAATGACTTCGTGACCTAATTTGGTTAGCGTGGTCTTAACGTCTTTTTCGGTTTTCCAGTCGGGGGTGTTCCAGTAGTTGACGTACTCTTCTGCGGGAAGGTTTATCGATACGTCAAACAGCAAGACTATTTTTAGCGGTTTCATTTACGCCTCTCTCTTAAATTTTCCGGTGAACAAATAATTTTTGACAAGACTTGTAAGAAAACTGGCCACTTCCATCGTGGTTTGGTTTTCTGATTTTCCGAGCCGAAGTTCTAACTTTTCCGTACGTTCAGTTAATCGCTTAACGAAGGCGTCGATCGTAAATTTTCGCTCGTGCGTCGCCCAAGCCACAGTCGACACGATGGCTTTTCGGTGGCGATTCATGAAACGACCCGCCGAAAATTCGCGCTTCGCTAATTCGGGTTCACCGTTAAATATTTTTTTTAAGTCGGTGTCGTAAAAATC
>CAXSEH010000185.1:0-5485 GCA_964236345.1 uncultured Bdellovibrionales bacterium
GTTTTAGTTTTTTGAAAAAAAGATTTCCACAGGGCTATCTTCGGATTTGGGTTTCTTGTCTCCTTTGGTTGATGCTTTCCAGACATCGAACTTGGAAACTACGAAACGCTGTTGTATTGAGAAGTTAGCTGGAGGTTTCCAGCTTTCCAACTTCCTGAATTTTTCTATTTTTCCGTAGCACAAAAGTAGCACTGAAATAGCATAACTCAGGAATTTTGGCGTATTCTCGCGTGACGATGGACGAAATCGAACCGAATCGCTCGTTAAACTTTATCTCTTTGTAATTGCTGTTTTCTTTTTACGTTTCGCGGAGTTAGGAAGGTGAAACTGAAGTCATTTGCGGTTGATCCATTTTTTCATTTTACCCGAGAGTAAAATGGCGGAAAGCGAGGGATTCGAACCCTCGAGCCCCGCGAAGGGCTGCCAGTTTTCAAGACTGGTGTATTCAACCGCTCTACCAGCTTTCCACCGTCTGTTTTATTGAAAAACAGACGCCGGTGCAAGTTATATTTATGCCAGTTTGATAACGGTTTTCTGACCCATGTAAGGACGAAGCACTTGCGGAATTTCTACGCTGCCATCTTCTTTTTGATAATTTTCAAGAATGGCGACTAATGTTCGACCGACGGCTAATCCACTTCCATTTAACGTGTGCACAAACTGCGGTTTTCCGGCATCTTTTGGTTTAAAGCGAATATTCGCGCGCCGAGATTGAAAGTCTTCAAAATTAGAGCATGAACTGATCTCGCGATAGGCATTCTGTCCCGGAAGCCATACTTCTAGATCGTAGGTTTTAGATGATCCGAAGCCCATGTCGCCCGTACAGAGTAACATCTTTCGGTAAGGAAGATTCAAGTCGACCAAGATTTTTTCCGCGTGAGAAGTCAGCTTTTCGTGCATCTCGTAAGATTCGCTTGGATGACAAAAAGTCATCAGCTCCACTTTGTTAAATTGATGTTGGCGAATTAACCCTTTAGTGTCTTTCCCGTAACTTCCAGCCTCGGACCTAAAACATGGAGAGTAGGCGCAAAATGATTTTGGAAGGTCGGCTTCGTTCAAAGTTTCGCCATTATAATAATTGGTGACCGGAACTTCCGCCGTCGGAATTAAGTAATAATCTGTTCCTTCTAAGTGAAAAACGTCTTCTTTGAATTTTGGAAACTGACCCGTTCCCGTTAGGCTATTCGTGTTCACGATGAAAGGTGGAATCATTTCGGTGTAGCCGTGCTGAGTGGAATGGGTGTCCATCATGAACTGAATTAATGCGCGCTCCATTTGGGCCGCCGCACCTTTTAAAAAAGCAAAGCGCGCGCCCGTAGTTTTACCGGCGCGATCGAAATCGATAATATTTAATTTTTCGCCTATTTCAAAATGCTCTAAGGCTTTAAAATTAAACTTCGTAGGCTCGCCAACCGTATTCGTAATTTTATTTTCCTTCTCGGAATGGCCTACCGGGACCGAAGCATGCGGTTTATTCGGAATCGTTAACAGCATCTGCTGAACTTCGGCATCAACTTGCGCGGCGTTGACCTCAAGATCCTTAACGTTATTCTTGAGAGTGTCGACTTCCGCCAAAATATGGCTTGCATCTTTACCTTCGCGCTTAAGAAGTCCGACTTCAGCGCTTAATTTATTTTGTTTTGCCTTTGCGGTTTCGGATTGAGTCATTGTCTCGCGACGCTTCGATGCTAAACTCATTATTTTTTCGAGCGTTTCTAAAGACGCCCCGCGATTTATTAAGCCTTGCTTATAATCGTCGTAAAAGCTGCTGCCAGATTCTGCTTTTTTTTCGAGCAACTTTAAATCAATCACAAATTCTCCAGGAAAGCGCGCCTACGGCGCCGTTTTATTTACGCGCCTATGGCGCGGTTAATTACGCGCCTAAGGCGCGATCATTATATACATTCTTAGTAGGGCGGCTAGTAAAACACAAATTAAATCAAATATGAGGATTTGAAAAATCTGCAGCCTGGACAATAGTTTATAAATTATAAACATAAATAAAATGATCGAAAAGACCAACATAAGCTCGCCGCTTTTTGTTAATTCTTGAATGACTAAGCCTAGTACAAGTCCGATAAAAAAACCCGATATCAGCCTTAAAATTCTTTGCGCCGTTGAAACTGTCGTATTTTTTGCGGATTGTTGCATGTTGGCGGCCATGCTTTTTAAGTTATCAGTAAGTCCCATTTTTTTCCTTATTTTATCTTCATTTGTATCATCGCACGATCAGGTGCGTTGGGTGCAAGATCTAAATACTTTTCGAAGTACTCTTGTGCTTCACGCATCATGCCTTTTTTTTCAAAAATGAAAGCCTGCTCGCGATATATCTCAGGAAATCCTGATTCTTTTAACTTTGCCATGGCTAGCATGTCTTCAGCAATTTCAATCGCATCACTAAGTCGGTAACAGGCAGAAGCTTTAACATATAATTCGGCGCTCGAGGGTCGCATCTTGATGGCTTGCGCATACTCTGCAGCGCATTCTTTGTATTGTTCTTTACGAAAGAAAACTTCGGCTGCCAAAAGAAAAGGGTCTGCAATATTTGGATTTCTAGTTTTTTCCTCTTTGATTAAATCTAATGATTGCTGAAAATCTCCAAGCTCCATGTAAGCTTTGGCCAAGAAGTACGACACCCTCGGAAAATTCGGGTTAATGTCTTTCACAACTTTTAGCTTTGCAACGGCTTGTAAAATTTTAGCTTTCGCTTCCCGTCCGGAAGCCATCTCTAAAAGTAATTTAGCATTCGAAAACAGGGGCTCAACGTCCGAGGGATCCAAAATGGACGTAACGTTGTAATATTTCTGGGCCACGTCAGGATTATTCATCAAACGATTCATTTCGGCATACCCAAAACTAGCTTTTTTGTTTTTCGAATCGGTCATGAATACTTGCAAATAAAGATCAGCAGCTTCGGTGTACTTTTCATAAGAACGATAATATTCGGCAAGCGCTATTCTATACTCAAAGGTATATGGAAAACTTCGAATCATATCTTTTAGATAGCGTTCGCCGCGAACCGGGCCATCTTTTGCCGACAAGAAGCGCGCGTAAGTAATCTGCGCTTCGGGCCATGACGGTTCCAGATCAATGGCTTTTCCAGCGTAGCGTTGGGCATCTTTCAGCGCTTCATCCTTGCGAGCCATATCTTCTTTTCGTGTTCCGGGTGCGTTCATGTAGTAGGCGGTGTTCGCCTGCGCTAGTAACGATAAAAGCTCTACGTCGGCGTCGTACAGCTTCACCGAGCGTTCGCCGTATTGAATAGCGCCAACCATGTTGTTTTTGCGAAATTCCAATAAAGCCTGACCCTTTAACACTTCATAATTTTGAGGAGATTTACGACTGGCCTCTAGCAAAGTTTTGGCAGCCTCTAAAAAATTATATTTTTGCGCCTCGTAATCTGCCTTCAATGTATAGGCCGAAACCATTTTTGGATCTGCCTTAATGGCTTTTCCTAACCACGAGACGGCGTCTTTCGTTTGGTTAATGGCCCACAAACTTTTTGCCGCCTTAAAGGCTGCTGAAGAATTTTTTGGATCTAATTCGAACGCGGCCTTATACTGGGCTTGCGCGGCCAAATGGTCACCCGCGCGGGCAAATTGATCGCCCTGTAAAATGATTTCATTTTGAGCGTTTTCAATTTTATCATCTCCACCTAAAAGTAAAACAATTTCCTTCAAGGCGCGGTGGTTAGGACTGAGCTGATATCCCTTCTGGGCCACTTCAAGCGCTTTTCTATTTTCATTTCTTTCGACTAATATTTTCGCGTAGTTTAACAGCGACTCAACGTTAAACTCTTTCGGAAGGACTTGCTTCGAAACATAACCTAAAGAAAAATTTTCGTATGCCTTAGCTTTATTTTTAAAACCCAAGACGTCGACTAGTCCTAGCCCGTACGCCGAAATCTTAGATTCGGGATCGGTTTTTCTAATTTCGATAAAGAGGGTTCGTGCTTCGTTATATTTGCCTAATTTTAAATTCATACGGGCGGACCCGAATTGACTGGTTACCCATTGTGGCCACAGCTGGCTTGCCTGGTCGTAATACGCTAAAGCATTTAAGGTGTTTTGTTCGAATTCTAACATCTGCCCCTTAATTAAATATAAAAAAGGCGCAAGAGAAAATTTTTCGTCCACGGGGTTATCCAAAGTTTTTTCAAGAAGACTACGTGCTTCTTTGCTTTGGCCTTTGGTTATTAGAAAAACAACCTGGCACGAGTCAGAATAATTCGAAATCGGATTAACGGCCCTGGCCATCTGCGTGACGGACATAATGCTACGAAGATCATTTGCGGTTTGCCGCGTGTAAGGCCAAAGCTCTTGGTAGGCCATGCAAAGTAGGCCCATGGCCTCTAAATCTTTGGGATACGATTCGATGACTTGGGCAAGATTCTTGTGCGCAACCAAAACGGCTTCCACCTGTCCCATCATAAAGGCCGTCGCTGCTTTACGTTTTAAAAGTTTCGCATCTGCTTCGGGTAATGGATCTTTTTTTTCTTTGATGTTTCTAGGAGCAACCAACGACCAACCTTTTGAAACCTCGGTATCAGGAGAACTTAAAAAATAAATCAATGCGCTAAAAATTAAAATGATTAAGACTGCGAAAGGAAAAAATTTTTTCATTTCGTTCGTTTTTAGTTTCTTTAAATCACTCATCTGGATTGTCAGATTATTTTGGCTTTGTCTTTGAAATGTCGGCGACTTGCGTTCAGGAACTACGGGCAAATTAAGCTGTGCAATCGTCAACGCATTACGCGTTTTTTCAGATTTCGTCTTTCTGTGAGCGTCTTCACGTTCTTGAGATTTACGTTCTTCTTCAATAATTTTTCGAATGGCCTCGGGCAGCTGGTGATCGCCAATCGGTTCAGGCTGTTCTTCGATTTCTTTTTTTGGTTTCGAATTCTTGGGAGGAAGTACGCGGATGACGGTTTCAGCCTCCATCTTTTGCGCTTTTTTGATGTCTACTTCGACAGGATTTTCTAGCGACTCCATTAAGGCGTCGTAGAATTCGGGCTGCTTTGTTAAAGCGCCCCACTCGCCATCTGGATACGAGCTGATGTCTTCGTTACCCGAAAACACGCCCGAGGTGATCATCTTGATGATGGCATCAGTCGAATAGGGTCCCTTCACTTGTTCTGAATCAAGTCGAACGACCCACTGACTATTCAAACTACTCATGCCTTTATTATATTTGATCTGTTAAGGGTGGGCAGCTTGCAATTCAAGAAAGACCCAACTCATGACCAAAGTCTGCGAATGGAACCACCGGTAGTTCCAGTTTGGAACCGAAATGAAGGTGTAAATACCTGGAAACACTCTCTATTTCGGCTTTACCGTCAAACTTTTTGGCACATAGGTTGCTAAAGGATAAATCATGGTTAGATGGTTTATCGGCGCGTACATTGTGATTGTTTTGGTTTTATCAGCAAAAGCAACGGCAAGAACAAGCTTAGAATCTAACCCTACCGTAGAAAAATTTAATTATC
>CAXSEH010000186.1:0-5418 GCA_964236345.1 uncultured Bdellovibrionales bacterium
GGTGCCGCGTATTCTGTTTTCTTCACGCAAGCAGATAGTCCCATAACTGTCGAAAGTAATATAACTGTTTTAAAAATGTTCATAATTCCCACTGTGCCATAAACAGAATCGAGAAACCCCCTGTTATTATTTTGGACAGTCATTTTTACAAACGAAATATTAAATCGTCGCGCAGCCCAAACTAGAAACACTTGTTCTTCGCGAATTAAACATAATTCTTGAACTGCTCAAAGTAAAATTTAATGGGACAATTCTGACGATTAAGCGAAATCAATAGACGTTTGGAATAATATCGCTATGAAAATGAAATTGGCGGAGAAGGTGGGACGTTAAATTCTTCAATGATTTCAATTGCCATTTACGCCATCCACTACGCCTCACTACTTTCGCAATTCTATGACCGCACCAAGTTTTTGATTATGATCGTGGAACTGTAATGAGTCTGTTAACCCAGCGACATCAACGCCTGCTTTTCTTGCATAAAGCATCATAGTCTCTGCGTCTTCCCATCCGCCCATATTCATAACGCTTAACATGCTTGTTTTATGAAGCAGTAAAGTGGTGGCCCAGGTCGCTCTTAGGCTGTGGAACCGAGCGGGTGGTAGACCAATCGCCGTTTCAAAATTTCTTAACGCCTTGGCCTGTTCTCCGCCATCCCAAAGCCGCAATCTTGGTAACACGAAGTCACCCCACATACCTGCAATCTTAAGTTCGCGCAGAACTGGCAGTAAACTTTCGGCTATTGGAACTACTCTGTGATGCCCTGATTTAGTTTCTTTAAAACCATCGCGCTTATTCCAAGACATACGTACGAAAATTTTCCGATTGTCTAAATCTACATTCTCCCACCTTAACGCATACAATTCACCTGATCGCATTCCCGTATAAACGGCCGACGCCCAAATAGGATACCAATCGTGATCTATTTCACGCGCTTTTTCTAAAAGCAACGAAGCCTGTGCTTCGTTTAGCGTGAGTGGAATAGTTCTGCACGTTTTGTGTTTCATTTGCGGCATCGGATTTTTTTCTATGACCCCTTGATCTACAGCATGTTGAAAGACAGCTCGAATCTTTGTTGCTAAATACTTTTGATGTCCGATGTTGACGTCTTTAAATATCTTAGAAAAGTACCCGGAAATTTCGTGGGATTTAAAACTATCTAAAGTTTTCTCACTCCATTCGTCAAAGGTCCATTTACCTATGCAGGCCAGTTCAGAATGAATCGTCTTTTCAAAAACGCCGTTCTTTCTTCTATAGTCATAAAAATCGTTTACAAATTTTTTCCAAGTCGGAAACATTTTCTTCGTAAGGCCTTCGTGCATTTGGATGACGAGTTCGTTGTAAACCCGTTTAGCTTCAGCCATTGTTTTAATTCCTGATCGCACAAGTGATCGGGGGGTGCACGTTATCGGATGCCGCTTGTGTAAACTGACTTTATATTCATTACCTATTTTTTTAATTCCCATTCGGTACTCCTTTTCTGGTAGAAAGGAGCAACTCCAACAGGTCCGATTTTAAATATCGATTTCTCCTCTGAAATTTGTAGTACGGAACTTTGCCATTACTCGACAAATTTAAGAGCGAAGCCTTCGATATGCGCAAAAATATCGAGGCCTCTTCCGTTGTCATAAACTCTTCAATTTTCAAAGAACCTTTTGAATCTTCCGACAAGGAAGCATTTCGTGTTGCGAAATTATTCAACTTCATAGCGTACCTTTCCGTAAACTTCCAGGTATCTCGCGGGAATTTTGCGCAAAAAAACACGCGCTGACTTACCTGGGGCCCGTTTTACCTCTACGAGACCATTTTCTTCCAACCCTTTGAGTCCTCGGTAACCCGCGTGTCGGTTTAAGGCAAAGTGATCAAGTGTGCGTTGATTCAGGGTTATTGGCTGTTTGCGCTTCATGTAAGTTAGAAACCAGATGGCCAAACCGACATCGATGGCTCGACCCTGGGATTGGCAGGCCTGGTTGATCCACTCTAAAGGCAGTGGTCCCTTTAAAAATAAAGTTCCAATCTTAATGTCTGGTTTAGTCATACTTATTTCCAAAAATAAAAAGAAAAGATAAGGCACAGGGGTTCATATCTGAACAGCCTGAGAGCACTTTTGCGCACCCTCAATTTCATTAACAATTTCTAAAATTGAATCCCAAAACGATTGTCCACGCTCGTCTACAAATCTTCGCCTGGAAAGCTCTTAATATTTCTAGGCAGTAATTGTTTTATCGAAAAGCCGGCATAGCCATTCTAGTTCTAAGTTCCCACTGTGAATCGGCTAGTGCGGGATTGAGTTTGCCTGAGCGGTCAAGGGCGATCCTACCGGAGTTGATAGCTTTGTAAACCGCAACTCTTGAGCCACCGGGAAGTCCCCGGACCTTACGGCTTAAGGCATATTCAGAAACTGTCATTAGATTTTGACAAGTCGTTGTCGAACTCATAGTTAGATTGTAAACCTATTTTTAAAGCACGTAAACTAGTCGATTCCTGCGAGCCGTGCCGGTCGCTCTGAAAAAATCGCCAGGAAGGACCCACTGCATGGTGGGGGCCCCATTTTATACCAAATAAAGTATTGGCATGCCCTGTCGTGATTACTTTTGTAATCATTAATTGGACTGGCTTGCTTGCATACTGCAATGTATTCCTAAATACTTATTTTTGCCGGCACAGATCTAAAATTTAACCTAACAGGAGTTTTTATGACAAAAGCATTTTTAATTGGTCTTTTAGCTATGATCTCACTTCAGTCTCACGCGTTGGTTGCAGATAGATTTAAGTGTGCTCTCGAAATCAGGGATCTTGATTCAAGACTTTCAACAAAACAGGAGCAAGAATTTTTTATTGGTAGATTGCCGCTTTCAGCAAGTCCCGCATCTGATGTTCGTATAACTGCAGGGCAAACCATGGCGTCTGTAAAATTGAACACAACAAAAGCGCAGCTTGGAGCAAATTTAAATTTCTACTATAAACATGCAACGAAAATTAACTCAAACGGCGTAGCTACAGAAGCAAGACAGCTAACTTGCATTGGATTAACAGGTAATTATTGCGAAAAATATGGTGGCGGACTTGGTTTATGCAGCGAAATGACGGTCGCTTGCATGGAACCAAATGATCCATTTAACGAAACCAACGGCTGGTCACCATCAACGCTTATTGGCGGAATTCCAAGCTTCAATGAGCATAGCCTGAGCCCTGTTATTCAAACGATAAAAGATGACCAGGGTCAGGAAAAAGGAACCATTAAGTTAAACTGCCAATATCTAGGATCTTTCCAGTAATGAGGAATCTTCCGTCTTTAAATTTAGGCGAGGGAAGGCCCGTAGTTTACGACTATGGGTCTCCAGTTAAGTTCCTAGTGGAACTGCTAGAACACTACCGATTGAATGGAGCCTTCAGCCTACGACAAAGGACCGCAAAGGTAGGGGTTTGTTCTCAGGCCCTTGTATCGCAAATTCTTAGAGGAAACAGACAACTAAATCGCGACAACTTACCGGGAATTGCCTCGATATTTAAACTGACCCATGCTGAAAATCAATTCATTGATAAAAAACTGTCAGCGCACATTCACAAAGTTGATCTCACTGACGAAAATCTAAAATTAAAAAAGATTCGGCAATCAAAGAATCATCTTTTGTCTGATTGGTTGAATCCCTACGTGAAAGATTTAGTTAATCTGAATGGCTTCGCGCTGGATTCTAATGTTTTATTTTCGATGCTGAAGGGTATAGCTCCAGCTCACAGAATTAAAAAGTCTGTCGAATTCCTCTTGCGAGAAGGCTTCTGGCGAATAACTCCCGCTGGTAAAGTTGTTCCTGAAGAAGTCGCAGTTACAACTACAAATGAAATCCCAAACGAAAAGATCAGAGCTTTTCACAAAAAAGCATTAGAAATCGCGGCGAAGGGCCTTACAAGCTTTCCCGTCGAAAAAAGAAAAGCCTCGACCATACTTGTTTCAATTAATAGTGAACACTTAAACGACCTCAAAGGCCTTGTCGATTCGTTCCAACATCAGCTGCTGGATTTTATTGAACGGCATCCAAGTGGCCGCGACGCACTTATGCAAGTGGCTATACATCTGACACCAATTGGAGAAAATCAAAATGATTAAGTATTTTTCCTCGGTTCTACTAATTTGTATCTTTACATCCTTTTTTAATTCGAGAGCCTCTGCTTCAGGAACTGTTGTCGGTAACGGTGGCGACCCTGTATTCGAGTTTATGGAAGCGGCGCGAACATCGATGATAGAAACTATTAAGGTCATTATAAATGACCCGAACGAATCTGCACACTTTTGTGAAAGCACGAGCCTAACTGGCGACCAGATCAAATTTTGTCGAGATTTTTTAATTGTTATTGCGCCTGAAATTTTACGGTTAAGTCAGGGAATAAATAAAACTCTTTTTGTCTTAAGAGATCAGCCTCTTTTTGTTGAGGGACCAGATGGCAAACCAATGATTGTCGCTGCGCGAACTGAGCTAGGGTCAAATGGTCCTATAGAGCTTCATCGGGAATCTGTTAAAACTTTACTTCCGACCCAGGTGCTGTTCTTGATTACTCATGAGTTTCAACACAAGACTCACTTTGCCGGAAAGACTATAACAGATAACGAAAAGATCGGACCCTTTGCAACAGGTCGCGACTTGCTTGACTCGGTAGCTACAGCGGTTGTTTTAGTCGCACGAAAAAAGGGGAAGGTGGGATCTCAATTTGGAATTCGCGACATTTTCGATTGTAGAGTTTTTACCAATCAGTCACAATTCGGCGCTAGATTATCCAGCTCGCGACTTTTTCAGTCCGAGGATTTAATGTCTTATGAGACTAGCATTGGTAAAAATCCTACCGATGGTTCGATCTTTTTACCCGAAACAAACGAGAGCTCATTACTTCTTAGGTTTGTGATCAACGAGCCCAATAATTGTGGTGATCCCAATCCTAAAAGAAAGAACGTCATTCAGATTATTCGATCGGTAAAGCTAGTAAGCGGCTTACAGGATGAAATCGTGGTTGCAAAGCAAGAGCTAAATGAAAATCCAATGTGTCCCGGTAGCGGCAAGCAAATTGAAATTTCAAACAGCAATGTTAGATTTGTTTGCAGCTATTTTGGATCAGAGGGCACAACGTCGTCGCAGTTTTTGTTAAAATCCATTAAGCGACGAATATTTTAGTAACAAATAAAAAATGAATCGAACAACCGCACTAGTAAAAACGGTTTGGAACTGGCCTTGTAGTGCACGAAAAACCTGTAGTGCACACCAACTACAAAAACGCTGCAAATCGGGTTATTTCGCATGAGTTCGGATGATATAAGAAATTTGGGACCTGTGAGCTGCTTCGATCTAACTGTTTGTGATTGTTAATTTTTTCCTGAAAATAAAAAACCCATCCTGAAAATGGGTTTGTGTTTTTAAAATTGGCGGA
>CAXSEH010000187.1:0-5394 GCA_964236345.1 uncultured Bdellovibrionales bacterium
CAACTTCGTATAGCGCTGGATAAGATTAATGAGTACGTCCCGAATTCAAGTGGAGCCGGCTTCATAGGTTTTTTAAAAAGTAAATTTTGGGCCCTGGGACTTGTCTTGGGTTTTGCTTTTTTATCGATCGCCTCGATGATGGTTACCGCATTGATCGCGATCATTTATCCGAACAGCGAAGGAACTTTACTTCATGCCGTTTCCTTCATCGTCAATTTCCTTTTATTCGCTTTTTTATTCACCGCCTTTTACCGTTATATTCCAACCGAAAAACTGGATTGGCGTCGGTGCTTTTACGGAGGGCTTATCAGCACAGTTTTTTATTTAGTCGGAAAAAGTTTAATCAGCCTTTATTTGGGGAAAGCCGGTCTTGGTTCACCATATGGCGCGGCGGGTTCTTTAATCGTCTTTTTAGCCTGGGTCTATTTCACGTCGTTAATTCTTTTAACCAGTTACGAGATAAGCACCAACGTGCTGTTATCTCGCCACTCTAAAGATCCTAAAGCTTTTACGTAATTGGTAGTCCGCCCGTTTCGGCCAGGATCGCGCCGGTAATGTAAGCGGAATCAGCCTGTGAAGCTAGAAAGACGTAAGCGGGCGCAATCTCTTCAGGTTGCGCCGGCCGTTCGATGGGTTGATCCTTACCGAATTTTTTGACTTTCGCGGCAGTTGTTCCACCGTCCGAAACATTAAGTGGTGTCCACACGGGTCCTGGCGCCACCGCATTTACCCTAATTCCTTTACCGACAAGCATTTGTGCCAAGGATTTTGTAAAAGTGTTGATGGCCCCTTTCGTCGCGGAATAGTCGGCTAGTTCCTTTGGTGCTTTCATGGCCGTTTCCGAACTTGTGGCGATGATGCATGACCCACGTTTCATATGACGTAATGCCGCCTTCGCTAGAAAGAAATAGGCGTAGATGTTTGTTCGAAATGTGCGATCCCATTCTTTCGTCGTGATATCCTCTAAAGACTTTTTGCGCATTTGATGAGCAGCGTTGCTGACCAAAATGTCAATCCCGCCAAGCGCCTTCACGGTTTTTTCAACGGCGCGCGTGCAAAAACTTTCTTTCATCAAATCTCCAGAAATTAGCACACACTTACGTCCCAGATCTTCGATGCATTTTTGCGTTTCGACCGCATCACTTAGTTCTTGTGGCAAAAATGTAATCGCTACGTCCGCCCCTTCGCGAGCATAAAGATAAGCAACGGCACGGCCAATACCGCTGTCGCCGCCGGTGATCAAAGCACGTTTTGACTGCAGCTTTCCGGCTTCTTTGTAATCGGGGGCCTTGAATTTTGGCCGCGGAGTAATTTTAGATTCTAGCCCAGGAGATTTTTGTTTCTGGGCGGGAAATGGCGGCTTCGGTTTTCGACGAGCTTCGGAAATTTTTTGCATAAGACCCACTTTCTTCTTAAAAAAGCGGGTTGCAAGACTGGGTCCGCTACTTTGAGCTCAATGCTGACACGACTATCAGGCGCTCGTAAAAATCTTTTAGCCCCCTTACGTTATCTAGCTTCAGATGCCGAAGTTCCTCGGCGTATGCTTTAGAAGAAACGAACAAACATTTTATCAGTAAACCAATTATATTTAACTTCGACTTTTGTTTAAGAAGAGTCAGCGCCTTTATAAGCTTAAATTCAGTTTTCGTAAAATCTAATCCAAATGGGTCTTCAGGAAAAATATTTTGTTTCTGATATTTATTTATGAACCCGTTAATTTCTTCGGGGGTGTTTTTTGAAGCCCACGGCGGAAGTACGTAATCCCTATTCAATTTTTTATTTTTTTGGGCCCACCGAATCAGACGTTGTTGAAACTTGCTGTCGGTAATTTCAATTAACGATTGAATCACTTCATTGTCAGACTTCCCTTTCAGGTTCGCAATGCCGTACTCGGTTACGATCATGTCCCGAAGGTGGCGTGGTATTGTAACCTGACCATTCGTAGTGACGATATTTGAATAGCGCTTTCCGCCTTTAGTGCGCGTACTTCTAAGCATCAGGATTGATCGTGAATCGTCTAATTCTTGCGACATGGCCACGAAGTTATATTGTCCGCCAACGCCGCTGATGACTTGTCCTTCATCGAGCGTGTCTGAATTCGCAGACCCAAGTAAATTTACCTGCATGCAGGTATTAAAAAAACGCGCGTTTTTTCGCTGGTGCCGTAGGGCCATTTCGTGCGAATCGTAAAGGTCATTGACCTTTGAGACTCGAGTCATCGAAAGTCCGTCGTAATCTTCGCCTTTTAAATCTCGCAACCACTTGTAAAGTTCTTTGGATCCTAAAAAGAAAGCGGCGTGCAGATAAAGATTTTTCTTAAGGTCTTGGTCAAAGACAAAACGCTTTAATATCCTCGCTTTTCTAAGATGCATAAATCCGTCCATCAGCATTTCGCTCGTGGCGTAAAGTCCCTTCGCAAAGGGGTTATCATGTAAAAGTGAGGCGTCCGGTTTTTTTCGCGAGCCCCAAAAATCGCCAGTAATTGCTAAGTACTGATGGTTATTCTGATGTCGTAGCAACGTTGAATAAATGAGGGCGTCGGATAAACTACCGATACCAATTTGCAACGTTCCATCATCCTGAATAAGTTGAGCCGCGTGCATTCCAATCATGTGATCAACCGCATCAACAGGGTTACGAGGAAGGGCAAAAAGTTGATGATCAATTTCCGGTGACTCTAAAATGGCATCAAAAAAGTCTTCATTCACCGCGGCGTCGCCGTCTAAAAAAGGCAAATCTGGATGAACGACGCCGATAATGAAAAGTTTTTTATTTCTTTTCTGATAGAGGTCGTAAAGATCTAAAGTCATGTCCGGATTGCAACTCAGGCTGTACGGGTGCGAGGTGGTTGCGCTTCCCTTCGCGATAATTTGGATGATGACCTGCAGTCCACGATCGGCTAATCCCTTCGCGGCGTAGGTATAATTAAGACTGATATAATTTTGTTGCGCTTTACTTATGCCTAAGAACTGTCCCGCCATAAAATAGAACTCATGAATTCGAATATGGGCCGGAATCTTATTTTGCTGAAGGTCTTGCACGTAACGCAATTTTGGATAATTTCCGAAATGGCGCTTAACGAAGGGCTCTAATAATTTTTGTTCGAGGCGGCTTTTATAGACCGGAGTATCTAAGGAAAGTGCCGTATAGATTTCCAGATTTCGATTGAATGAACTATTTTTGAAATGTTCGTAGATTTTATTAACGAGTTGGTTGGCTTTCCCGAGGCCCAAAGGCGTGGCGATTTTTAAATCGCCTTCCACCAAACTAAGAACATACGATGCGGTCTCATCAAGATTTTTAAACGTCTTCATGAGACCGATCGTAACTTAAGATCTATTTAGTACCAATACTTAACAACACCATTTAATGAAAATGTATCAACATCTCCATCGCTAACAACGGCGTAACGTGATGATGCTCCGACAGAAAGAAATCTTTGCTCATCTTTTTGAATTGGAATATCAAAGCCAACGATTGGCGCTCCGGCAACTGAAGTACGGTCTGATTTAAACACGGCTCCAACTCCAACGCCTACGTAGCTGTCTTTAATAACGGGGATAGTTCCACCGAAATTGTAAGTTCCTTTAGCCCAAACTGTGTCGCGATCCTTTGTCTCAGTTCCATCATCAACGCGTGAGTGAATGTATTCAGCGCCCAGTCCGAATGGAATGTAAGGTTGGTAACCAACGTCGATTCCTAATTCTGAATTGGTGTCGCCGCTTCCTTCAGGCTGAGCCGCGCCGACGATCACGCCGACGTGTGGTCGCCATTCAGAAGACTCACGCACTTCACGTGGTTGCGGAAGCACTGATTGACCTGCGTCCGCCGCTTGGGCCGCGGTTGAAACTAACAGTGTAGAAACTGTCAGCGCTAAAAATGGCAATAGTTTACTGGTCATAAATTCCTCTTTCTTTTTTTGTGGTTTGATTTGTTTTTTATGCAAAATCGAATCGTTATTTTCCTGGGGTTTTTGCAAGGCCAGTGCCACCACGCATAATAGAAAGTATAAGGATCCTTTGAAACTGTCAGACTTTTTTCCCAAGCTAATGGGGCAAAATGACTTCCTTCTTAAAAGACAGGATTCACCGTAATTGCATTCACCACCGATGAAACCCCGGGGGCAAGGCGTGCCGCTGATAGAATTTCTTCGGCCTCACTTTTACTTCCGGCTCGACCTTGCACGGTCACCTGACCCGCCTGGCTAAAGATACTGTAATTTTCGCTGGCAAAATTTCTGACTCGAGTTCGAATCTGTTCGTTTACCTTCGAATTTAAGTAAAGGTCGGCCGAATTTGAAGGTGGAGGAGTTACTACCGAAACTCGTGGATCATACGTTTGGGCAGTCGCATCCAACATGATGAATGGCAAAATAAGAAATAAAATAACTTTCATCGTAAACCTCCGGGTTATGCTAAAGAATATAACATGCAAATCAAAAACCAATTTAAAATAAGTATCCTATTGATATCGACGCGAAGCTGTTGAAAACACTTTTCTGTTCAAACTCGGGACTTCGCGTAACGAAACGCCACGCTGCACTCCACTGCCGGTACGCGGCCACCGCACCCACTTCGGTTTCAATAATGAAAGGGTATTTGGTCACTTTATGGCTTTGACGAAAAGTATTTCCGTCTAAAAAAACGTTTCGGCCAACGCCAATTCCTCTGCCTGCGGCGAAAACGTAAAAGCTACCTACCGGCGGACCGTCTTCAAGCGGCGTTACAAAATTATCGCCATCATTCATTGAAGGTCGCGATGGTCCAAAATCATCCGGAAGCGAAGTTCCCAATCGAACCATCCCGCCGATGTGGGCGTCGACCGAAACATTTCCAAACCCCACGCCGTAAAAAGGTAAGGCGTCAAAATAGGTTTCTTTCTTCGAGTGTCTGAGTTCAAGAAATTTAAATCGTTGCTGGTAAGATAGTTGTAAGGTCGGTTCCGTTGCTAATTGATGTTTCCAACCCTCGGCTGGATATTTCGCGATAATCTTATGGTAACCATTTTGGATCGTTTCGCCGGCCGCCTCGGGTCCGATCACGCCAACATCCATTTCCAAAACATGACTTTGCGCTTCGTTCTTAAAGTGAGCCGAAAAACCTAAATAAAGCCAAGCGGCGTAAGGCCGATCATCAAGGATTAAATCGGTACGCCGAATGTCATTGGGGGTGTAGATCTGCTGACCAAGTGATATTCCGATGTTGGATTTCGATTCTTTTAGCGCGGCCTGTAACCAATCGGCCCGTTTAACGAAGGGTCTGCTCCAAGCGGGAATATCATCTTCAGCTGAAATGTACGAAAGTTTGAAGCCATTCGAGTAAGCGTTGTCAGAGCCCGGTCCGCCGATATCTCGCGTATCATTTTCAAGATTAAAATAAATGGCTTCACCTTTTT
>CAXSEH010000188.1:0-5380 GCA_964236345.1 uncultured Bdellovibrionales bacterium
ATCGGTTTCTGAAAGGCTTTCGCAATTTCAATTTGATTTTCAAACATTTCGATCTGTAAAAGTTCAGAGTTTTTCATGATGTGGGGGCGAAAATCCAGTCCCGTTTCTCCTACCGCCATGGCGTCCGGCAGCTTTTGCACTAAAAGATCAAGGGCCTGTTCGCAAACTTCAACGTCATCCGTTGCGGCGATAAAATAGGGATGAAGGCCCAGGCACAGACCAAAGTTCGCCGGATATTTTTTTTTAAGTGCAAACTGATTTTCCCATTCGAGTGGATTGATTCCCCCTAACAGAAAAAAATCAATTTGCTTATCAAATGATTTCTGCAGCAGCTGCGAAAAATCAGCTCTAGAGAAAAGTCTGGGATCAGACCAATGTGAGTGGGCGTCGATGTGTTTCATAATCCGAAGGGCCAGGCTACATCTGGACTTAAAAAATAACAACTTATTCCGATAGATTAGAATCAGGGAGTACGTAAAATGAAGAAAAATCAGTTTCAAATGGGAATCGAAATCAAAACAAAATCAGGTTCGGTTTTAAAACCCGATCAGCTTCACTTTTGGGATTTCAACGGTGAAACGCAACCCCCGAACCTTCCCATCCACTTCACGAACATGACGCCGCAGACTCCGTTTAAATATTTCACCGACGCCATCTTAGGTTTGTGTTATCACAAAATGAATGATTTTAAATTTTTAAATCCGGAAGAAAAAAGATTTACTTTACAGGCCTATCGCTCGTTTGATCCTTACGCGACCCTCTTCACTAAGTCCGCGCCAAGAGTTAAGGCGCTTAACAAAAATACAAAAAAAGATGGTCTAAAATACGAAAATTTTGAAAAAAATATGTCGGATATTTGGCAAAAAACTTTTTCGCAAAAAAGCGTTCACTTCGCAAACTTAACCGAAGCGCTAGATTGCATTTCAGCATTCGAAAACTCCGTCGACGAACCATTTCTTTATAATTTTTCAATCCATTTTTCTGAAAGTTTTACCGAAAAACTGATCTGTTTTTATTCTTTTCTGTTTCATTTACGCGCCCTAGTAGCGGTAGATCATAACGCCCACGTCGATGATTCTTCTTTTGAATCGATTAAGTGCGATTCCATTTCCGACTACCTTCCAAAATCAGATTACACCGTGAACGACGCCCTTCTCTACTGGCAATTTAAAAAATTAAGTACCCCATTCGTTGGGGGTGCCGCAGGCCCGGGAAAAGATAAAGACACCCGCATCGAAAAACTTTTCGTAGATCCCATGCTTAAATCTTTCAATCAGTACAATCACAATGCTTGCTGCCTGATCGACCAATTGCCAAAAAGTTTTTTAACTTCCCTTTCAAGTGCCGAACTTGAAGAAGCCTTACATCACGTTCAAATGGATTGGCTCCTAGGCTCTGAATCGGGATTGTTGTTCAAAATTCGCGAAGAACTCTACGGCATCACCGAAGGTTACGAAAAAATCTTCTGGCCCGAAGCCGCGACGACCTCGGCTAAAAAATCAACGAGCTTAAACATCTGTTTTAGTTTGTCAGATAAAGATTTGGCTAAAGAGTCTGCGGCCGCTTAGTTAGATATTTTTTGTAAAGGAATACGCAAAGAAGTATCGCTAGTAAACACAGCACCACAATTTTAAACTGTTTTAAGAATTTTAAAATCGGCTCACCGTAGTGGGCCAACAGTAAAATTTGCGTAGGCACCGAAATCAAGGCCGCAATCCCATCGATCAACGCAAATTTCCACATCGGAAACTTCAACATTCCGCACGCCAAATGTCCCGGAAATCGAACCCCCGGTGTAAACCGAAAAATACCGCAGGCGTAGGCCCCGTACTTATGAGTCCAATTCTCAATGCGAACCCTGTTCTCGGCCGATAAAATCGCCTTTAAGGGTTTTAACTCGAAGATGCGACGACCAAAAAATCTTCCGATTCCGTAAATCAAAAAATCCGACAGAAAAACCGCTAAGAAAGCAACCCCCGCAGCGTGCAATGGATTGACGTGAGGAGCCCCCGGATAAGGTGGAGGAAACTGCTCGGGGTTCATTCCCATATAAGCCAGCACACCTACGCTCACGAGCGTAGCCTCTTCAGGAAAAGGCAGACCGACGGCCGACAACAACATCATCACGATGAGAAAAGTGTAAATCCAGGTAGGCTCGTAGGCATACGGCGTTAAGCAATTTAAAGTATGCTTACTGGCCCAGAGGCACTGAAACAACGAATCGTGCATATTCTATCCATCATGATCATAAATGTTCAGCTTGTTAAGGTCTTGAATGCAATCGGTACACTGTGCTAAGCCAAATCATGCCACAAATCATCAGTTCACAAGGTTTTGAGTACGGAGTTAAACACTTCGCGAACGCTAAAGAGGGATTTGTGATTGATGTCGTAGCAGAGGCTTTAGAAAAAACACCGACCGAAGTCCAAGCCTTGCTTAATTTGGGTGCGATATATGTCGCAAACAAAAGACAAAACACGAACTCATTGATTAGGGCCGAGCAACTGATTCGCGTGCATACGAAACCGCGCCGATTTAATTGCGACTTCGACTGGAAATCCCTGATTGTTTTTGAGAATGAAGATTTCGTCGTTCTCAATAAACCCAGCGGCATACCAAGTCACCCGTCCGTAGATAATAAAATCGAAAATGCGCTCACGCAATTAAGCGTAGCCCTAAAAAGCAGCCTTCTGATCACCCACCGTCTTGACACCTTAACTTGCGGACTGATCGTGTACGGAAAAACCCCGCAGTTTGTGCGGGCCTTTAATCTTCAGCTGCAAAATCACCAGATCGAAAAAAAGTATTGTGCCTTGGTTGAAACCGAGAAAAAACTGCCACCCAAACTTCTACATTATATGGAACCGTCGCCCCGCGCTCCGAAAAAAGTTTCCCAAAGCGTTGTTGAAAACTGGGTGCTATGTGAGCTTGAAATTCTTCAACAGAAAAAAATGGATGAAAATACTTGGGTTAAAATTAATTTGTTAACGGGCCGGACCCATCAAATACGTGCGCAATTTTACGAAATCGAAGCGCCCATCGTAGGTGATGCTCTTTACGGGGCAGTGAAAAGTTACAAGCCTGAAGCCATCGCCCTGCGGGCTTGCGAACTGCAGTTCAACTGGGCCGGCCAACGAATGCGATTTGAATTGGACGACAATTTAATTGATTGATCTAAAATGAAGTCGTTTCAAACTACAAAATCGTGATGTTAGTCAGAAGTGTGTAACCGACGACCGGCGTTTCACTTGGATCTACCAAATTATGCGATTCTTGGATCCCCACCGTGAAGCTCATGTCACGGTTTGGTCTAATTTCGAAACCCAAACGGTATCCAATGTCAGATTCGTGCGTGCCGTTTCCGTAGCGAAGATCGGCTTGGTTCGCCTCCGATTTATTCGTCCACTTTTCGGCAATTTCAAAACCAGGTTTCACGGAAAAATATTTGTTCAAGTTCCAGTTTAATTCAGTCCCGTGTTCGGAATCGATCATCTTTGAAGTCTTCACTTTGCCCGAACTACTCAAGTAAGAAGTGTTGCGTTGAAAATAATAGCTTGGCTTCAAATAAATTCGCACGTTCGAATAACGATCAATGTTGTACCGAGTCTCTGCCTCAAGTCGTAATCGGGCAATCATTCCCTCATCTTTTGAGCCATCGCTGGTTGGTAAATAAAGGCGGGCTTTCTGTTTTAGGTCCCAGGCCGCGGGCAAGATATTTTCTAATAAATGGTTTTGCGCCACCGAAATCGAAAAATCCCGCCAGTAAAACTTGTCGGCCGTTTGATTTCCGATAAAATCTTTACCTTCGGTCGTGTAACCAAATGTTGGTAGGACCGACAAGCGAATATCGTTACCAATTCTCCAACTTAAAGATACGTATGAATCGTAAAGTGCAAAGGCCGGATCCGCATTTTTAAATTGCGTATCATCGTATCCCCCAAGGCTGTAAAATAAAATACCAAAAGAATTTTTAGAAAAATAATCGGGATCATCCGCGACGACCTTCGCCGAATTGGCACCGGCCGGAGCGCTGGAGACCATTGCGTTACTGGTTGTTGCCGGAGGTTGATTATTCTCGACGGCCTGAACAATGACCGCGAAAAAAACAATCGAAAGTATTAAATGAAGTTTCATAGAATGGGCTCCCCGTCCGAGTTACAGAATTATATCACAGCGCACTAACTTTCGCTAAAACTAGCACCCGAAAGTGTTTTAGAATAGGGTCTTATCATGCAAAAAATACAAAATAAATTGAAGCTTTCGTTAAGATTAATGACGGCCGTAACCTTAACTCTGACGCTGTTTGCGGGGTGCCAATCAGGTCCTGCCAAACTAACAAACGTAAGCTCTGACAATCAGCCCGTTTCTTTGGAACTCGTGTCCAAGAATGCGGACGAAATTTCGGTGATGAGCTTCAACGTCGAGAACCTTTTTGACGCCGTCCACGATAAAGATCGCGAAGATTTCACTTATTTACCTCAGGCTGAAAAGCAGCGTAGTCCCGAGGTCAAAAAATTCTGCGCCGAAATGAAAAACAAAACCTACCGTGAAGAATGTGAACAGCTTGATTGGAACGAAAGCGTCATTGTGACCAAGTTAAATAATATTTCCCAGGTCATTCGCTACGTCGATCATGGTCAGGGACCCGATAATTTATTTCTTTTAGAAGTTGAAAACGAATCCATCTTAAAACGTCTCGTAAAAGATAAGCTCAGCGATCTTGGCTACCAAACCGTCGTGCTCCTAGAAGGACCGGATCTTCGCGGAATTGACCCTGGCTTCATTTCGAAGTTTCCGTTAGTGGGAAAACCGCAACTTCATTTAGTCCCCTACGCTGACGCCGACCCCGAACAGCTCAAGTGGGCCAAGCGCTCGCGCGGAATCTTAGAAGTAACCGTCAAAGCCCCTAATGGAAAACCGGTCACTTTCTTGGTCGGGCACTTTCCATCGCAGAGCAATCCAACGGCTTGGCGCGGACAGGCCATTCAGTATGCGAAAAAATTAATGGGCGACTATCAGAAAAAAGGTCGCACCGTGATTTTCGGTGGGGATCTCAACATCATCGATTCTGAAGAAAAAGAAAAAGGTTACTTCAAAACCGACATGAGTGAAGTAGGAGATGTTTCCCACTTAGTCGGTTGCAAAACTTGCCTTGGAACCCACAATTATCGCGGTGAATGGTCACACTTAGACGTATTGGTCTTTTCGAAAAATCTAAAAGACTTAGGTTTAGAATTGATCCCTGATTCGATCCAAGTCGTTCGCACCGCGGGGCACATGCGAAATAATGGCACGCCGCTTAGATTTAACGCGGAAAAAAAAGAGGGCGTGTCCGATCACTTCCCTCTTTACTCAAGACTTAAAATTTTAAAGTAGCTTA
>CAXSEH010000189.1:0-5346 GCA_964236345.1 uncultured Bdellovibrionales bacterium
CGGCGCCCCACTGGCCGCCTGCATACTTTTGGCCTTTTAATAGTCGAACGTCTTGATTTACAAACTTATAAGTGTAACGGCCTTCATCACACATCCAATGACCGTTCACTTCTTTATTGTAAACCGGCTTCACGCGGAAGACGCCTTCTTTGTTGAAGTAAACTTTGGTGTTACAGCCCGTCGAACATCCGTTACATACCGTCTCGGCATCTTTAAGATACCAAACCCGTTGTTTAAAACGGAAATCTTTTGAAGTTAAGGCGCCTACCGGACAAATATCGACCGTGTTTAACGAATAGTTGTTGTTCAGTTCTTTTCCGTCGTGGGTGCCGATTTCAGCGTGATCGCCACGATTGAAAATTCCTAATTCATTTGTCTTTGAAACTTCATCGGTAAATCGCACGCAGCGGTAACATAAAATACAACGTTCGGTATCTAGAACCACGGTGGGTCCTAAATCAACAACCTTGTGCTTCTTTTGTTTTTTCTCGGCCATTTCTGGATTGTATTTTCCGTACTCCATGTACTGATCTTGCAGGCCGCATTCACCCGCCTGATCGCAAATCGGACAATCAAGTGGATGATTGATTAAATGAAAATCTAAACCCCACTTGACGGCATCCTTTACTTTTTCAGAAGTGTTGTTGATCTTCATGCCTTCAGTCACGATGGTATTGCAGGCGATCTGTACGCGTGGATTTCCTTCGATCTCGACCATGCACAAGCGGCAAACGCCGGCGATGCTAAGGCCCGGATGCCAGCAGTAGTGCGCGATTCGTTGCGCGTTTTCCGTCATCGCTTGGATGATGGTTTTACCCGCTTCGACTTCTAGTTCGACGCCATTAATGGTGCATTTCGGCATTTGGATTTCCTTTGTAAGCAGTTCCCTTAACCTTTGATTTACCTTCGCGAACGAAATACTCGAACTCGTCTCTGAACTTTGTAACGAAACTTAAAACCGGTAATGCCGCCGCGTCTGATAGCGCGCAAATCGTTTTACCTTTCATGTTGTCTGCTACTTTAATTAATAACTCGATATCCTGCATGCGGCCTTTGCCGGCCATGATCGAGTGAACAATTTTATCGAGCCAGCCCGTGCCTTCGCGGCAAGGAGTACACTGGCCGCAAGATTCGTGATGGTAGAAGTGAGTTAAGTTTCCTAAACATTCCACCATGCACTGGGCGTCGTCGATCACGATGATCGCGCCTGAACCTAACATCGTTCCCATTTGCGCTAAGCTTTCATAATCAAGCAATGCTTTTTCCGATTCTTCGGCATTCAACACCGGGGCTGATGAGCCACCCGGAATCACGGCTTTAAGTTTACGGCCAGGTTTGAAACCCCCGCCTAATCCATAAACCATATCTTTGAGTGGAAACGCTAAGGGCACTTCGTAGTTACCAGGCTTAACAATGTTTCCGGATAATGAAAATAATTTTGTTCCCGCTGATTTTTCGGTGCCGAATTTTTTGTAGTGAGCGGCACCATCACGGATGACGTACTTAACAACTGCGAGAGTTTCCACGTTATTAACGATGGTTGGCTTACGGAGATAACCTTGAACCGCAGGAAAAGGCGGTTTCAATTTCGGCTGTCCTTTAAGACCTTCAAGCGAAGAGATCATGCCCGTTTCTTCGCCACAGATGTACGCGCCCGCTCCGCGGTAGATATCCATGTCGTGCTCGAAGCCAGAACCTAAAATATTCTTACCCAAGTAGCCGGCCTTGTAAGCCTCTTGAATCGCGGCTTCAAGGGCGTTTATTGAATCGTCGTATTCTCCACGGACGTAGATGTATGATTTTTTGGAACCGATCGCAAAACCCGAAATGATCATGCCTTCGATTAATTGATGAGGCGCTTTTTCCATCATCATACGATCTTTAAAAGTTCCGGGTTCGCCTTCGTCGGCGTTGCAAAGTAAATAACGTGGTTCGTTGTTCTTGGGTAAGAAACCCCACTTCATGCCGGTCGAAAAACCCGCTCCACCGCGACCGCGCAGGCCGGAAGCTTTGACTTCATCAATAATTTGTTGCGGCGTCATCTTCAAAGCTTTTTCAAGATCTTTATATCCGCCATTTTTTTTGTAGCCTTCAAGCCCCTTGAATTCCGGCAAATGATAAAACTCGGAAAGGTACTTCGTTTCGTTCGTCATCATTATTTCATCCCTCGTAATAAATTCATCGCCGATTCCGGGGTTAAATTTTCGTAATACTTGTCCCCGATTTGCATCATCGGAGCGGTTCCGCAAGATCCAAGACATTCCGCCTCGGAAACCGTGAAACGTCCATCAGAGCTGACTTCGCCCAGTTTTACTTTTAGTTCGTTACAAAGATGATTTGTTAATTCTTTCGCGCCGTTCAGCATGCATGATAATGTTCGGCAAACTTGCACGTGGTACTTTCCAATCGGCGACTTATTATACATGGTATAAAAGGTAAATACTTCGTTGATTTTAGATTCAGGAATATCCATGACGCCAGATAAGGCTTTGATGACTTCGGCATTAATGAAACCGTTGTTTTCCCGCTGCGCGATGTACAAGGCTGGTAGAACCGCCGATTGCTTTGATTCGTAGCGCTTTAGCTCACTCAATACTTTTTCTTTGGCGTCGTTTGATAATTGAAACATCTATCTATCCAATTCCCCAGCGATGACATTCATGCTGGCCACGGTTGCGATCGCATCGGCTAACTGAACACCCTTAACCACGGTCGGAAACGATTGGTATATCGCAAAGCACGGTGGTCGAACTTTTAAACGGTAAGGGTTAGCAGAGCCGTCGCTGATCAGGTAGAAACCAAGTTCACCATTTGCGGCTTCGGTTGCGTCGTATATTTCACCGACCGGCGGTCGTAAACCTTTAATCACCAACATAAAATGATTCATCAGGCCTTCGATGTTTCCGTAAACATCTTTTTTCTCGGGTAGAACGATACCTTTATCTCGGACGGTATAATCTCCACCCGGGATGCTTTTACAGACTTGGCGAATGATGCGAATACTTTGCCGCATCTCTTCAATGCGTACGCAGTAACGATCGTAAACGTCGCCATTCGTACCAATTGGAATATCAAAATCGTACTGGTCGTAACCGTAGTAAGGATTTGTTTTACGCAAATCAATGTTCGCGCCCGATGCCCGCAGTAACGGACCCGTGTAACCCCAAGCAATTGCGTCGTCTTTACTGACCGGGCAAACTCCTTGAGTTCTTTTAATAAAAATTTTGTTATCGATCATCAAGCGCTGAATTTCATCTACGCCATCAGACATCTCGGCGCAGAACGCAACCACTTCATCGAACCAACCCTCGGGTGCGTCTTGGGCCATGCCGCCCACGCGGGTCAACGAAACCGTCAAGCGAGCTCCACAAAGTTTTTCAAATAAATTATAAACTTTTTCACGGTATGAAAGTAGATGGAAAAACGCCGTTAAGGCGCCTAAATCCACGCCGCCCGTTCCGACCGCGATGATATGATCGATGATTCTAGAAAGTTCGCACAAAACCACGCGCATCGCTTGCGCCCGCTCGGGAATTTCGACTCCCATCAATCTTTCGACAGCTTTACAGTAGCCCACGTTATTCATCGGGGCCGAGCAGTAGTTCAGTCGGTCGGTGTATGGAATAACTTGATTGTAAGGATGAGTTTCGGCCATTTTTTCAAAGCAGCGATGCAAGTAGCCGATTTCGCAACTTGCACGGACGATGGTTTCACCATCAAGTTCGGCCATGACCCGCAAAGTTCCGTGCATGGCGGGATGTGAAGGCCCGATGTTGATCGGAACGTAACGGCTATCAAGTTGATCTCCCCGCTGTTCCGGCGTGTTATCGAAGTGAATCGGTAAAACCGAATCGCAGTGTTGCTGAGCATCGGCTTCGTAATCTTTTCTAAGCGGATGACCGACGAATTGATGATGCGTCAAAATTTTTCGGAGGTTGGGGTGTCCGGTAAATAAAACGCCGAACATATCGTAGGCTTCGCGCTCGAACCAATCTGCACCCTGCCAGATGGTCGTTGCGGTGCCGACAGCTTCGCCTTCGGCTAATTGGGTCTTTACGCGAAGGCGCGTGTATTCTTTCGAATTAAATAAATGATAAACAACGTCGAAACGTTTCGCGCGTTGCGGATAATCAACGCCGCAAATATCCATCAAAAAATTAAAGCCGGCGTACTCTTTTAAGTAACGAAGTAAAGCCGGAGTCGTTTCTTTCGAAGCTTCGATCACGTGGTCGCCGACCGGAGTCGTGTAAAATTTAAATTCATTGGCGCCAAACTTCGTCGACAAATCAGTTTTTAATACTTCAGGGAAATTCATCTTAAACTCTTCCTGTCGTTTGCAGTCTTGAAGTCACGGCGTTTACTTCGGCTGGAGTACCTGCTTGAATGGCGCCGGTGTCGTACGGGGATTTCCAATTCACGGCCCACGGACGCGGCGTTCGGTCTTTAATCATTTTTTGCAATGTCATCACGCCATCAAGAACCGCTTCGGGCGTTGGCGGACAACCCGGAACGTAGATGTCGACCGGTATAACTTTATCACAACCTTGCAACACGTGATACGCGCGATAAAAACCGCCCGAGCTCGCACAAGCGCCCATCGAGATCACGTATTTTGGTTCTAGCATTTGTTCGTAAATTCGAACTAAGATCGGCGCCATTTTTTCGGTGATGGTGCCGGCAACTAAAAGTAAATCAGATTGGCGAGGAGAAAACCGAACCACTTCGGCTCCGAATCGGGCTAAGTCATACTTGGGTCCCATGACGGACATCAGTTCGATTCCGCAACAGGCCGTTCCGTACGGGAGGGGCCATAAAGAATTTCGTTGTCCCCAGGCGACTAACGCGTCCAATTTTGTAGTCAGGGCGAAAGTTCGCGACATGTCGTCCACAGACTGAGTAGCTTGCGAGTTCATAAAACCTCTTGAGATCTTTGCATCTCATTTGTATTTATCATTAAGTTTTCATTGCACATCATGACAAAAAACCTGAGTCGAGACAACGAGATAACTCGAGTTGGACGACGGGCAAAGCTTTCAACGCAATTGCTCAAAAATGAAAATTTATGGGAGATATCAAAAATACTTGTTGGTGCGGGTTGATTTTTGTTCCTAGACTTTTAGGCAGCACAAAAATGTTCAATCTCAAGGAGGGGTTTTCATGAAAGTATCTGCACTGACAATCGGATTGTCGTTCGCATTAGCAACTCAGGCGTACGCCGAGGACTTGCTGATCAAAGTAGCACAACCGGTCTACACAAAACAGGCCGCCATTTATTTCCAATCGCAGGGGCTTCACTCGGAAGCTGTCACCGATCAGTGGATTCGCGTTCAAGGTGATGCGAAGCAA
>CAXSEH010000190.1:0-5288 GCA_964236345.1 uncultured Bdellovibrionales bacterium
AAGCGGCCGCAGACTCTTTAGCCAAATCTTTATCTGACAAACTAAAACAGATGTTCAAGCTTGTGGGATTCTTAGACGAGCTCGTTGCGGCTTCGGGCCAAAATATTTTTTCGTAACCTTCAGTGATCCCGTAGAGTTCTTCCCGAATTTTGAACAACAAACCAGATTCTGAACCTAAAAGCCAATCCATTTGAACGTGGTGCAAAACTTCTTCAAGTTCTGCAATGGAAAGAGAATTTAGAAAACTTTTTGGAAGTTGATCGATCAAGCAGCACGCGTTGTGATTGTACTGATTAAAAGATTTAAGCATGGGATCAACAAATAGTTTTTCAATTCTTGGATCTTTATCTTTACCTGGTCCGGCCGCGTGTCCCAAGAATGGCGTACTTAACTTTTTAAATTGCCAATACAATAGCGCGTCGTTCACGGTGTAATCCGATTTAGGCAGGTAGTCTGAAATTGAATCGCACTTGACGGATTCGAAAGATGAATCGTCGACGTGAGCATTGTGATCTACCGCGACCAGTGCCCGTAAATGAAATAAAAACGAATAGAAGCAAATAAGCTTTTCGGTAAATGTTTCAGTAAATTGAATCGAAAAGTTGTAAAGAAACGGTTCATCAACCGAGTTTTCGAATTCTGAGATGCAGTCTAGGGCTTCTGTCAAATTCGCAAACTGCACATTTTTCTGTGAGAAAGTTTTTTGCCAAATATCAGACATGTTTTTTTCAAAGTTTTCGTACTTCAATCCGTCTTTTTTGTTGTTTTTGTTTAACGCTTTAACCCGAGGGGCCGACTTTGAAAACAGGGTGGCGTACGGATCAAAAGACCGGTAAGCCTGCAATGTAAACCGTTTCTCTTCGGGATTTAAAAATTTGAAATCGTTCATTTTGTGATAACACAAACCAAGGATGGCATCGGTGAAATATTTAAACGGGGTTTGCGGAGTCATGTTTGTGAAGTGGGTGGGAAGATTGGCGGGTTGCGTTTCGCCATTGAAATCCCAAAAGTGAAGTTGGTCGGGCTTTAAAACCGAACCAGATTTTGTTTTAATTTCGATTCCCATTTGAAACTGATTTTTCTTCATTTTACGTACTCCCTGATTGTTATCTATCGGAATAAGTTGTTATTTTTGAAGTCCAGATGTAGCCTGGCCCTTCTGAATATGAAACACATCGATGCCCACTCACATTGGTCGGATCCCAGACTTTTCACTAGAGCTGATTTTCCAGAACTGCTACAGCGATCACTGGATAAGAAAATTGATTTTTTTTTGTTGGGAGGAATCAATCCGCTCGAATGGGAAAATCAATTCGCACTTAAAAAAATGTATCCGGCAAACTTTGGTCTGTGCCTAGGCCTTCATCCGTACTTTATCGCGGCCAGTGAAGATGTTGAAGTTTGCGAACAGGCCCTAGATCTTTTAGTGCAAAAGCTTCCCGACGCGATGGCGATCGGCGAAACGGGACTGGATTTTCGCCCCCACATCATGAAAAATTCTGAACTTTTGCAAATTGAAATGTTCGAAAACCAAATAGAAATTGCGAAAGCATTTCTGAAACCGATGGTGTTACACATCGTGCAGGCGCACGAAAAAGCCATTCGGATTTTTGACGTTTGGCAGGCCCCCGAACGCGGTGGCTTCGTGCACGCGTTTACCGGAAGTTTCGAGACGGCCCGCAAATATATCGATCACGGGTTTTTGATATCCGTGGGCGGAGCGGTCACCTATGAAAAAAATTCGAAGTTGCAGGATTGCATCAAGAAGCTTCCGCTAGAGTATTTATTAATCGAGAGTGATTCCCCAGATCAGGCTCCATTGAATTGGCAAGAGGGCCAGGCGAACGACTCGAGTTCCCTGTTTCAAATTGCCGAAAAAATCGGAAACCTTCGGAATTTAAGTGCCTTCGACATCCTAGAAATTACCAATAGTAACTTTAAAAGGCTTTTCAGACTGTAAACTTTTTGGTAATTCATTGAGCTATGGAAACTGAACCTCAGCCAATGCCGGAAACTAATTATATTCTTCACCGCCGCTTCGACCGCATGGGTCGGCTAGTTGGCGATGAAAAAATGAAAAAACTTTTTAATTCGCACGTTATGATCATTGGCTTGGGCGGCGTCGGATCGTGGGCTGCAGAAGCGATCGTACGCTCGGGAGTTGGTCACGTGACGATCATCGATCACGATGAAATTTGCATTACAAATGCAAATCGACAATTGCATTCATTGCAAGGATTAGTCGGTCAGAAAAAAGCGCAAGTGATGGGCGAGCGACTGCGAAAAATAAATCCGCAGGCTAAGGTAGATGTTATAACTTCGTTTTATAACAAAGAAAATTCGGCTGAAATTTTGGGTTTAAACCCTGATTATATTTTAGACGCGATTGATAATTTAACCGCGAAAACTTTTTTATTAAACGAATGTCGCGAGCAGGGCCGCAAAGTGATCACGAGCGGCGGTGCTTCGGCTAAGATGGATCCCACGCGTATTAAAATTATTGATCTTTCAAAAACGTACATGGATCCACTTTCCCACTCGGTTCGTAAAATATTGCGCAAAGACTTTAACTTTCCTCGCGAAAAAAATGAATTTGGAATTCCATGCGTTTTTTCGGATGAAGAGCCGATGGAAAGTATTGAACTTAAATATGATAATGGCGAAGGTTTTAAATGCGTTTGTCCACAAGGCGAGTTCGACCCCCACAGCTGTTTGCACCGGTCGGTTATATACGGGACCGCTGGTTTCGTAACAGGAGCCTTCGGTTTGGCAATGGCTTCATGGGTCGTTCGTGATATTACGGGCCACAATCAACCGCAACTTCAGAAGGATAATTAAATGAGCATCATCCTATTTTTTGGCTTTGCGCTGTGTGTTTTTACAGCCAGCATGATTGCGATCTCGCTAACGTTCTTTCACTGGTATAAGGTGTACAGAGATGGAAAAAAACAAAACGCGCAGCCTTCAGAAGTTAGTTCAGAAACAAGCCCTTAAGTACGGTGGCCTAGCTTACGCCTTGGCGCGTACCGGACACTTTGCGCTACAGGCATTTCCACTTCCGCTTGTGGATTTGCTTGCGACCGGCAAGTTGCGACCGGCTCCGAAAGAATTTGCGGGGCAATTCGCCGAACTTCTGCAAAAAATAAAAACCCTGCACGAAAACGATTTGCAAAATATTGAGAACGGAATTTACCCGGTCAACGTTTTATATCCGGAAAATATAGTTAAGCACGCGTTACGTTACCCACAACTAGTTTATGATTCTTACAAGGCCGCAGTTCGTCGCAAAGAAAATAAAGCGAAGGAATTTAACGAAGAGGCCGACGATTTTTTGCAAGAACTTCCTGATTATTACAAACGAAATTTTCATTTCCAAACAGATGGTTACCTGAGTGAGGGCTCGGCCGAACTTTACGAACACCAGGTAGAAATTTTATTTCGAGGCGCCGCCGATGCAATGAGACGATTAATCATCGCGCCGATGAAAGTTCACCTGATGTCGACGCCAAAGCCATCCGTGAACGGTGAAGGATTAAATATTCTTGAAGTTGGCTGCGGCACGGGGCGCTTGACCCGGTCATTAGCTTACGCTTTTCCGAAGGCGAAGATTACTTGCCTTGATTTGAGCCCGATGTACTTAGCAAAGGCGCGCGAGCGCTTGGCCGGATTTAAGAACATTAACTTTGTTCAAGGCGGCGGTGAGGACCTTACGTTTAAAGACCAGAAATTTGACGCCGTCGTTTCCTGTTTTCTTTTTCATGAACTTCCGATTACGGTTCGTAAGGAAGTCATTTCCGAGGCCAAGCGAGTTTTGAAACCGGGCGGCTTTTTTGGGCTGGTTGATTCCATCCAAAAAAATGACGCCGCCGAATTCCAGTGGGCCCTGAAACAATTTCCGATGGATTTCCACGAACCTTTTTTTAAAAATTACGTACAGCACCCCATGGAAGATTTGCTGAAGGACGCCGGCCTGTTAAATATCAGTCGCGATACGGGATTGTTATCGAAGGCCGTGTCAGGCATCAAGCCGCATTGATGTTTAGTTCTTACGCAGAAAAGGCTTGCGCATAAATCTTGTCAGGCCCTTTGATTGCCAGTATGTTCTCAGCCTTCTAGCTTGGAGACAAAAGCTTATGACAATTACAAATTTTATCGATCATCACTATCGCCACTTCAACGCCGCCGCACTTAAAGACGGGGCCAAAGGTTACAAAGACTTAATGGATCAAGGCGGCAAAATGCTGATCACGCTTGCGGGCGCGATGAGTTCGGCCGAACTTGGTTTGTCGCTTGCCGAAATGATTCGTCAAGATAAGGTCCATGCCATTTCATGCACCGGCGCAAACTTAGAAGAAGATGTCTTTAATTTAGTAGCGCACGATCATTACGAACGAATTCCAAATTATCGTGATTTGACCCCGGCGGATGAGCAAGCCTTACTCGAGCGTCACTTAAACCGGGTGACCGATACGTGCATCCCGGAAGAAGAGGCGATTCGTCGTATTGAAAAAGCGGTTTTAGAAGAGTGGCAAAATGCCGAGAAAGAAAATAAATCTTATTTTCCGCATGAGTTCATGTACAAGATTCTTTTAAGGGGAAAGTTAAAACAATATTACCAGATCGATCCAAAAAATTCTTGGCTACTGGCCGCCGCCGAAAAAAATCTTCCGATCATCGTTCCGGGTTGGGAAGATTCTACGACCGGTAACATTTTTGCTGGTCACTGTATCAAGGGAGATATTAAATCGACACGCACCGTGAAATCCGGAATCGATTACATGATTTACTGGGCGGACTGGTACATGAAGACCGCAACGAAATACAAAATTGGTTTCTTTCAAATCGGCGGCGGTATCGCTGGTGATTTCCCAATCTGCGTTGTGCCTATGCTTTCACAGGATTTAAGCCACGCCAACATTCCGCTGTGGAGTTACTTCTGTCAGATTTCTGATTCAACAACGTCTTACGGTTCGTACTCGGGTGCCGTGCCGAATGAAAAAATCACGTGGGGAAAACTCGCGATCGAAACGCCAAAGTTTATTATTGAGAGTGATGCTTCAATCGTTGCGCCTTTGATGTTTTACTACATCTTGGGTATGTAATTTTGGAAACGGGAAGGGTGACCGGCCTTTGGATCTATCCCGTGAAATCTTGCCGCGGTATTTCCTTAAAGGAAATGCAAATCGGGCCGACTGGTCCCGTGAATGACCGCCGCTGGATGTTCGTGGATCACGACAATAAATTTATCAGTTTAAGAACTCACCCGAAATTGTCGGGAATTAAAACGG
>CAXSEH010000191.1:0-603 GCA_964236345.1 uncultured Bdellovibrionales bacterium
CTTTCGGTTCATCGGCCGATCAAAATCAACCGCAACCGATATGGGCCGCAATCGCAAAACAAAATCCCGATCTATTCATATTCACCGGAGACCATCTATCAATCACGAAGCCCGACCAAAGAATTCTTTCTGATCAGTATAAAAAATTGAATCGCATTGCCGAATACCGCGAAATTCGCGAAAAAGTTCCGTTCATGGCAGTCTACGACGATAGCGACAACAAGATCAAAGAACATTCTAGAGCCGGAGTCGATAAAGAGACTTTTAAAATGGAATTTGTACGTTACTGGTCTTACCTAAAAACCACGCTCGGAAAGCAGCAAAAAGCGTTGTACCATTCTAAATTAATTGGCGTTAAGAAAAAAACGGTCCACGTGATCATGCTGGATACCCGCTGGGACCGAAGTGAACTGAAAAAAAATACAACAACCATGACTTCGACGGACCAGACAACGGCAACCTCGACGCCACTTTCTGAAACGCGGACCCTGACCGTTACCGAGAATCGCCCTTTTGCACCTGATGAGGATAAGAAAAAACACTTTTTGTCTGAAGAACAGTGGACTTGGCTTGAATCCGAACTTAGAAAGCCTGCGGGTTTGA
>CAXSEH010000191.1:613-5264 GCA_964236345.1 uncultured Bdellovibrionales bacterium
TTGACAATCGCGCCGAAAGCCGCGCCCATAATGACGGCAATCGCCAAATCGAGAATATTTCCGCGCGCAATAAACGCCTTGAAGTCATTCAACATAAGTTTTCCTCGCTATTAAATTTGAAAAATAAAAAAACTTCCCTAACAAACACAAACACCTTTTTAATCTTCTAAAATACACGAAGGCTAGAAATACGATTATTTTATCGGGAAACCGTCCCGCGGGTTCGATCGCGCAGGTTGAGCTGAAAGGCCTGGGTAAGATTTATGACGTTACTTCCAGTCCCATTAATATGTCGCCGTCGCCCGGGAATTCATTGAAAGATGCGGCTTACATTAAAGAAGCCTATCCGGAGGAAAATTTTGGTTTGATTAAAATAAATTGGGATGCGCGCAAAGCCGTTGTCGAACTGCACGCCGTTGATAACAAGATCGTGAATTCGACCGAAGTTAAGTTTTAATTACTCTTTGAAGTACCGAAAAATAGTCGCGCGATTATCACCGCACTCATCGGGGCCGCCCTGAGCGGTTGCTAAAATTTCGACGTCGGTACCTGCCACGGAAACTAAATCTATGTCGTTACCGTACTTAAAGTTTAAACTTTCGCTATTAGGCGTTGGCATTTTCTCGGCATCCATTTTCACCGTGTACTGCTGACCCGAATTATTATCCATATGGTAACTTTGAGTTCCGCTGCCCGAGCAACGAACGTCGGTTCCGTTATCGATGTTTTTAACGTGCGTTAATTTTTCCATCGAAAAATCGCGGCCCCAACTTAAATCGTCACCCTGAAGAACGACGCCACCTTTAAAAGCGACCAGAGTTTCTAAACTTTTTTTGGTCGTCATTGGATTTCCTGGATTGTTAAACCAAACTAGATCGTAACCTTCTAGATCCTTGTCGGTAATTCCATCAGCAGGTTCTTCTAAGAATTGTGGATTGTATCTCGACAATAAAACTTTCATTACGTATTGAGTATCGTAAGCCGATTCACCACCACTGCCGCGGTCATGCACCACTAAGACGTGCGGACTGGTCACCGGCGTCGTGTAACGTACGACCGACTCTGCAATCAGCTGCGACGAACCTCCGGCAATGACTAATTGATCGTCGACCTCATCACCTAAGGCTAAAAGAATTGTCGTCACCGCAACTTTTTGGGTGATCGGAGCCAGCGAACACGAAACGCCGTTACAAACCGTTAAGTCTGGCCCAGCCGGCGTGGTATCGCCTGCGGGTTGGGGATCTATGGTCACGGATGTTGTTTCACGCGAGTCGGTATTCGCGACGGCAATTTTTCCGCCCTGACTGCAATTCTGAAAAAATAGCATTAAGAAGGTTAAACTTCCCGAAATCGCGATCCCGTAACGAGACGATTTCTTGCTCAGTCTTTTTACAGTTTTTTCTGCAATGCCAGTGGTATTTTTCATTTCAAACTCCGTATGTGCTTACTGAAGTAAATGCAAAAACCGGCCTCATCTGAACCCACTTATATTGGCTAAGAGCGAAAAAAATTTCGTCATGTGAAATTAATAAACACTTCCACCCTATTTCAAGATGAACTATTTTGATACGCGTAGAAACAATCAGAAGGCTTTAATAACTTTTAAAATAGCGCACGATTGTGGGACGGGCTTGATGGCACGTTGCGGGACCACCGTAAGCCGACGCCAAAATTTCAACCGCGCCTGAGCTGACAGCCGTGTTATCGATGTCGTTACCGTATTTGAATTGAAGATTACTGACTAAATTACTTGGCATCTTCGACGCATCCATCGAAACGCGAAATTGATTTCCGGCATTGTTATCGTGGGCGTACGTGACGCCGTCGTCACAAACAACGCTGCCACCGTTGTCTATGAACTTGAGTCGCGTTAATTTTTCGATCGAAAAACCCGCGCCTTGGCTAAGATCATCACCCTGCAGAACCACGCCACCATTAAAATTTAATAATGTTTCGTAACTGCGTTTCGTACTCATCGGGTAGCCGGGATTATTAAACCAAACTAAATCGTAACCTGCGATATCGTTCGGACCAATTCCGTCCGTAGGTTCCGCTAAAAAATCAGGAGCGTAGCGCGCTAACAGTTTCTGCGAAACGTAAACGGTGTCTTCATCCGTTTCGCCCTGTGTTTTATGATCCCGGACCACTAATATTTTTGGACTTTTAACGGGCGTCGTGTACCTGACGACGGTTTCCGCAATCAGCTGCGAAGACCCTCCATTAATGACCAGCTGATTGTTCGTCTCGTCGCCAAGGGCTAACAAAATAGTCGTGACCGCCACCTTATCCGTTAGTGGTTCCAGAGTGCAGGAAATACCGTTGCAGACTGAAAGATCGGTTTCGGACGCGATCGCCCGCTCAGAGATATTAACCTGTCCGGGTTGACTGCAATTCATAAAGAAGACCACTAAAACTAGGGTGGCCAAAGCCAGAATTAAATTTTGTCTGGTCATTAGATCGACAGGCCATCGACTTAAAAGGCTTTTCATTTTCATTTCATTCCCCATATCTTTGATACAGGAAGTGATGCAATTTTCGGCCTGGCCGGAAAAGCGCGTGACGTTAATCAGTGACCAAAGTGTTTAACATCGTCAAAGTTCTGATCGAATTAGAATTTTGAACCAAGCTGAGACATCAACCAAATCAAAAAAGCCACGGAAGCCGCCGCTAAACTTATGAATACGATGATGAAGGAAGTGATCAACACGATAAGGAATACTTTCGATCGCTGTATCGTTTCGTGAGGCTGATCAAAATAACTCTCGATAAGCTTTAAATTTTTCTGATTAGACTTCCAATAAAAATCGAATACCTGTCCCACGAAAGGAAAAACTTTAATCGCATCCTCAAGAAAAATATTAAAAATCATTCGCATTAAGATGGCGGGGCTGCATCCTAGGTAATACGCCTCGATCACTAAATAAAACGAAATAAGAGTCGTGACGCCGTCGCCAACGACCGGGATCAGGCCAACGATGGGATCAAGACCAAACCTAAAACCGAAGGGGCCCTCGAATTGACTATCAAGAATGGTGCTTATCTTTTTAATACGTTCAAGCTGCGGTGGATGATTGGAACTCATTTCATGTCTCCTGGTTGACGGTCACTTAACCAACCTTTTCGAAGCACGTAGACCAACAGCCCAATCGACACGACGATCATTGCCACCAAAGAATAAAGAAATCCATGCGGGTGTTTCAACAATGGAATATGTTCAAAATTCATTCCGAAGACCCCGGCTAAGAAGTTTAATGGCAAAAAGAAGATTGTTAACACGGTTAAAACCCGAACGATTTCGTTTGTTCGAAACGATGCTTCATTGGTTTTTTGCGCTTCGATAGCAATGTGTAAATTAAGTAAAGACTGAATATTTTCAAATACATCTTCTGAGTAGAATAAATTTCGCTCGAGCCGGTCTTTAGTTTGCTGCATAAGACCCTGCGGACAATCGGGTTTTGAATTCACTTTGTTCAGCGCATCGACGGTCAACTTCATGACTTTCTTAAAGGCGGAAGATTTACGCTTGATGTAATACCCTTCGAGCAGCAGGGATTTCGTTTTCAAACTTTGAAACATTCGCTCTTCGAATTTTTCAAGCTTATGCTCAAGGTCAGTTAAGGGTTGATTAAAACCCAACGACACTTGTTCGAAAAAATAACCTAAGATATGAAACTTAGAGACGTCCTCGGCTTTCATGCTTGCGATCTTTTTTTGGATTTCAGCGACTTCCGACAAAGCCAACCGATGTAATGAAATGATCCGATCTGATCCTAAAAAAATTGCAACTTTGGTTGTCAGCTCTTGAACGTTATCGGCCGTTAAATGGGTTTGGGGTTCCATCAAGCGCAACACGATAAAATGAACGGGCTCTTCTGCCGACCCGTAGGTTTCCACATGTGGCAGGTAGTCGGGATCTAAACAATTTAAAACCAAACGCTTTGAGATATTCAAATCGGTTGCAATTTGTTCAAGCATTTCTTTCGTCGGGTTCGTGATGTCGATCCATTTGAAGCCATTAAAGGCAGTCTCGGTTTGATCCATGGGGCTATTTCACATGAACTTTAGTCATAACGCAATACCCTGTCTTTTACGAATCATGTCATAGATTTTCTTGATCAAAAATTGCGTTTTTATAGGACCTACAGGAAACTGATTCAGTTCAATTTCAACAACCAAAGGAGTTTACTATGTTAGGTATCGGTCAAAAGTTTCCAACGTTTTCAATGCAGGCTTGCGTGTCTTTGGAAAAAGGCAAAGAGTTTAAAACAGTTTCCAATGCAGACATGAAAGGTTCATGGGCGGTCGTATTTTTCTGGCCACTTGATTTCACTTTCGTTTGCCCGACAGAAATTGCGGAATTTAATAAAGCCAATAAAGAATTCAAAGCGCGTGATGCGAAATTATTTGGGGGATCAAATGATTCCCACTTCGTGCATGCAGCTTGGCGCACTCACCACGCGGATCTTAAAAATCTTGAATTTCCCATGCTTGCTGACGTTAAGAAAGAATTAACGGGCGCTTTGGGCATTCTTCATCCGGTAGATCAGGTTCCTTTGCGCGCTACTTACATCGTGGATCCTGAAGGAATCGTTCGTTGGGTGTCGGTTAATGACTTGTCGGTTGGACGTAACGTTAAAGAAGTCATTCGCAC
>CAXSEH010000192.1:0-3762 GCA_964236345.1 uncultured Bdellovibrionales bacterium
CGAATAGTCACCGAAAATTGATTTTATTTCTAGACGCGGATTAGGTTGGGGTTACCGATACCGGTACCGTTTGACATGAATAAAGAATTGAGTGGAAGCGCTACTCCGCCAACTTGCGGAATTTTATTGACCCCAATACCAACATCAACGGCGTGGCTGATCGTGCCTGATCCGTTTGAAACTATTATTCCGTTACCGGCGGTCAAAGTTGAAGCAACGGGAGCCGCTCCCGTGGATCCAATTAAGAGTTGACCATCGAGCAACGCCGCAGACTCTATAACTTTTCCGGCCGTAGAAATCATGAGGCGATTATTATTGAGTGGCGTGTTCGAATTTGTTCCGCCGTTTGCGATCGGTAAAGTCGATGTCCCGACGCCCCCTGAAAGATCCAGCAAAGTGATTCTCGTAAAATATGGAAACAGTTCAAATTTATTCTCTGCTCTCAAATGACTGGTTGTTTTGTATCCGTTTCGTTTCTAGGCCAGCGTGGTCCAGAGACACGACCTATGATTCTGCAATCATAATTGATCTGTAATAAAGGGAATAAAATGCAACAAAGATTTATATAGCAAGACTTTGATTTTGAGAGGACCTTCAATTTTGATAACCGTATTTTCCCGATGTTTATTCTTCGCAACTAACGTCGAATTTTGCAACATTCCCTCGAACTGATTGTTTAAATCATCAATTATTTTTTTATTTCCCCTAATTGCAAATCCTACTTCGCGATTTTTTTGTTGCGACCGTGGGTCTAAATTATAAGTACCGATTAAGCCTATTTCGTTATCAATGATCGCGGCCTTCGCGTGAAGCGTATTGGGTCCGTTAAACTCATGTAGTTCTACTCCAATCGCGGTCAAGCGATCTATTCCTAACATGTACCCGGCGTGGGCTAAAAGACTATCAGTAGAGCGTATCGAATTTGTTATCATAACGACCTTAACGCCGCGATCAACTAATTCTTGAAGTACTTCACATAAGCCTTCTGTCGGAACCAGATAAGGTGAGCTAATTTGCACTTCCCTAATAGCAGTCTTCACCAAATCTCGGAGTTGCTTTGTCATCGTATTATTGTCACTGTTTACAAGGCCGATTTCGTGCGAAAGAAATTGAATTGAACCTACTTCAGACATCGAAGCGGTCCAATCGGTACCAGAATCCGTGGCTAGACCAATTTTAGCGCCGGAAAACTTAGATAGCTTTTCTGTCAAACTTTCGATACGGGCGTTTTGATTATGGGATTCTTCAATCGCGCCCTGGCGGGTTAGTTCGCACTGTTCGTAACGATCCTCATAAGGTTTACACGCGTCTATCTTAAGGTTGTTCGCAGCACTTTCGTAAAGGTTGGGCTCAGCGACTAAGTTACTGTTCCAAACCTGCATAAAATTTCGATTTGCTTGTTGAACAATATCTCCGAAAATAATGACATCTAAATCTTTAAAGTTATGAGCTGAGTTTAATCCAAAATATTTGTCACCGACATTACGGCCTCCACTAATCATAATACTATCATCTACAATAAGCATTTTAGCGTGATCTCGATGGGCCGCTTTTAGTATATTCAAAGAAAGTGGATTATAAACTTTAAATTCCAGATTTTGCTCCCCGTCCGCGCCTCTTCCCCGCATAGTAAGCGCTGAAATTAAAGATCGGGGTACCGTGTTAAATAACGCATCCATTATCACTTTAACCTTAACCCCGCGCTGAGCCGCCTTAACAAGCAGAGAAAATCCTCCCACGGACTCGTCGTCGTTCCAAATCGAATAATATTCCACAAGTATTTCTTTTCTAGCCTGTTGAATTATATCGACGCGAGCTTGTAGCGCATCCGAGTCTCTTGCCAGCAACTGCGCCTTGTCGGCAAAACTTAACTGCCCCAGCGAAAGAACTAAAATTAAAACTTTAATAAAATCTTTTATCATACAATACCTCGAGCTTTATCTAGCAAGATCACAGCATGCCAAGTGCAATTATTTTAAACTGTGCGTATCGCATCGATACGTAAAAAGGCTAATGTTCAATAATGCCAATAATTGTAATGCAGATGTCGCGTCGGGTCTCACGGACACGCTAAACGCAAACTATTCGTTGTCTGGTTGTTTATTCCTTTTGAAAACTCGCTTGGCTATTTATCGCCAATAGATTATGAAAAGAAATTAACAGCCGCGTAAATCCTGTGTCCGTTTTTTCGGGGTAAGATAAACGTCTTGTCGTTCTAAAGATAATTCTTCGACCATCCGATATTTTATTTCAGATGGTCCTGTGAAAAAAAAGCCGCAGCTCGTTTCAAAATATAATTTACTTTTTTAAGCTCTTCGATTTCTTTTTTTAACCGCTGAAGTTCGATCAATTCCGGCGTTATATTTTCAGCTTTTTCTGAATCTTTTTTCATCGAGAACTTATACTTTGTTTTCCAAGAGTGCAGCAGGCTGTCGGTAATTCCTAACTGCCGGGCGGCTTCGGCGTATGACCCCAATTGATTTACTAATTCTAGTGCATCTAGCCTATATTCTTTGCTGTACTTTGACTTCATTTCGGACCCCTTGTCTTTGTGTGTTTACCACAAAATTCTCTGTCTGTAAAATCGGGGTATATTCAGTATCCGTCAATGAAGGTAAGGATCGATCTGGCCAGAGCTCTGAAAAAGGTCGACGTCGTTATAAAAGATGAAGATCTTTTTTGGGACGATCAGAGCGTATTTGCGATCAATTATCCCGACACGGTACCACAAAAAATAGAAGTTAGTTCTCGACGTTATAACGAGCTGCTGAACGAAAACTATAAAAGCTCTTTCGCCTTCGGCTGCGAGCGTTTCGGTAATTTATCTAAAGTTGCGGCTAAAAAAGATTTAGATTTTTTTGAAAAAAGTTACGGCGAAAAATACCCGAAGGCGGTTGAGTGCTTAACTAAAGACTGGAAAGTATTAACAAACTACTTCGACTTCCCGGCAAGTCACTGGATCCATCTTCGAACAACAAACCCAATCGAATCGTCTTTTGCAACGGTGAAACTAAGAACGAAAGTAACGAAGGGTGCCGGTAGCAAAGCCGCCGCCGAAGTGATGACGTTTAAACTTTTGAAAGAATGTGAAAAGAGTGGCGTAAGATAAATGGCGTGGCAGAAATAAAAAATATACTTCAAGGGCTTGCCTGCGAAGACAGAATCATGTTACCCAAGAAAACACATCACGAGACCGCCGCTAGCTGATGGCTCGTCCACAACATTTTGAAGTATCTCAATTACCTAGCGTTGAAGCTTTAAAATAATACTGATTGGAAATTCCAAGAGCCTGTTGGACCCCTTCTAATTGTTTGAAAACCTCTTTCGACGATAATCGTTCGCTAGCTATCTTTGATTTCAGGCTTTCAGCTAGGGAATTTGCATAAAGGGAACAGGTTTGGCCCATTTGTCTGAGCTCCGATCCTGTCTTATTGTCCGTAGTTAGGCTTGTACAGAAATTTGAATTCCTGCTCGCTGAAGCAACCGTAAAAGCAACATTGAATAAAACTGCAGCTAACAATATTTTCGCCATATTTTTCATAATTTCCTCTTTCATGTATGATTCTCATTCAAAACACACTTTTGTAATGCAATGAAGATGCCGTCCGTCGTCCTTCTGAAACCATCTGGATGAAACTGTGTGTACTGCCAAAAAGCGCAGTGACATTTCTTGTTGGCACTTCATAGCCTTCAAAAAATGGCAAAGGAGCCTATCGCAGAAAAAGCCAATTTTTTTCATATTGGGTCCCCCCTAAAAACCTA
>CAXSEH010000192.1:3862-5187 GCA_964236345.1 uncultured Bdellovibrionales bacterium
AGGAAAAACGGTCGATGAAATATGCCGTGCGAACAAAATATCGACTTTTACATTTTACAGCTGGCGCCGAAGTTTTAAGGGCTTGCAGGTTCAAGACGCCAAAAAGCTAAAGGATCTTGAGTCCGAAAATACGAAACTTAAAAAGCTAGTCGCAAATTTGTCGCTGGATAATTTGGTTTTGAAAGATGCATTAGGAAAAAAGTAAGAAGGCCTTCCGAACGTAAGTTACTGGCGCTTGAAGCGATAAAAAAGTTTGAACTTAAACATCGGCGGGCCTACAAAATTTTTGATTTAAATCGGTATACGTGGTGGTACAAAGCGGTTGAAGATCGTAATTTAAGATTACGTCAGCGTATACTCGAACTTGCCGCGCGAAATCCTGCGTACGGTCATCAAATGATCCATGACATGATTTTACTTGAGTGGCCCGAAGCAGTTAACCATAAGCGAACTTTACGTATCTACAACGAAGAGAAATTAAGTTTACGTCTGAGGAAGAAACGAAAAAAATTACGCCATCTTCGCGTGGCACTTGAGATCCCGCAAAATCCTGATGAAGTCTGGTCGATGGATTTTATTTTTGACTGGTTAGGGAATAATAAAAAGTTAAAAGTGTTAACGATGGTTGATCATCATTCTAGAAGCGTCCCGGATTTGCATGCGGCAACTTCGATCAAAGGAAGTGACGTTGTGAACGTCTTAGAAAAATTACAACGCGACGGTCGCAAGCCAAAAGTCATCGTGGTTGATAACGGTCCTGAATTTAGAAGTAAAGCTTTGCGAACTTGGGCGAATGAAAATAATGTTCACCTGCATTTTATTGAACCAGGTAAACCGCAGCAGAACGCGTTCGTTGAAAGCTTTAACTCGCGCTTTAGAGTTGAATGTTTAGATCAAAATTTATTTGCAGATCTAGACTCGGCTGGACTGTTCATTGCGGCAGGGAAAAGAGATTATGAAAATAACAGACCGCACTCATCATTAGGCGGTCTTCCTCCTGCAGAATATTTACGAAGAATTTCTGCATGAAAACCAGAGCTTTAAACTGGCTTGGTAAAAGGGGGGACCCCAAGTTCGTATTAAAGAATATAATTTGACCTATCGAACCGAAGAACAGGTAGAAAAAGACCTAGAATCGGGATAGTCGCGGTCTGCGTTGTCTTGATCATGCGAGAGATTCTTGAGTAAAGTAATTATTTTTATTCTGCTTGGGGGCGTGAAGTAGAAGTGAATTTGTCCTAATTCCTGACAATTGATTTCGCCTGGCTCATAAGTGTTCGGCAATACAACCTTGATAAATAAAAATTCCTAATACTAGCATTATA
>CAXSEH010000193.1:0-5163 GCA_964236345.1 uncultured Bdellovibrionales bacterium
GATCGCCGTGACGTCATCATCGTTTCGAGCGTGTCGTGCATTTACGGCCTGGGCTCGCCCGAGGCTTATGAAGGCATGATGATTCAAGTTGCGAATGGGCAAAAATTAAAACGCGATGACTTTTTAAAAGATCTGATTCGTATTCGCTACACGCGAAATAACGTCGACTTCTCGCGCGGAAATATTCGCGTGCGTGGCGACGTTGTCGAAGTTTTTCCGCCCTATGAAGAAGAGCGGGCCCTTCGGTTTGAATTTTTTGGCGACTTCGTCGAAAAGATCAGTTGGATGGATCCCTTAACGGCCCAAATTTATGAAGAGCTGGATCAAATTGGAATTTACCCGGGCTCGCACTACGCGACCGGTGAAGACAATATTAAAAACGCGATTTTCACGATCCAGGCCGAACTGCAAACCCGTATTCAAGAATTTCAAACGCAGCTAAAGTTTTTAGAGGCGCAAAGAATCGAACAGCGAACTTACTACGATATTGAAATGATGGAACAAATTGGCTTCTGCCAAGGCATCGAAAATTATTCGCGTCACATGACGGGCCGTGGACCGGGCGAGCCGCCACCAACGCTGATTGAGTACTTTCCGAAAGATTTTTTAACATTCATCGATGAGTCGCACATTACCGTGCCGCAAATCGGGGGCATGTACCGTGGCGATCGCGCGCGAAAATTAACGTTAGTGGAACACGGTTTTAGGCTGCCATCGGCCCTTGATAACCGGCCCCTAAATTTTCAAGAGTTTGAAGGAATGATGGACCGGGTGGTTTACGTTTCGGCAACGCCCGCCGCTTACGAACTTGAAAAATCGGAAGGTTTGATCGTCGAACAAATTATTCGACCGACGGGTCTGATCGACCCCGAAGTCGAAATTCGCCCGGTGAAGAACCAAGTCGACGATATTTTAAAAGAAATTAAATTGCGCGTCGAACGAAAAGAACGGGTCTTGATCACGACATTAACGAAGCGTTCGTCGGAAGATTTAACCGAGTACTACGAATCGATCGGCATTAAAATAAAGTACCTTCATAGCGATATCGAAACGATCGAGCGCAGTGAAATTATTCGCGATTTGCGTTTGGGAGTTTTTGATGTGTTAGTCGGTATCAATTTGCTGCGCGAAGGTTTAGATATTCCCGAAGTGAGTTTAGTGGCGATAACCGATGCCGATAAGGAAGGTTTTCTTCGCTCGGAACGTTCGTTGATTCAAACTATCGGTCGCGCCGCGCGAAATGCCGAGGGCCGGGTGATTCTTTACGCCGATAAAATAACGATGTCGATGCAGAAGGCAATGGACGAGACCAGCCGCCGTCGTAAAATTCAATCCGAACACAACACCCTTCACGGGATCACGCCGCAGACGATTCGTAAAAAGATTCGCGAAGGCATTGGGGATATGTTTGACGGAAGCTTAAGTGCCTACAAGCTTCAAGGCGAAAGAGATAAGACCGCCGATCAGTTAAAAAAGTTCTCAGAAAAGCCCAACAAGATCCAGGACGAGATTTTAAAACTGAAAACAAAAATGAAAAAATTGTCAGCGCAACTTGAATTTGAAGATGCGGCGCAAGTTCGTGATGACATCAAACGGCTTGAAATTTTAGAACTGCAAATCCGCGAGGGCGATTCCATGAAAAGCGCGGGTGACTCAAAATAATGTCTGACACTTTCGACCAGCTTAAAGAACGGATTAAAGAATACCCCACGCAAAGTGGCGTCTACCTGATGAAAAATAATGTCGATAAGATTATTTACATCGGTAAGGCGAAAAATCTACGTAATCGGGTGCGCAGCTATTTCGCCGACCTTCGGGATCACTCGGCAAAAACAAAAGCGCTGGTTCAAAATATTTTCGAAATTGAATACCTGTTAACAAAAACCGAGGTTGAGGCTTTTTTACTAGAAGCTTCGCTGATTAAAAAACACCGGCCAAAGTACAACATCCGGCTGAAAGACGATAAGTCTTACCCTTACATTCAACTTTCGTGGCATGACGATTACCCCAGGCTTTACTTATCGCGTAAGGTGAAGCGGGACGGAAGCATTTACTTTGGTCCTTACACTTCCGGCGGCGCCGTGTTCGGAACGATTCGTTTTTTAAATCGACTTTTTAAAATTCGGGATTGCACGGATAGCATGTTCAAGGCCCGCACGCGGCCCTGCATGACCCACCAGATCGGCCGGTGCACGGCTCCTTGCGTGAAGTTGATTTCGCAAGAAGATTACAAATCAGAGGTCGAAGGGGCTAAAGACTTTTTAAAGGGCCGAAGCAAAAAACTGATTAAAGACTTAGAAAAGAAAATGCGCGTGTACGCCGAAGAAGAAAAATTTGAGGTCGCGGCAAAAATGCGCGATTCCATGTTCGCGATTAAAAGCATCATCGAAAAACAGACCGTCGTAAATGATGCCTCGGAAAAAGACCAAGATGTCGTTAGTTATTTTGGCGACGAGCGCGGCGTGCTGATCGAAACGCTGCACATCCGTGGCGGTAGGGTCATCGGTAATCGCCCGCACTTTATCAGCAATATTAATCCGAACAGTCCCGATGAAGATCCGCGCGAGTGGATGGCCTCGTTCCTGAATCAGTACTACGAAGAAAATTACATTCCTGACGAAGTCATATTAGGCGTCGATTTGGGGCACGACATCCACAAACTTTTACAAGACGTCTTGAAACAACGCTCCGGGGGCGAAACGATTGTTCGCTTTACTACCGATAACAAAAATCAGGATCTGATCGACATGGCTTTCACGAACGCAAAAGCGCATTTCGAAAAACAACTTTCTAAAGAAGAAGAAAAGAAGCAGGGGCTTGTCGAAATACAGTCGAAACTAGGCTTAGCAAAACGCCCGTATAGAATTGAATGTTTCGATATTTCCCATTTTCAAGGTTCTGAAACCGTAGCCAGCCAAGTCGTCTTTGAAGATGGAGTTCCGGCTAAAGAACACTACCGCCGCTACAAAATTAAAACGGTTGAAGGGATTGATGATTTTGCCTCGATGTACGAAGTTTTAAAAAGACGCTTTGGTCACACCGAATACGAAGAACCGCAGTTGATCGTCGTGGATGGTGGTAAGGGCCAGCTTTCGCAAGCGGTGAAAATTTTAAAAGAATTAAATATTTCGCACATCCCGGTTGTGGGCCTAGCGAAAGCGCGCACCGAATCTAATTTTCAGTCTCAGGACGTATCCGGAACGGAAGAGCGATTTTACATTCCGGGTCGCGCCAATCCCGTCGTTTTTAAAACGAACACCGAGGCCTTCCAAATTCTAACCGGCCTTCGAGATGAAGCTCACCGATTCGCAATTACCTTTCACCGACAGCGACGCGATAAAATGTCACTTGAAAGCGAACTCGATTTTGTCGTGGGCCTTGGCGAAAAAAGAAAGAAAATACTTTTGCAAAAATTCGGCACGGTCGATGAAATTCGCGAATCCGATGCCGAAACAATCGCCGAGCTTAAAAGCTTTAACCGCGTCTTGGCCGAGCGGGTATTGCTGCAGTTGAATGAAGTTGAAGAGAAACGCGATTTAACTCTCGACAAACCAGAACTCACCGAATAAAACGAACCCATGACCACTTCGGCCTCCGCTTCAATGACGGCAAAAAAAGATTACCTTGAGTACCTCGAAAATGTTTTAGGGGTGAAAAGTATTCTGTCCGACACGTTAAGCGTACCGCTTGTAACAAAGACCGATCTTTTAATTTGCGTGCAAGACTACAAAACTTATACCGCCCCAGAGTTGGACCTGCTGCAAAAAATGATCAGCGCATTAAAAGTGGACGCATCTAGATTTTTAGTCGTCGATCTCGCGATGGGGCCGTCGATCGAAAAAACCGCATGCGTCTTTTTTAAAGACGAATTATCGGCTTATCCTTTTGACTCGGAACTTACGGTGCAAACTTATTCGCCGCGGGTGTTACTGCTAAACCCAGAACTTAAAAAAGCGGCCTGGACCGAGCTGCAAAAAGTGTTGCAGTTTTTCGCATCTCGCCCGACCGAAGTCTAAACCCAGACGCGACCTACGAACGGAAAAGCCAGTCTAGGAAAATTCGACCTACCCCTCTTATTCATCGGCAGTTCAAATGATTTATGCCAAAAAAATATTCACCTTTATTTTGATGATCGCCTTTGCCGGCAACGCTTTGGCCGAAGTTGTCCGTATCCGCTTGGTGAAAAATCTTGAAACCTTTCCGACGATCACGAAGGCAAAGGTTTCCCGACTTAACGACCGTCTTTGGTCGTTGAAGGGTGTGGGCTTAATTTATAACGGGGCAAAACTTTCAACCTCGAACTTCATCGTCGAAAACGAAAACCGCACTTTTGATATCGTCGGCCAGTTTGATTTTGATCGTTACTTAGCGGGTGTCGTCGCAAGCGAAATGCCCGATACCTGGCCCGCCGAAGCTCTGAAAGCCCAGGCGATCGTCGCGCGATCTTTTGCGCTTTCTCGCATGAATGAACGAAAAGAAAAAATATACCAACTTGAATCCGATCAAATGGATCAGGTCTTTCGCGCGACCGAATCGAAGTCGGCACTGACTGCTGTCCATGAAACAAAAAATATTGTTTTACGAAATCAATTAGGCCAAATCTTAAAAGCTTTTTTTCACGCCGATTGCGGCGGGCAAACGATCCCGGCGTCGAAAGTTTGGAATACCGAACTCGACACGGGCACCGCGGTCGACCCTTGGTGCCGCAACCGAAAATCAAACGAGTGGAGTTTTGAAATTTCGGATAAACAGTTTTTTAAAACTCTAAAGCAAGATTCAAACGGCGAGGTCACTTCCGCGTCGACCTTCGCGCAAAAACTTCAAAGCTTTCGCGCGGGCGGGGCCATTTTTTCGGTACAAAAATTAAGACAAATATTCGGTTTTGCAAAAATAAAAAACTCTCCAGAAAAACTAGCATTTGAAGGCGAAAAAATAATCTTTAGCGGCAAAGGTTTCGGTCACGGGGTGGGACTTTGCCAATGGGGCGCCCGCGAACAAGCCAAGCGCGGAGTGGGCGCGCTAGAAATTATTCGCCATTACTACCCACAAGCCTCGATCACCGAAGGCGAGCAACGCTTGCAACTGGTTTCGCGGTAGCTGCGCCGGCGGCCCGAAACACTGTCTCAGGTTGAGAGGGGTGTTAGCGTTTTTCGTTCTTTTCGG
>CAXSEH010000194.1:0-5099 GCA_964236345.1 uncultured Bdellovibrionales bacterium
GGGGCATCAAACAAAATAATCTGAAGAATATCGAAGTGAAAATTCCGATCGGACAATTAACCGTAATATGCGGTCCGTCGGGTTCAGGAAAAAGTTCCTTAGCGTTTGAAACTCTTTTCGCCGAAGGGCAAAGACGCTTTATCGAAAGCATGTCTAATTACGCCCGTCAGTTTTTAAATAAGGCGCCAAAGCCAGATATCGAAGGCATTCACAATATTCCGCCAGCCATATCTATCGAACAAAAAAATACGGTTAAATCAAGCCGGTCGACCGTCGGTACTACCACCGAAATAATTGATTACCTTCGTTTGTTTTTTGAAAAAGTAGGGGTTCCTTACTGCCCAAATCATCACGTGCCGGCGATCAAAATGTCGACCACCGAAGCGACGGACATGATCCTTGACCAGTTCCCCGATAAGCGTGGTTACGTATTGGTCGAAATCCCAAAAGATAATCGCGTCCTTCAAGGAAAAAAACTTCACGCGCTTTTATTGCAAGAAGGATTTCTACGGATCACGACCCTCACGGAAACTAAGTCTAAAAAAAAATCTGAGGCTTCGACGTTTGAACTTACCCCCGTCATTGATATCGGCGAGCCCGCGCAAATTAAAAAAGGTATACCATCAGACACTTTCTATTTAGTTATCGACCGAATGAGTTTTACAAAAGATGAAAAAGGTCGGATAACCGATTCAATCACTCAAGCTTACGAGGCCAGTACTAAATATATTAGCGGGTTGCAATCTCGTCGGGCGCTTATCCTGACAACGGATGGCGAATACTTAAAACTTAGCGAAGAGCCGGCCTGTCCGATCTGCGGGTGGAATCCGCCGCAAATTACCTCAAAATTATTCTCGTTCAATTCTCCTATGGGGGCTTGTCCGACCTGTAAAGGCTTTGGAAATATTTTAGAAATCGATGAAGCGAAGGTTGTTCCGAATCCAAACTTGTCGCTTGCTCAAGGCGCCTTAAATCCCTTTACCATGCCAAGTGCCGAGCAAGACAAAAAAGCGCTGATGGCATTCGCGAAACGACAAAAAATTGATTTGCAAAAACCCTGGAAAGATTTACCCGAGTCCGAACGCCAAATTATTTGGAAAGGGAACAAAGATTTTTTTGGAGTCGTTGGTTTATTTCAATATTTAGAACAATTAAAATACAAAATGCACGTACGCGTTTTTATTTCGCGATATCGCAGTCCCCGCAAGTGTCCGGATTGTCACGGTTCTAGACTTCGTAAAGAAGTGCAAACTATTTTCGTCCACAAAAAAACCATCATGGATCTAACTTCGCAAACTATCGAAGATCTTTACGCTTTTTTTGATCAGATTAAATTAACGGAATACGAACTTGAAGTGGCCGGCGAAGTTTTGAAACAAGTTCGGTCGCGTTTAAACTTTCTAGTTCGCGTCGGCGTAAACTACTTAAGCCTTGATCGGGAAACGCGCACGCTGTCAGGTGGGGAATACCAAAGATTGATTTTAGCGAATCAGCTCGGGATGGGACTGTCGCAAGCCTTGTACGTGCTCGATGAACCCACGGTTGGACTTCATCCTCGAGATAACGATCGACTGATTTCAATTTTAAAAGATCTAAAAGATTTAGGAAATACCCTTGTCATCGTTGAACATGATCACGACGTCATTCGTAATTCTGAAAATATAATCGAAATGGGCCCGGGCTCGGGGTACTTGGGAGGCGAAGTCGTCTACGCGGGACCTACTGAAGATTTTTATAAATCGAAAAATTCGGTGACCGTGCCCTATTTAAAACAAAAAGTTTTCGAACCCTTGCGTGAAGTAAGACCGGTCGAAATTAAAAATTTTCGATACAAGATTGAACTAAAGGGTTGCAAAGGGCACAACTTAAAAAATATTGACGTTGAATTTCCGTTGAACCGCCTTGTGGCGGTAAGCGGGGTCAGCGGGTCTGGAAAGTCGACGCTTGTCAGTAAGACGTTATATCCTGCCTTGGCCCGAAAATTAGATATTGAATTTGAGCCTGTTCAGGAATATTCGAAAATGACCGGCTTTGATAATTTAAATAACGTTTTGCTTATTGATCAATCCCCGATCGGCAAGTCGGCGCGAAGCTCACCGATCACTTACCTTAAAGCATTTGATAATATTCGAAACTTGATGGCTTCGACATCTGAGTCATCTCAGCGGGGTTACACTGCGGGCACCTTTAGCTTGAACGTCGATGGGGGCCGATGTCCGGCCTGTAAGGGAACGGGCTACGAAGAAATCGATATGCAGTTCATGGATAACGTTATCATTCCTTGCGACGTTTGTGATGGAAAGAAATATCGTCCCGAAATTTTAGAAGTTCAATTTAATCATAAAAATGTCTACGAAATTTTATCGATGACGGTCGCCGAAGCAATGAACTTTTTTGTGGCTCATCCAAATATTCGAAAGCCTTTATCCGTGTTAAAAGAAGTGGGACTGGATTACTTAACTTTGGGTCAGCCGGCTAACTCGCTAAGTGGTGGAGAATCTCAGCGATTAAAAATTGCAAAAGAACTTTCTCAGGTTACGCAAAAAGCGACGTTGTACATATTAGACGAACCCACAACCGGGCTTCATTTCCGGGAGGTCGAACTTCTATTAAAAGTGCTTCATAAGCTGATCGAAGCCGGTGGTTCAGTTATCGTCGTCGAACATAATTTAGATGTGATAAAAAATGCTGATTATATCATCGATATGGGGCCCGAAGCAGGACGAAACGGCGGTACGGTCGTGGTGGCCGGTTCGGTCGAAGACGTGATCGCTGAAAAGAAAAGCTTAACTGGCCAATATCTAAAAAAATATGTAGGTTTATAGACCTATGCTATCTCCAGAATTGAAGTCGACTCTTAAAGAGCTGACGACGTTTAAAAAGAATTTAATCGTAGTGGCGATTGCTGGCGTTTTTAACGCCATTTTCAAAGCCTGCTTCCCGATGTATATCAAATTGCTTCTGGATTATTCGACCCCGGCTACCGCTCCGGGCGGGACGGCCTTGAATCTTCCCACCTCCGTGAAGTCGAATTTTATCTTCGATTTTCTGACCTCCTACTTAGATCAACTTAAGACTTACTTGGCCACTAGTTCCACCACCGATAATTTTAAAACCTTAGCCTACATCGGAATCGCGATCGCGGTGGGCGGCGGTATCAGCCGTTACTTTCATATTTTCGTCATGAATATTGTTTCTGAAAAAGTTTCGCAGGCGCTTCGGCAAAAGCTGCAGGCTAAATTTATGAAACTAAATCTTAAATTTCACAATACTTATGAATCAGGTTCTGGTGGGCTAATCAGTCGCACGATGAACGACATTCGTATCGTGCAAGATGGTCTAAGACTTTTCGCGGATTTCTTTAGTGCTCCGCTGATGTTCGTTTTCGTGATGTACAACTTATTTACGTTGGATTCTAAACTGACGACGTATTTATTATTAATCGTTCCAGTTTTGATCATTTTCCTACGGTTGATTTCAAAAGGAATTCGCAAGTATTCTATATTTGGAGTTGAGCAATTAGAGCGCATCACCTCAACGGTAAAAGAATCTTTAGACGGGGTCCGCACCATTCAGGCATTTAACCTGGAAGGCGTCATGGAAAGACGTCTGAAGCGTCAGGGAGATGACTTCATCGACATGCGAAAAAAAGTCCATGCCCGGGTCGAACTGACGGGGCCGATTACCGAGCTGATTGCGACCTTCATGATCTTGGGGGTTATATTTTACTTCTCTCAAAGAATTTCTACCGGCGCTGCAACGGCAGGCTCTTTGATTGCGTTCGTTGTTGCGTTATTGCAAATCAATGAGCCCATTAAAAAATTTCAAGAGGCCTACGTCCGGATTCAAGAAACCCGTGTAGCGGCGGCTCGCATATTCGTGATGCTTGACGAAAAACATGAAATCGAAGAATTGCCGTCCGCGACTCAATTTCCACAAAACTGGGACGAAATTGAATACCGCGATATACGATTTGCATACGGTGAACAGACTTTGATTAACAATTTTAATTTGAAAATAAAGCGCGGGCAAGTCGTCGCGTTTGTCGGCGAAAGTGGAAGTGGCAAGTCAACTTTGGCCAATCTGCTAGCGCGGTTTTACGATCCTGATCAAGGACAGATTCTGATCGGGCATACTGATATTAAAAATATTCGTTTGTCTGAACTTAGAAAAAATATCGGGATGGTTTCACAAGACGTATTTCTATTTTCCGATACGATCGAAAAAAACATTCAGGCCGGAATTGAAACGAAATCCATCGAAGACGTGCATAGCGCTTCAAAGGCGGCCTTTGCTCACGATTTTATTTTAAAACAAAATGCCCAGTACAACACAAAGGTTGGCGAGCGCGGAAACCTTTTATCCGGCGGGGAAAAACAACGTGTCGGAATTGCCCGGGCTCTATATAAAGACGCTCCGATTTTAATTTTGGATGAGGCAACCAGCGCCTTAGACTCGGTTAGCGAAGTGCAAGTTCAAAAGGGTCTTGAAACTTTGATGAAGGGCCGGACAACTTTAATCATTGCGCACCGTCTTTCGACCATTCAAAGTGCGGATCAGATTTTAGTCTTGCAGAAGGGGCAGATCGTCGAGCAAGGAACTCACCACGAGCTTTTGTCTAAGGACGGCGAATATAAGCGTCTTTTTCAAACCCAAATGCGGTAAATGAAACCGGTGCATTTTTTTAAGAAATACCTATTACCTTTAATGACCGGACTGCTGCTGAGCTTAAGCCTTTTTGATCATTTTGAATTTTTGGTTTTAATGGCGTTAATCCCGCTCTTTATTTCGCTATTAAGGCCAGGGCAAAATCTAAAATATTATTTCGCATGCGGTTTTCTATCGCAGCTTTTGTACGTGGGTACCGCTTTCTTTTGGATTCAAAGTGCGGGCAAAACTTATTTTTTGCTGAATCCCATTTTTTCGTTTCTATTTTATATTTTGTTCATTTCAATCTTTAGCCTTCATTGGGGTTTAGTTGGAGTTTTATTTGGTTGGGCTCAACGTGAGGGTTCAAAATATATTGGTTTTGCTTTGCCATTTTTTCTGATTTTTTTTGATGAAGTTATTTTTCGGTTCTTTCCATTTCATTTTGGTTT
>CAXSEH010000195.1:0-5095 GCA_964236345.1 uncultured Bdellovibrionales bacterium
TCTTTGTAATTGCATTCAGTAGATTGCCTTCTTGAATTTCGACTCGTTCAGACTGAAGCCAATTTTGTAGCGCCTCGGTGCTCATTTTGTCTAGATAAAGGTGGCAAACGAAATACACGGCCGCCACAATCAAGATACAAGCGGCCATCAAGACAGCCATTGGTATAAAAAGAGCTTTGCTAATTTTCAAATGCAAAACCTTTCTATTTTCCCGCCGATGAATTCAGGCTGATTTTTAAATAGAACTCGATGAACATAAAACAGATTAGAAAATGAATGCGGTACTTCTTGGTCAAACTCGATATCTGTTAGTACTACCTTTTCGGTTCCTTTTTCGTTCAGTCGGGCTTCGACATCTTTTTTACCTTGATCGGTTGAAAAATAATGAAGTCGTTTTTCATAAAAACTACTAGGGTTCAGATTCTGTTCACGCATACGTTGGACGGCTATGGCATGTCTAAATAGTTCAGAAAAAGCACGGTCTAAAGTTAACTTCAGGTCTTCGCCACACGCACCGCCCGAAACAACGCCGCCATTTTTTAGAAAGGCGACCAATATGACAAACTGTTCTATGCCCGTTCTATTGAAGTCCGGGTAGACGGCAATAATCTTTTCAAGCGGACTAATCTTTTGAAGTTCTTCTATAAATGCCTTTTGAGATTCGGTGAATTGCTCCCACAACGCATTTGTTTTGAATCCGATTCTGGTATTATCCCACCAGTGCGACCAAACGAATCGCTCGGTGGCTTCATGCAATGCACTCTTTCTGGCAAGCGACTTATAATTTTCATCTAGAGTTAACGGAAAAGCGGCAAAGCCGTCAGATCTTTTGGTCTGGCAACAGGCTATTCCATTTTTCTGGCCCTCGATAAAAGCCCTGCCTTCAAAAAACTCAGATAGGCCTTTAAGAACCGCGACTTCCGGAGTTTTGTCGAACCCGCAAGCAACACTTTCGCTTATGATCTGGCTATTCAATTCATCGTAGATATTCGCGAAAAAATACGGCCGCGCCGAGGCCACTTCAATATTTTTTGGAAGTGCCTTCAGTTCCTTCAAAGCCTGGATGATTTTTTCGAGATGAGCCTTCAATTTCGCTCCTCAAATAAATGCCATGGAAAAGGGGACGTGATCGCAAATGGTAATTCTAACACTGCCGTCGATTTCTTAGAAATGAAAAATCGTCTTACGTGGGAATAGACATTAAAAAGTGCCTCGTCGTGAAGGTATTGGTTGACCTCGACAAATCGGCCTTTGTTCGTTGGATCTTCTTTCAGGTTATGAATTAATTTTTGCAGCGTCGGATCTTGTGTCACAAAATCTAAGGATTTATGCAAAGACGGGGTGAAAAGCATCTGTAAGTCACCAACCGCATCTTGAGCCCAAAAACCCGAAGCGCCACGAGCTATCGATATTTTTCCGGCCTCAAAGAGGTCGTCGAGTTCTCCTCGAGTTTTTAAAAGAACGGTTGGCTCTTCTTTTGCGCCAAGTTCTTTGAATGTCATCTTTAGAGCTTTATTTAAGTTCGAATCTTTCTCTGATTCCACCATTCCCCAGGCGGGAGGATTAGTCTTAAATTTAATTTTGCATTTTTCGACATCAGCTTCCTTGATGCCAGAAAAATTCTTTTTTGCCAAATCCGAAGGTGAAAGGTAGCCGGGGACGATTTTTGTAAAAATACTGCTTTCAAGATTAAAATACTCACCGGCTACTTTTTGAAAAGAGGCCCGAAATGTTTTTACAAAAACTTGTCTGCACAGTTTGTCTTTGAAAACCTCTTGGCTTTTATTGATGTCTAAATCCGTAAATCGAGATGCTGGCATAAAATGAGTTTTAAAGTTTTTTTCAATGTTTTTAAGTGAATCCACCGAAAAATACGATTCAGTGCCGGCCAAAACGGACTTTTCATCTATTTCTGAAAGTCTTTTTTCGACCGTCTCGTAAGGCCAGTACTCAAATTTTATGTTTTCCGGCCCTTTAAATTTTCCAACCTCAAGGTGACTTCTTGAAAATTCGATCGAAGTTTCAGCTTCGTTAGCGATTTTATAAAGACCGCTTGTGGGAGTTTTTTGACAGTTTATCTGATTCGTTTCTAAATCAACACACTTTTTTGGAATAATTGAAAAAAGCTCTAAGCAAAATCGAAACAAGGGTTTCGCATGCTTTTGGGCAGAGCTTTGTAAAACTACCTTGGGTGGCAACTCAAGACATTGCTAACGTTGCGGTAAGACTTTTCAAAGACAAATCTTGGAAAGACCAAGATTCAATTGGTGTTTTAGGGCCGAAAGATTTAACTTACGGTGAGCTCGCTACAATCATGAGCGAAGTTCTAGAAAAAGAAATTTCGTATATTCCCGTTGCGAACGAGGAATTTAAAGCAAATTTACAAAAATTTGGATCAAGCGAAGCGGCGGCGCAGGGATTGGTCGATATTTATTTTTCGATGACTAAGAACCCTTTTAATCACGTCCCCAGGTGGAGCGCGACTTCATCACCCACAGAGTTCCGTGATTGGTGCGTTAAAGAACTTCTTCCGCAGATAAAAAATTCTTAGAGAATAGTCTGAGTTCAGACAGGAGCGTTGACTGACCGGCATTATAGGTCTAATATCTAAAAATGCGCGTACTGCTCCAAGTTCTTTCAATAATTACAGCCGGATTCGCTGATGCTCACGCGGCGAGCTTGTGTCCTTCGGCAAAGATCTCAGAGGAGTGGAGGAGATGCGAAAATGCGGCCGATTGCGTGCCACTTTATTTAAGATGTGAAAGCGAATCAGCAAATAAATCTTCAGAAGATAAGGCTCGAAGGTGGTTACATGCTTGCGGAGACTGCGACGGTGTTGGAATACCGAATCGTCACGTCGTATGTAGAAACCACTTTTGCGAGATCGATCCTGAGTTCGCCCGCGCGTGTTTGAAAGATTCCAGGTTTTATTTCGAGATCTCGCCTGACAAACGCGCTGTCTACAAAACTAATTGCCAATACATGATAATAAAATCTTTCCCAGTCATATCTGAGTGCGGAAAGTCCGTTGTTGAAAATGCCCAAATCCGTAACCTATCAGTTAACGAAAAAAAAGTTCGAATCACATATGGCAAACACGATTTTGCCGAAATCGAGCTTGCTTCAGATAAATTGCGCTGTTTGGGTTCTGACTAATAACCCTCCATTGTGCAGATCAATATAGTACTACGGCTCCGTCGTGAAAAGCGGTGCTCGATTTAGGTCGATTTTTACCCCTGACTAGCAAAGCGATGCTTTCAGATAAAGCCCACGGGAACCAAAATCGAAAATGAGTCCTACGCTCAGTTAAAAAATTATGTCAATTGGTGCATATTCGCTTTGGTCCCATTTAAAATGGGCTTAGATGCTCGAATGTTTTGAGGTTTTCATCTTAATTCCTTTCAATTTGGATAAAAACAAATTCGCACCGTAGCCCGTAAAAAATCTGTAAAAAACAGAGCCCACTGTTGCGTCTTTGACGGCCTAACGCTTTGCGTACCATCCCGAATCGAGATTTTTACATCTTTTTTACGCCCGGATACAGTACCTTAGAGTTATCGGAGGCTATATGGATTTCGTTTTTTCAGGTTTCATTGGGGTCTGCGTGCTTGGTTATCTAACCTACGCACTTTTTAACCCTGAGAAATTTTAGAAGGGCTGGCTTCAATGATTTTCAATGATGTCCTCCAAATTGTCATTTTCTGCCTGGTAATCGTAGCTTGCACTCCGATCATAGGCACTTTCATGGCTCGTGTCTTTGAAGGTGAGAAGACATTTCTTACTCCAATATTTGGCTGGCTTGAAAAGCTTGGCTACAAAGTAGCTGGCGTAGATCAAACGGCAGAAATGAATTGGCGTGACTACGCAAAAGCACTTTTAACGTTTAACTGTCTAGGGTTTGTCGTCGTCTTTCTCTTGCAACTGATGCAAGCGGCGCTGCCGTTCAATCCTCAAAATTTGCCCAACGTTTCGTGGCACTCCGCCTTTAATACAGCCGTAAGCTTCATGACTAATACGAACTGGCAGGGCTACGCCGGTGAAACAACGATGTCGTTTTTCACTCAAATGGTAGCCCTCACAGTTCAAAATTTCGTTAGTGCTGCTACGGGGATTGCCGTATTTCTTGCACTTACGAGAGGAATAGTTCGAAAGAATTCTTCGACACTAGGAAATTTCTGGGCGGACCTGACGCGAAGTACAGTTTACGTTCTTTTGCCGCTCTCGATACTGTTAGCCATTGTTTTAGTCGGCCAAGGTGTTATCCAAAATCTTTCTGGCTATCAAGAAGTCACAACGCTGGAAGGTGCGAAGCAAATTATTCCTTCAGGTCCAGCGGCTTCCCAGATTGCAATCAAACAGTTGGGAACAAATGGAGGCGGGTTTTTCAACGCGAACTCTGCTCATCCATTTGAAAACCCAACGCCACTTTCTAATTTCTTGCAAATGCTAGCCATACTGTTAGTTCCAGCGGCATTAACATTTACCTACGGAAAAATGGTTGGTTCATCCCGCCAAGGCTGGACGATTTTTATCGTCATGTTTAGCGTCTGGTTTGCAACTCTCGCGGGATCACTTGCGTCTGAGTACGCCGTTAATCCGGTACTCAATCAGTCAGCGATCATGGAAGGAAAAGAAACCCGGCTAGGAGTTACGAACAGTCTTATTTGGTCCACCGCTACAACTGTTGCTTCAAATGGGTCGGTGAACGCAATGCACTCAAGTCTTTCGCCTCTTGCTGGAGGCCTTGCAATGTTTAACATCATGCTTGGCGAAGTGATCTTCGGTGGAGTTGGCGCAGGCCTTTATGGAATGCTGCTTTTTGTTTTGCTTACTGTCTTCCTGTCCGGACTCATGGTCGGAAGGAGCCCAGAATACTTAGGTAAAAAAATTGAAGCCTTTGAAATGAAATGGGCCATTCTCGGTATTCTAGGTCCGTGCGCCGTAATTCTGATCGGAACTGCGATATCTTGTGTGTTACCTCTATCACTTTCGAGTCTAGCGAATAAAGGTCCACACGGGTTTTCAGAAATGCTTTATGCCTTCACGTCAGCAGCAGGTAATAACGGAAGCGCTTTTGCGGGCTTGAATGCAAACA
>CAXSEH010000196.1:0-5082 GCA_964236345.1 uncultured Bdellovibrionales bacterium
CCATGTGAGAAATTGTGTCATAAAATCTACCTTTTTTATTTTATTTCTTTCATAATGATTATGGGGAATAATAAATTTGCGGCGCAATAAATATCTCGTTATTTTAATCATTTGCCTTACGGCGATTCTCTTTCAAAACTGCGAAGGGCGATTTTTATCGCAAAATCTCAATGGTGCATCCGCGCCGCAAACCTCAGCCGAAGTTAAAAAATTAAAGCGTTCACATCTTTACCTGGGCGGTCAGAAACGTATCAGACATTTTATTTGGAATCCCGACACGGCGGTTCTTGAAGACAAAGGCGACACGGCATCACCCGGTTACGTCCACTGGCTCAGTTACGATGCGACCTCTAACTTGTTGTTTGCGAACCACGCCGATCAACCCAGCGCCACCGTTTTTAAGAGGACCCGGTCACCGGAGATTTGACCCCATTAGCAAATCATTCCCTTTCGCAAGGCGTTCATCTTAATCTGATTCGACTAGCGGAAAATTTTTTAACCGTCATTGCGGACTATTCTTCCAGCAAGGTGAGCGTCGCGAGCGTGGGTCTGACGGGCGCGGACTCGGCCACGTTGGACACAAAATTATTTACGCCAGATGCCAAGACTCACTCGTCAAGTTTTGATTCTAAGCGAGGTATTATTCATTTAGCTAACCTAGGAGAAAATGCCGTTAAGTTCTTGCGCCTAGTTGACGGTAAATTAAGTGAGGTCGGTGAATATAAAGTGTCAGCCCCACGCACGGTTGTTTTTGATCCCGCTTTCGATCGTCTGTATATTAGTACCGAAGTTCCTAACGGGACTGGTGAAGGGACCGTTAAAATTTTAAGTTTTGACACCGATTTTAGCGGTAATCTAATGGTCCGCGAAGTGGGTTCATTTCCAGTCGGCGACCGAGGGGCCGATATTCAAGTGAGTTCAAAAAACAAATTAGCGGTGGCGGCTATCAGGCAAATGCAAAAAGAAAGTTTAGCCATCATCCCGCTGAATGCCAAAGGTGAACTTAACCCTGATAGTCCGGGCCAACCATTTCCGATCCCCTTTGCCGAGCCACGATCATTAAGAATTCTGGGCGATGGTAAAACGATTTTCCTGACTCCCAATTCGGATGGCAGTGACGTGGTTATCTACTCGATTCAAACAGACCCTACGGGTAAGCCACGCAGCCTACAGCTTCTGAAGGAATTAGATGCCGGGGCCGAAAGCTTCCCGTGCAATTTTTCGATCGACGAATTCGGAGAATAAAGGAGGCAGCATGCCGAGCTCAAAAAAGACTAAAACTAAAAAAACTAATATCGAAGTTTTGACCCTTGGATACGAAGGTTTGGACCAAGCAGAATTCGTTGCTTTTGTTAAAAAAAAATAAAATAAAGTTAGTCGCCGATTTAAGAAAGACTCCGCTCAGCCGTAAACCGGGATTTTCTAAGAAGCGGTTAGCGGAAGGTTTAGCTTTAAGCAAAATTGCATACATTCACCTTCCTGGTTTAGGTGTGCCGGCCCTTTGGAGAAAGAAAGCCAAACTGCATTTAATTACTCGCAAAAAAATGTTTAAAGATTACGTTAATAAGGTGATCCCCGAGCACGAAGCCGAAATTCTAATTTTATGCGAGAATATTTCTAAACAGAAAACGGCCCTACTTTGTTACGAAGCGGAAGCGAGCGACTGCCATCGCCACTTTGTGGCGATCGAACTGCAGAAATTAATCAAAAATTTAACCGTCACTGATTTAAAATTAACCAGCGTGAAAAGCTGGAAGACGCCCAACTAATACTTCGCCCACCACGAATCAAGCTGGGTAAAATACCACTTCCGCAGTGGCTCGGTATAGCGCGACGCTAAACTAGAAATCTGTTCGGCACTTTGCACTTTTCCTTTTAGATCTGGCTTCCAAGAACTTAAGGCCTTCGCTAATCGGGTTTCATCAATTTCGGTGTGAAACTGGTATCCTTGCACTTGCGGAGAAGTCATAAAACCCTGAACCGAAATATCGTCCCGCGCGGTCACGGTAACATCTTCAGGCACCTTGCATAAAGACTGATGCCAGTGAAGTGGCGTCAAGTTGCTGTCGGCGGCCAACAGATTAACCGGGTACCAACCAACTTCCCATTGGGGCATGGGCGCAACCGCTCCTCCTAGCTGTTCGATCAGAAGCTGCGCTCCTAAACAAATTCCGAACACGCGTCCACCCCGAGTTAAGGTTTGTTTGATCCAGTTTTTTTCGTTTTGGAGCCAAGGGTACTTTTCGGTTTCCCAAACCTGCATATCACCGCCGAACAGAATTAAATTTTTAACCGGCCCGCCTTCTGGCGATTTCGAAAGATTTTCGGCGAATACAATTTTATATTTTATTTTATTTGCACGACACCAAATTTCGGTCGTACCCACCGTCGACTGTGGGTCGTTGAGAATAAGCAGAACTTCTTCATTCGCATTTTTTGCATCAAGGCTCATTGGTCGTATTCCTTATTTCGACGCCATGCTCAGCACACGGGCACCTAACTTGATTAGATTTTTTCCGCCATAATTTCAATTCTATTTTAGCTTTCGTGCTTAACTGCACGACTCATTTTAAAAGCAAAGGGGGAATTAAGGCCCACTCTATGGAAGGGATCCACTGTAAGAAGCCCCAACGCCCCGCCTTTACTGATTCAATTTGTTTTAACGGACTTTGCGCGGTGGTCGACGGGTTGCAATGCTTCGACAACGTACTTTGAAACATACTGAACAATTGGAGAGACCTATGGAAAATAAAACCTCAACGACAACCCCGGATCACGCCGATCAAAAAGGGCTTCAAAAGAAAACACCGGCGGACGAGCCAACGGGAATGGATTCGGAAATGCAATCTGACTTAGGAGACGAATTCGAAGATCTCGAGGAAGCCACCGACGACAAGAATCAGTCCTTAAAAAATGCTCGTCAGACCACTCGCCAATAATAAGAAACTGCCGAAAATAAACATAACTCGAGTCACTCAGATTCGAACTACAAATTAAAGGGAAAAAATGGAAACAGTCACCGATCAAGAAAAAAAGATGTCACGCAAATATAAAACTGAAGTTCCCAACGAAGTTATTGAAGAGCAGACTAAAAAAATCCCGAACCTTGCCTTCATGGGCGCGGCGGTTGCGGCAATCTTTGGTTCTGCGGCATTAACGGCATCGAACAAAAAAAATCTAGGAAATTTTGTGGGCCTTTGGGTGCCAACTATTTTAATTTTTGGACTTTATAATAAGATAGTTAAACTTGAAGATGAACTTCTTCGTAGAAGATAAATCTTTAAAGAACTTCCGGTACTAAAAATAGATGGTTCGATGTTGTAGAGAATTCGCGGATGCCTTATTCGCGAATTCTCGCTTTACTAGATCCAATTGACATCGTTATTCGATGACGTACTTATTAGTTTGAGATTTGTAGACCAGGACTCCAGAAACTTCGGCGCCCTCATGAACCTGAAGTGCCCCCATTACGGAAATGATCGCCGTTTCGGCTTGGGCTATATCCAGTGGACATAATTGGTTTACCTGATAAAAACGAAAACCTTTAAGCATAAAACTTGTTTCTTCGCCCATTCCGTTTTTAGCCTTTGAGATTTTGATGTCCGAGTAGTTTGCAATAAACTGCGCTTCAAAATTGCCATCGCAAACGGCGCATGAATTAATAGCCTTGATCATCTCAGTGTGTCCCAACGCCTCAGTATTTTGAGCCATCAAGTCGATTTCGTTGGGTGACAGGTTATAATAGATGTCACTGTTTATCGCTTGCATTTTGTCCGAAACGCACTGGTAATTGATGCCCGCAAAAGCTGATCCGGAAATTAATAAAATAGAAATTAAAATAGTTTTCATGATTGATCCCTTCGGGGCAAAGGCTCCCGTTCTTTGTCGTTTGTTGTGTTATACACGATTTCAGAAGGTTTGGGTGTCAAGATTTGGTGAGCCTGAAACAATTGCAAGGGTGTCGAGTTACTTTACAACCACGAAGCACCATCAATGACCTCTGGACGATGACCCTACTTTCCGTCGGTGCAGCGATTACCGGCCCGCGACTTACATTCGACAACGAAACCTTTTTTGTTTATAAAAAGCGACATACCGGGGACGTAAAGATGTTTTACATTTTTTTCGTCTTGCAGCCAGGCCTCTTCCCGTAGCGACACTATTAGAGTGTTAAGAGGAAAAGAATCTTGCGGCATCCCGTAAGGATATTCATCGGCAAGGTAGGCACTTCGCACTTTAAGAATTGCACGTCCAACTTTAATTTGAATGATTGCATTATCAAGCGCCAAAAAGCCGATTATTTCTCCGGCCTGATTTAAATTGATGAGGCCTTTAGGAATTTCTACCGTTTCATTTTCCCACTTAACCTTTACGGGCTCGCTGACACTAAAGGTTCTTACGCTTGCATCAGCACGTAAATTTACATTGATGATAGGTATTTTTTTACTCTTAAACATGAGCGTCGAATTCTTCAGGTCATGCGCAAACTGCAGCCGTCCTTCTTCATCGAAACCGACGAAATTTTTATCAAATGACAGGCCAAGAGATTTGCTTGTGTACGCTCCGTCGCCGGTGCAACGCAAAAGTTTTCCGGACGGGCTTAAGTTGACTAGATCATAACAGGCCACCATTGGCTGACCTGGTTCAGTCGTTAATGAGTCGACATAAAAATTCAGCAGCTTTCGATCCAAAGTTAAAGTAAGTGAAGACCAACTTTTTTCACTTGATTTGCTTCTAGCATCCGGTCGGCAGTCCCACAGTTCTAGGCAAGGAAGTTCATTTTTTTCGGCAGGTCTGTTTGTAATCCATGAATAGGGCATTAGGTTAGTATGAAAACGAATATGATAATATTCGTAATTTAGTTCGTTGATGCCCGTTTGCGAAAGCCATTCCGCCCCCGTTGAAACCACGATCGAATGAAAGTTTTTTTGATAAGGACCAAAAACGATAAATTCGGTTTCAGATTTCTTCACGGGGTCATAGACGGATTGCTTTTGCATGCGACGCTGCGCTAACTTAGCCCAAGGTGGTAAGATAAATCCGCGATAACCTAATCCACCCTCGTCTTGCTCGTAAATTAAA
>CAXSEH010000197.1:0-5014 GCA_964236345.1 uncultured Bdellovibrionales bacterium
TGATCTGCGTAGATCGCATGACGAAGCAAATTCAGGTTGATCACTCTGCGGAATCCCTCTGCGCTTTGGCGATGCAAATTTTTAATGAAGACGTTCAATTATGTGAGCAAATCGCAAAGAATGGGGCCGCGCTTATTGAAGATGGCGACCAGATCTTAACCCACTGTAACACCGGAGGCCTGGCCACCGCCGGGGTCGGAACCGCCATGGGAGTTATTCGCAAAGCGCACGAACAGGGGAAAAAGATTCACGTCTACATCGATGAAACCCGGCCCTTACTTCAGGGCGGAAGGTTAACTGCGTGGGAGTTTAAAAAATTAAATATTCCATGTACCTTAATTACCGACAACATGGCCGCGCACTTAATGAGCCTTAAAAAAATAACAAAGGCGATTGTAGGGTCTGACCGCATCGCGGTGAACGGCGACTTTGCTAATAAAATTGGAACCTACGGTGTCGCAGTCAATTGCCATTTTCATCACATTCCATTTTACGTTGCCGCACCCTACACGACGGTCGATGTTAATTGTGCATCGGGAAGCGAAATTCCGATCGAGCAGCGCCATGGCGACGAGGTTCGAGGCGTGAAGGGGCATTTCGGAGATGTGAAGTGGGCCCCCGAAGGCGTTGAAGTTTATAACCCTTCATTTGATGTGACTCCGGCTTCACTTGTTACGGCTTGGATCTTGGACCGAGGTTGTTATACCAAAAAAGATATCGACGAAGGAGTACTTAAATCATGCTAGGCATCATCGGCGGATCAGGATTTGAAAAATTTGAAGAATTTGAAACGATTTCTTTGCTTGATCGTGAAACGCCGTTCGGGTTGGCCGCAAGTGGATTTAAAAAAGTACGCGTCGATGGCGTTGAATTTTTATTTATTTCGCGACATGGTGATCACCACGAACATCTCCCTAGCGAAATAAATTACCGCGCAAATATTTTTGCCCTTAAGAAAAATGGCGCAACCGCCATCATATCCTTCAGCGCCGTGGGGTCTTTGCGAAAAGAATTTGCGCCCGGAGATTTGGTCGTTCCATATCAATACATTGATCGTACGAAATCTTTACGCGAGCACACTTTCTTAGGCGAAGGACTTATCGGCCACGTTTCTTTGGCAAAACCAATTTGTGAAATCATGGCCGGCCGTTTACGCGACCTGATCGGCGGGGTCGAATTCAAAACCCACTTCGGGCAAACTTACGTCTGCATTGAAGGCCCTTACTTTTCAACGAAAGCTGAATCGAACACCTTCAGACAAATGCAAGCCGACATAATCGGCATGTCGAACTTTCCAGAATACGCGCTGGCGCGCGAGGCGGGGCTTCCCTATTTACCATGCTGCTTCGTGACCGACTATGATTGTTGGGATGACAATATTCCACACGTAACCGTCGAAGAGGTTATAAGGGTAATGAAAAAAAATAACGCAAAGGCGTTTTCAATTTTAAAGACATGCCTTAAAAACCCGGGACTTGAAAAAGATAGTTTGGCCTTTGACGGTGGTTTAAGGACGGGTTTATTCATGCCGCCGGAAGCGATCCCGGAAGATAAAAAACCCTGGGTGCAGTTATTGATGTCCTAAGGGACCAGAATTTATTTCACTTTCCAGTTTTCGGGATCATAAAAAGAAGTTCCATCAAAGGCGTCGGTGATGCCGTCGATATTTTTCAGCATAACGATGGCTTCACGGCGATGGTAGAGCGGGATGAAGGTGAAATCTTCAATAAAGAATTCTTCAATTTTTTGCGCGATCTTATTTCTTTTTTCGGGACTGAACTCGGCATCAAACTGCTTTAACAATAAATCCAACTCGATCGATCGGATACGCATTGAATTTCCACCGGCCCAACTATTGGCATTGGTTGGAATTTCGGTTGATGAAAAATAAGAGATGAGGCTGGTGTCAGGTGGAATTGGTTGGCCGAACATGACTAAGTCAAATTCACCATGCGGTACACTTGATCCCAGCAGGATGCGTGGCGGCTCGTTTTTGATTTGGCACTGAACTCCGATATCTTTGAACTGGTCACAAATAAAAACCTGAATATTTTCTAAAACTTTAATTCCCGCGGATGTTTTAAACAAGAATGATAACTTCTTACCCTCTTTTTCACGAACCCCTTCTGCATTTAACTTCCAACCAGCATTATCAAGAATACTTTTTGCCATCTTTTTTGAATGCAGCACCGTTTTTTTACGGAAAGCCGGGTGTTGTGGCGGAAGAATCCCTTCGGCGGCTTTTAATTTATTTTGGTAAAATGCTTTCACCAAGGCTTCCTTATCGATCGCGCGGCTAAGCGCTTCACGAATTTTCTTATCTTTAAGCAGGTCCTTATCTAGATTCAGAAAGACGCCTTGGAAAATGGAGGAATTTTGAAAATGAACCTTAAAAAGGCTATTTTTATCTTGCTGGAATTCATCATCCATCGTGATCGCCGTATCTGAAGGAAATCCCACAGCCGAAATTCCGTCAACCTGTTTACTACTTAAGTTAGCTTTAAGCGCGCCGGTGTCGGGAACGTGCGTGACGATTACTTTGTCGTAATCAGGCTTCGTTCCGAAAAAATATTTATTTCGAGTGTAAATGATATGGCTACCTAATTTAAATTCACTGATTGTGTAAGGGCCATTATAAAGACCTGCTAAATTTGGAAACGTAACGTAGGAAGAATTTCGATCATAACCTTCCGAAGTTTTATTATTGCTTTCGAAAATGGTTTTTTCTATATGGGCCGGTAAAAACGGCGGAAGATCGCGATCGTAAGACCAGTCGGCATGGTCATAATCGACTTGGCAAATTTGCGGTGTTTCGACAGACCATTTAATTTGGGTAATTTTAGAATACGTTGATCTAGTTTCGACCGAAACGTTGGGACTCATTCCGGCCTTCCAACCAAGCTGCCAGTCTTCGCAAGAAATTTCGTGGCCGTCCGCCCATTTCGCATTCTTTTTAATTTTCCAGGTGGCACTTTTATTTTTTAGAGGAGGAACACTTTCAGCCACGTCAGGCAGAACTTTTCCGTTCACCAAGCGTTTCGTCATTTTTCGAATCATAAATGGCAGCAAGGCTTCGTTCGAGGCCAGTTGCGACGTCACGGGGTTAAATGAAGACCATTCTTGGACGATCGCCAAACGCAGGGTTCGTTCGGGTGCGGCAAGCGTGATTGATACGTATAAACTCATAAAAAAAACGAAAAATATATTCATAAATTCCAGACTAGCGGCAGATACCGTGGGTCGCAACTGCTAAAGATGACCATTCAGGGCAGCTGTAAAAGTTTTGGTCACTTATCGGTCGGCACTGTTCTTTTGGACGAAAAGGTTAAGGTCGCAGTTTTGCTTGGTAAAGTAAGCACAAGTGTTTAAAAAAACTTAACAAGAGGAGAACTCATGAAAATTTTAACGACGATGATTTTAACTTTAGCGACGGTTTCGGCCTTAGCCGATGTTCCACGTCCCCGTGTTGAACCCGGACCGGTTCAAAATATCGAAGATTCTGGAGTCGAAGCCATGGATGCGATGCTGATGGCTAAATCGGCGGACCTGACAAAATTTATAAAAGCTGGTAACACGATCAACGGAGCCACTTTTCAAGCGGTAAAACCTGAAATGACGGTCTATACTTTCACTCGTCAAAATTGCATGTTGGGTGGAATCACCGGCGGGCAATGCCTTGGCGGTGCCCAGCTGCGAGTTACGGTTACGTACAAGCGCGCGGGATCAAGTCTAACGAAGACTGCAGTTAGCACCGTAAGCTTATTGCGATAAACGTCTTTAAAATTTCTAGTTTAACGAAAAGCCAAGGCCTAAAAACCTTGGCTTTTTTATTGACTCATTTGCATAACAGAATAGTTTTATCTGTATTCAAGGAGAGTTTATGAAGCTTATTTTAGTTTTGGTCCTAAATAGTTTTTTCACCGCCGCGTTCGCGTCACCGGAAAGTGATTTGGCAGAAGAAAAGAAGTTGTCCGCACTGTATTTAGATGCGATGGCAAGTGAAGCGGGCGCGCGTATCATTGAACAGGGGATCGTGGTGCGACCGATCTTTGAAAGCGATACTCAACAATTTGCAAAAGTAACCGACACCGTTAAAGTGGCCTATCATTTAGTGGATCGAACGGGGACGGTCGTCGACGAAAGTATTACCGGCGATGAAGTGGCCGTCTTTCCATTAGAAAAATTAATCAAGTGTTGGCAAATTGCAATACCCCAAATTCCGGTTGGTTCGTTTTACAAGATCACGTGTCCTTCAAGTGTGGCCTACGGTGATAAGGGTGCCGGTGACGGACTGATCAAGCCTGGCGCGGCTTTAACTTTTCGTTTAACGGTTTACGGAATTGAAAAATAATATTTATTTTAAAAAAATTTCGCGCGATGAGTACGCTGAAGTTGTAGGGCTTGTTAACTCTTCATACCGGGGCGATGCTTCCCAACAGGGTTGGACGACCGAAGCCCTGTACCTCGACGGACAACGCACCGATCTTGAAACCTTAAACGAAGATCTTAAAGACCCAAACAAAACCCTTTTGGTTCTACGAGCAGATGGGCAACCCGAAATTATTGGCACCGTTCTGTTAGAAAAAGTTGAAGGCGTAGAATCCGAATTTTACTTAGGAATGCTAACCATCAAGCCATCCCTACAAAATCAGGGATTGGGTAAATGGATGATGGACGAAGTTGAAACCTTCGTTAAGAATTTGGGCGCTCAGAAAATCACTTTGGGCGTTTTGAATCCCCGCACCGAGCTTATGAGTTGGTACGAACGGCGGGGTTACAAAAGAAATGGAAACCGCGAAGAGTTTCCTTACGGCGAAGAAAAGTTTGGTGTTCCAAAGATTAAGGATTTGCACTTCATCATGTTTGAAAAGACAATTTGAAAATTAAAAAAGATTTCTCACCCGTACTGGTGGGGTTATTTGTGCAATTTGTTTTTCTAAAGTTTTGACGGTGGCCGAATAAAGCCCTACGAGGCCTTTGAAGAATTCGCCGAGTAGATTTGGCGAATATCGAT
>CAXSEH010000198.1:0-4854 GCA_964236345.1 uncultured Bdellovibrionales bacterium
AAGCCTACGCTTGGCTTCTGAATCAGAATTCTTCGATCAAAGAAATGGCATCAACACAAGATATGTTGATCAGCCTTTATTTGAAGGCGCAACGAAATGGTGAGGCTTCACTCGACACCCCTAGCATTCAAAATTTCAAACAAGAATTGAAGTCTTTGGCGAACTTAATGGGCGACCTGCAAACGGCCCCGCAAGCAAACGCGGCGACGTCGGCGCCCCTGCCCCCTCAACACGGCCCGGGTCTGGGCGCAGGGGCCTCTTTCCAGGCGACGGCAACTGCAAATGCAAGTGGAATGCAGTCGGGTTTAGACGTAGCTTCTCTCAACGCAATCGCCGACGTTCGAAACACCTTGAATCTAAGTTCTGATACCGAAGCCCTGCGGGCGCTTATTGCCCTTGGTTATAAGCAATTTAAGAAAATCTAATGGTGCGTCCCCGCCCTTTGCCTTAAAGCACTGCCCAACGCTATAACTTTTTGCTAACCTGAACCTTCATATTTTGAAGGAGTCATTCCGTGTCCGAAGCCCCAACGCCCGACTATAAAAGCACGATCCGCTTGCCGCAAACTGATTTTCCGATGAAGGGCGATCTACCCATCAACGAGCCAAAAATTATTGCAAAGTGGGGAGCTCAAAATATTTACGAACGCATCTTAGAAAAAAATAAAAATGGTACCGGTTTTACTTTGCCCGATGGACCACCTTACGCGAACGGGTCGATACATATTGGTCATGCCCTAAATAAATCTTTAAAAGATTTTATTATCAAATATAAATCGATGAAGGGCTTTCACGCCCCGTTCATTCCGGGTTGGGATTGCCACGGTCTTCCGATTGAGCACAAAGTCATGAAAGATTTAGCAGAAAAAAAATTGGTCAAAACGGATCAAGAAATATTAGCGCTTTGCCGGGCGGAGGCATCAAAGTGGATTAATCACCAACGCGCACAGTTTAAGCGATTGGGCGTGTTAGCAGACTGGCCCCACCCGTACTTAACGATGTCCAAAGAATATGAAGCCGCCGAAGTTCGCGAATTTGCGAAAGCTTACAAACGTGGTGTCATCTATCAAGGAGTGAAACCCGTTTATTGGAACTGGACGCTGAAAACCGCGCTTGCGGATGCAGAAGTTGAATACCACGACCACAAGTCTCCTTCAATCTACGTTAAGTTCAACGTCACTGATGAGGGCACCTTAAAAAAATTGGGCTCGCCTAAGGGCAAAACTTCATTCGTTATCTGGACGACGACTCCATGGACTTTACCCGCCAACGTCGCGATTGCCTTAAACGCTGAATTTGAGTACGGCGTTTACAAAGTTGACGGAGAACATTTGGTTATCGCAAAATCTCTGAAAGATGTTTTTTCAAAAGAGACTGAGTTAAATCTCGTGGAAGAAAAAGTTGTTAAAGGTGCAGATCTTGATCTGGGAAAAGCCCGTCATCCATTTATCGACCGTGATTCATTAATTATTTTAGCCGACCACGTAACTGCCGAAGCCGGTACCGGAATTGTGCATACGGCACCCGGGCACGGTGCTGACGATTTCCGCGTCGGCATGAAGTATGGCCTGCCCGCTTTAAATCCGGTTGATGATGCCGGACTTTACAATGAAGACTTTATGGAAATGAAAGGCACGAACATTTTCAAAGCCAATCCGTTGATCGTTGAAAAATTACGCGCTTCGGGTCACCTGATTAAATTTTCTGAGTTTGTTCATAGCTATCCACACTGCTGGCGATCAAAAACTCCGCTGATTTTTCGAACGACCGCCCAATGGTTTATCGGAATCGATCAAGAGCCATCGCAGATTCGTCAAAAAACCTTAAAGGCTTTGGACGAAGTTCAATTTTTTCCAGACTGGGGTCGCGCTCGATTTCAGGCGATGATTCAAAACCGTCCGGATTGGTGCTTGTCTCGACAAAGAATTTGGGGAGTTCCGATTCCAGTTTTAGTTTGTATCGCTACGGGTGAGCCACTTGCCGATTACGATATCATGATGAGGGCCGCGGATATCGTGGCCGAAGGCGGTATCGAAGCGTATTACAAAGCAGATGCGAACTCGTTGGCGGGAAAGAATTGGAAGAAACCTGAAGGTGCGAAACCAGAATTTGGAACTCAGGGTTTTAAAATCGGCCGCGATATTTTGGATGTCTGGTTCGACTCGGGAGTTTGCCATGCGGCCGTTCATTCGAAAGATGCCAATCTTGGTTATAAAAATGCCCAGGCAGATATATATTTAGAAGGGTCCGATCAGCATCGAGGTTGGTTTAATACTTCGATGTTGTCATCAATGGCCACGACCGAAAAACCGCCGTTCAAAGCTTTAATTACGCACGGTTTTGTTAATGATTCTCAGGGTCGCAAGATGAGTAAATCTTTAGGCAACGTGATTGACCCGAATGAAGTTTCTTCAAAAAGCGGTTCTGAAATCGTGCGCCTGTGGGCGGCCTACGGAGATTACGGAAACGATATCGGTTGCGGGAAGGAAGAATTAACCCGCGTGACCGAGACGTACCGTAAAATTCGCAATACGATGAGATTTTTGTTAGGTTCGACATCTGACTTCAATTTCGAAACGGACGAAGTTAAAACGAGCCAGATGACCCAGATCGATCAATGGATGATGAACGAGTTGTGCAATTTGATCACGAACGTGACCGCAGCCTATGACAAGTACGAATTCTACAAAGTGTACCATCTACTCAATAACTTTTTTAACGTGACCCTATCAGCCACCTATATGGATATTTTAAAAGATCGACTTTATACTTGGAAACAAAATGGCCTTCCGCGCCGCAGTTCTCAAACGGTGCTTTATCATACGACGTCGGCCTTAATTCGCATGATGGCGCCGGTCTTAACTTTCTTAGCGGAAGAGACTTATACTTATTTTAAAGGTAAACAATTTGATTCGGTTTTCTTAGAAGACTTTCCAGTAGCTGCGACTGACTGGTCACGACCCGAACTTTCGACCTTGTTTGAAAAAGTTTTAACGGTTCGTAGCGATGTCCAGAAGAAGCTTGAAGAAATGCGTGCAACAAAAACGATTGGCTCTAGTTTAGAGGCGGCCGTTGCGATAAAAGCTGATGGCGAAGTTTTTGAGGCATTAAATCTAGTCAAAGATTTAAGAGAAATCCTAATCGTTTCTAATTTTTCTTTGAGTAAAGGTGGTTACGTAGTTGATACCAAAAAGGCTGAAGGTGAAAAGTGCGTACGATGCTGGGTTTATTCAACCGAAATCTCGAAAGCAGAATCAACTAAGGGCGTTTGTCCGAAGTGCGTCGAGGCACTGACGTGAATTTTGTTCGACGTAAATATCTATTATTGATTTGTCTTTGTAGCTTTCTGGTGGCCGTAGACCAGATGGCCAAAATTTACGTTCACACTCAATTTCAATTGCACGAATCGTTTCCCGTCATTGAAAGTTTTTTTCATATTACGTATGTTAGAAATTTTGGCGCGGCGTTTGGATTCATGTCGCAAACCCCTGCGTTATTTCGCGAAGTCTTTTTCTTGCTGATGCCCCCCTTTGCCTGCTTGATCATTTTGTATATCCTAAAAGGAGTAGATGATAAAGATACGTACCAGATTTTGTGCTTATCTTCGATTTTTTCTGGAGCTATTGGAAATTATTTGGATCGGTTACAATTTAAATACGTTATTGATTTTCTAGATTTTCATTATGACAAGTATTCATGGCCCGCCTTCAACATCGCCGATATGGCAATCGTAGGCGGAGTTATCTTTCTAATGATTCACATGTTGACCGAGAAGAAATCGGTTGCTTCGGTAACGACGTCCGTATGATGCCGTTAATAACTTTTGGTGGCATTTCAATTCCAACGTTTTTTGTGGTTATCAGTTTAAGCCTTAGCTTTTTGGTTATCTACCTTTCGCATCGCGCGGAAGCTCGCGATATGAATCGGCAAGCCGCTTTTGACATAGCCATTATTTTAATGGTCACAGGTTTTATCGGTGGTCGCCTAATGCATGTTTTTTACGAAGAGTGGCCCTATTACCAAAAATATCCGCTTCAAGTCCTTTACTTCTGGCAAGGTGGATACGTTTTTTTTGGTGGGTTTATTTTGAGTGCGGTCAGCGTCTACGCTTACTGCAAAATGAAAAAAATTGATTTCTTAGCGATGGCCGATTTTTTTGCTCCACTGCTTTCCTTATCCCACGCTTTCGGGCGACTGGGTTGCTTCTTTGCCGGTTGTTGTTACGGAAGTAAGTGTGATTTACCCTGGGCCATTGAACAAAGACATCCGACCGTCCTTTATTTGATAATCGGAGAATTACTTATCTTTTCTTACCTTCGCTTTTTTGAAAAACGCTTAGAAAAAATGCGGCGACCAGACCTAAAAGGCTCGGTTTTTGTTAAATGGGTCATGCTTCATAGTTTTTTGCGATTGATGGTTGAGTACTACCGCGATGATTTTCGAGGTGCATTTTACGAATGGCCCTTGTTAGGCCGACTGTCCGTGTCGCAAATGATTTGCGTGATTTTGATTTTACTGAGCACGGGATTTTTTATTAGTCGGAGTTCAGTGATGACGAAACGCCGTAGCCACCCGCCGTTGTAACCTTAGGTAAGGTTGAAAGCACGCCGATTGAATTTGTGACCTTGTAACCGCCTGCCGTAACCACGAGAGCACTTCCTACCGATACGATATTAGCTGCAGCTTTTAATGAGAATGGATTTAGCGACTCTGCTTCTTTTTGGATGGCTTTTAGATCGAATGGATTTGCGCACGAAGAAACCACCGAAAAAGCACCTAATACTAAAATCGTTTTTAATGTTTTCATACCCTAACTTATCGGCCGAATTTCGCTGATACTTTAGTCGGGTACTAG
>CAXSEH010000199.1:0-4849 GCA_964236345.1 uncultured Bdellovibrionales bacterium
AGAACCAACCTTCATCATGGTCAAAGCTTCCGTCCAACCTGGAATCACGCCGCCCACTGGAAATTCTGCGGGCTGACCACGGTCAACTGAAGAATCAAACTTAGATCCATCGATCAACGTTCCGGTGTAATGACATTTTACGTTGTCTTCTTTTTTAGGAATGGGTCCAGTACCCTCTTTTTCGACGATGTACTGTAGACCAGAAGCCGTCGTCTTTACACCTTCGGCCGTTTTATTTTTTTCTAAGTAATCAGCCGATTTCTTTTTGTTTGCTTCGCCTTCTTCTTGCTGCTTCTTCATCGCACCTTCTTGAAGCTTCATCATCGCTTTTTGAATTTCTTCCTTCGTCATTTGCGATTTACCTTCGCCGGCATCTTTCATCGAAGCCACTAAAGTGTTCGCGTCGAAATCGATGTTCTGAGTTTTTAAGTTTTGTCCGATTTGTTGACCAATTGCGTACGACGCTTGGCCTTTGTCAGATTTAAGATCGGGTTTGTTACACGCAGTTAAAGTCATCGTTAGACCTACCGCCGCAAGTACTAAAATATTTTTCATTTTCTTTTGTTCCTTTCAATATGAACTAAAAATGTTGTCTTCAATGCTAAATCATGATCGAATTCCTAGAGTTTTCAAACACATAACATGCTGCACACACTGCTTTATTTTTTAGCGCTAGTTTCACTTTCGACTTCCGCAAATTGGGCGAAGTTAAATCACATGCCCGTTGAAATTTTAGGATTTTGGCGACTGGGCTTGGCCGCGGTAGTTTTACTTATTTGGATGCTTTTTCGAAAAGTAAAATGGCCTCGGATCACCGAGCCGAATTTAAGATGGGTCTTCTTATCGGGCTTTTTTTTCTTTTTGCATCTAGCGACTTATAAATTTGCCGCTAAAAACACCACAATTTCGAATACGATGATCTTATTTGCGTCGAATCCGGTGTGGGCTTCGCTGGGGGCGGCCCTGTTTTTTAACGAGAAAATCACCTTTCGTGTGGTGGTTTCTTATCTGTTAGCCCTGGGTGCGATTTACGTGCTGATGCACAAACAAATCGAATTTGCTCCGCAAGGTCTTCTTGGGGATTTTTCGGCAATTCTGTCGGCCTTCTTTTACGCCGCCTATATGCTGAGTGGAAAGCGCGCCCGACGACATTACGACAATGTAGTCTTTTCCTTTTTTCAGTACGCGGTTTGCGCGATTTGCTTTGGCTTCGTGGCCTTGGGAACTCAAAACAATTTCGTGGGCTACGACGATATTTCTTGGATCGCGGTCGCGGGGCTTATTCTGCTTCCCACTTTATTGGGTCACTTAAGCTTAACCTATTTGGTCAATTTCATGAACATAACGGTGCTTAGTTGCGGAAAGCTTTTGGAGCCCATTTTTGCCGCGATCATGGCGTACTTTCTATTTAAAGAGGCTTTGCAGCTCGAAGCGTGGATTTCGTTTGCTTTAACGGCAGCGGCGGTCTTGATCTTATTCGGCCCGGGGCTTATTAAGCGAACGCAGAAAATCAAGTACCTCTGAGTGATTGCCTTGAAATAAAATCTTCGGTGCGCGTTTTTCAAAAGATGAGGTGTACAGGCGATCGTAATAAAAAACTAAAAGTTTTTCGATCCACACCCGGTTGGATATGACTTCGCCTTTTTCCAAAAAATCAATCTTTGACCTTTGTAGATCAGTCATAATTTCCTTCGCTTTAAGTCCACCTAATCTTTTTTCAATTTTGGCCATCGCGTATTCATATCCCGCAAATAGTTTTTCAGATGGCCGTGCCTCTACGATGTAATCTTGAAAGATATGATCGATTCTTTCTTCTAAAGACCTTTGCACGACGATCACCGGTGACCGACGCAAATTTTCAAAAAAAGATTCCGGTAAGTGCACGCGCCCGATGAGACGGCTTTCATCTTCGAACAAATAGGGCCGCAAATCTTTTGTTTCCTTTATGCGCAAGACTTCGGCCGCTAAACGATTCTCGAAATCGGCCTGCGCCGGCTGGGGTTCGGGCATGTGACCAAAAGCCGACCCGCGATGTTTGGCCAAATCTTCAAGGTCAATAGTGGGATAAATACCTTGCGCCTGAGAGAGTAGTTTGGTTTTAGCACTTCCGGTCAGACCGGTTAGTAAAATCATTTTCTGATGGGTGGCGTAGTCGTCTAAAGTATCTAAAAAAAATTGCCGAATCTGTTTGTAGCCTTTTTCAATTCGCGAAACTTCAATCCCCATTTCGAGCAAAAATTTTTGGGAAATTTGACTGCGCTGCCCGCCGCGATAACAAGTTACAATTGTATTGGGATTTGCCTGTATAAAATCGGCCCACTTCTTTTGTTTTGCCAATTTGTTTTCGCCAGAAACGATTTGGTAACCCAGTGCGATAGCCGCGTCTTGTCCACGCACCTTAAAGCAAGTTCCGATCAGCGCCCGTTCCTCGTCATCTAAGATCGGGAGATTGACCGAACCCGGAATCGATCCACTCTTAAATTCAACGGGCGCACGAACATCGATGATCGGCTTACGCTGCAGAAGGTGCGATTTAAAATTTTCTATGTCCAGACTCAAAAGTTCCAGACTCGGAAGCTTCGCATTCGTCATTTTACGACTTCGACCCCGGCAACCGAAGGTGAGCTCATATCCGTAACAACCTCGCCCACGATTTCGGCGCGCGCGTTATTTTTTTGAAGGGCCAGCAAAATTCGGGGCGCTTCGGTAGGACTGACCGAAAGTAAAAGTCCGCCGCTTGTTTGTGGATCATAAATCAGTTGCTGTTCGATTTCGCTTAAGCCGCTAAAAGAAATTTCTTTCGAAACGTAATTCTTATTACTTCCGTGGGCCTTCGTTAAAAATCCTTTTTCTAAAAAGTGGAGGGCCCGTTCGAAACGTGGAATTTTCGCAAATCGAAACCGCAAAGTTTTCTGACTAGCACGGGCCATTTGCACGGCGTGTCCCGCAAGTCCAAACCCCGTGATATCGGTCGCGGCGTGGATGGCGCCCAGTTGATCAGCGTTTAAATTTTTTGCGAAATCATTCAGCGCCGCCATCGATGCTAATTCTTCGGCGATATCTTTTTCGGTGACTTCCGAGCGTTTCAAAGCGGCCGTGGCGGTGCCGGTCCCCAGAGCTTTCGTTAAAATTAAAACGTCACCGCTTTTTGCTTTTGAATTTTGCCAAACTTGATCGGGATGCACGGTTCCGGTGACGGATAAACCGAATTTTAAAGTGTCATCATCAATCGAGTGCCCGCCTACAAAACTAGCTTCGGCTTCGCCGATTTTATCGCTAGCTCCTTGCAGCACTTCGGCGATCAAACTTTGCGAAAACTGCGTAATTGGAAAAGCCAAAATTGCCATCGCCGTCTGCGGCTTCCCACCCATCGCATAAACATCGCTCAGCGAATTCGCGGCGGCAATTTGGCCAAACAAATACGGCGTATCCACAATGGGAGTAAAAAAATCCAGCGTCTGAACGAGGGCCAACTCAGAACTGATGCGAATAATCGCGGCGTCGTCCATTAACGCCCCGTCTACCATGACGTTGGCTTGCATTTTCGCAAATTTCACCCGCGCTAAGATTTCGCGAAGTTCACTGGCCGCAACTTTTGCCGCGCAGCCGCCTTTTTGGACCGTTTGGGTGAGTCTTATTTGTTCCATGAACATTTATTGCATGAACCCCGGTCTTAAGGCAACCTTATCAACAGTGAGAAATGCACACCGATCACCCGCGAGACCCCAATGAGAATACTAGTTGTCGAAGACCAACCAAAGACATCACAGTTTGTAAAAAAAGGTTTAAACGAAGTCGGCTACTCGGTCGATATTGCGGAAAGCGGTTCCGCCGCCGAATCCTACATCGCCAGTTCTGAATACGATCTCGTGATCTTAGACGTCATGTTACCAGACCAAAGCGGACTGGACACCGCCCGCCACATTCGGCGCGACGGTTTTGCGGGTCCGATCATTATGCTGACTGCCCTATCCACGACGAAAGATAAAGTTCACGGCCTTGATGCGGGAGCCGATGATTACCTGACAAAACCATTTTCGTTTGAAGAACTTCTGGCCCGCGTCCGCGCGTTGCTTCGGCGAAACAATTCTAAAACGGGCGTTCACTCTATCCTGAAATATTCCGAGATTGAAATGGATTTAGTGCACCGAAAAGTGACTCGGCAAAATCAAGAAATCGTACTGACCGCCAAAGAATTCTCACTGCTTGAGTATTTTTTAAGAAATCCCGAACGTCCGTTAGGCCGCGTTTCGATTGCCGAACATGTTTGGGACATCCATTTCGATTCGGAAAGCAACGTCATCGACGTCTACGTTAATTTACTTCGGAAAAAAGTCGATGCTCCTTTTAATAAAAAACTTATTCAAACGGTGGTCGGCGTTGGTTACGTTCTTAAAGAAACTTAGTTTACGAACCCGTCTGACCGTTTTATTCGTGGTCATTTTTGGTACGACCACAACTTTTTTTTCAGCGCTTATTTATTTTTCTCTCAACGACTCGCTTTTAAATGACTTTGACATTTCACTTTACAATTACGCCATCGATGTTTCGCGCAACATTGACATTGGCGCCAAAAATGATTTACGTTTCCCGCCGTTAAAGGTAGACGAAGGAAAAATATTCCCTTTTCCGTCCGGAACCGCGCTTATTCAAGTCCGCCACGTTTCTGGAGAAGTTTTAATTCGCAGCGGAGAGTTTGGCGACTACAAATTCCCCTATCGTAAAGACGTTGAAAATATTAAAGAGGGAACCGATTCCTCTTACCGCACGCTGACCGAGACCCACCAAATTCCGAATGCCGAGGCTGAATCATACCGGCTGATTACGTTTCCATTAGACAGCGTCCACT
>CAXSEH010000200.1:0-4716 GCA_964236345.1 uncultured Bdellovibrionales bacterium
TTTCAATTTCGTGTACATGTCAGTCCATGCAAAACAGACCAGCCCGGGTTTACCTCGATCACAACGCAACGACGCCGCACGCGCCCGCTTTAAAAAATAGGTGGGCGGAGCTGATCGAGCTTTCAGGAAACCCTTCTTCGATTCACCAGGACAGCCGGGCGCCCAAAACTTGGCTTCGCGAAACCCGACAAAAGATTGCGGATTTTCTGCAGTGTTCATCTTTAGAAATTATTTTCAACTCCGGAGCAACTGAAGGAAATAATTCGGTATTAAAATCAATTTGGGAATTAGTTGGTAAAGATAAACCCGAAATGCTGATCAGTTCGATCGAACATCCCAGCGTCATCAAGACCGCGCAATATTTAGAAACTTTAGGCGCGGTCATTCATTACATTCCAGTTTCAAAAAGTGGCCAAATTGATTTGGATTTTATCGGTCAACACCTAAGCTCGAAAACTTCGCTTGTTTCAGTGATGTACGCGAACAACGAAACCGGAATCATTTTTCCAATCGCTAAAATTTCCCAAATGGCCCATGCGGTCGGTTCCTACATGCACTCCGATTGCGTCCAGTTGCTGGGTAAGGACGACGTGCATTTTGAAAGTCTGAACGTCGACTACGCTACTTTTTCGGCGCATAAATTTTACGGGCTTAAAGGCACGGGATTTTTATTCGTTCGTAAAAATTCGCCCTGGGTTCCGCTTATTCACGGTGGTGGCCAAGAACGCGCGCGTCGTGGGGGAACCGAAAACATGACGGGCATCGCCGCGATGGGAATCGTGTTTGAAGGACTTCGTCATACCGCTGAAAAAGTAAAAACGATGGGTCAATTACGTGATCAAATGGAATCGCAAATTCTAAAAAATATTTCCGGGGTTTCGATCACCGCGACAAACGCGGTTCGCCTGACCAACACTTCAAGCCTGGTTATCAATGCCGTCGACGGAGAAACTTTATTGATGAGTCTAGACCTTAAAGGTTTTTCGGTCAGTACGGGCGCCGCCTGCAGCAGCGGCAATCCAGAACCTAGCCCCGTTTTGCTCGCCATGGGTCTGACTCGCGAAGAGGCGCAAAGTTCGCTACGCATTAGTTTAGGTTGGTCGACGACCCAAGAACAAGTTAGGGCGTTCGTTGAATGTTTAACTTCGGTGGTACAAAAATTACGTGATTTACACGCAAAAGAAAACGGGGGCGAACGTGCCGTCTGAAATAAAAAACGCATCTAAGGGGCGCGTCCTGGTTGCCATGAGTGGCGGCGTTGATAGTTCGGTGGCCGCGGCATTACTGGTTGAACAAGGTTACGAAGTGATTGGTGCCACGATGCAGGTTTGGGATTATTCCACATGTGACATCACCGAAGGTAGCGGCACATGTTGTTCAAGCCTAGATGTGGACGACGCAAGAAGCGTTGCCGATCGCTTAAATATTCCTTTCTACGTCCTAAACTGCGAAGCCAAATTTAAAGCTTCGGTCATTGATCCTTTTATAAACGCCTACCTTAACGGGCAAACTCCGTTACCTTGCGTGAACTGCAATACCTATTTAAAGTTCGACCACTTAATTCAAAAAATGAAAGAGCTTGAATGTGATTACCTGGCGACGGGGCATTACGCGCAGATCGTAACTTCAGATAACGGTGTCGCCCAAATTAAAACTTCGACTGATGATTGGAAAGATCAAACTTATTTTTTATTTACGATCGATCCCCTGATCGTCCCGAAACTTTTATTTCCGATAGGGCACCTTAAAAAACCTCAGGTTCGCGAAATCGCCGAAGCTAAACAATTGGTCGTCGCCAAAAAAAAAGATTCTACCGGTATCTGTTTTGTAGGTAGCCGGGGATACGATCAATTCCTTCGCGAAAACGTAAGCCAAACTATTCTGCAAACCAAAAAGGGCCAGCTTAAAAGATTTCCCGACGGGGAAGTGATGGCCAATCACGACGGGATCCATTTGTATACGATTGGTCAAAGTAAGGGTTTGGGTATGACTTATCACGAAAAATTATTCGTGATCAAAATCGATGCGGAAGATAATACCGTTTGGGTCGGCGAAGAAAAATATCTTTTTAAAAGCGAAGTCGATATCATCGAGACGCACTGGCTCAGCGAAGTCGAAGAAGCTTCGGAATACGAAGTCAAAATTCGCTACCAGCACAGCGGCTCTAAAGCGACGGTTTTTAAAACTCCGCGCGGTCTTAAAATTCAGTTTGCAGAACCTCAACGTGCGGTGACCCCGGGGCAAGCCGCGGTCCTTTATAAAAATCAAAAATTGATAGGTGGCGGATGGATCACGCTGAACTAACACCTAACAACCAACCTCAACCTTACGAATTCATCGTGCACACATTTGGGTGCAAGGTGAATACCTACGACACCGGGCTTATTCAAAAAAATCTTTCCCAAAATGGATTTACCCAGGCCAGTCAAAAAAAATCGCCAAACGCCATTCACGTATTGAACACCTGCGCGGTCACGGCTGAAGCGACTCAACAAGCAGTACGTATGATTCGAAAGATTAAATCAAAAGAGCCGTTAGCGACCGTCGTGGTAACGGGATGCGCGGCCCAGGTTGACACCGGGGCTTTCGAAAATCTACCCGGCGCAAGTATGATCGTGGCGAATTCTCATAAAGGTTTACTTCCGCAACTATTAGACCAGTACTTCAAAGGTGATCTTAAGCAAAAGACTTTCAAATCAAATATTTTTAAAAAAGAAGATCTGGAATTAGGTGGCGGTGAAGAATCGCACCACACCCGAAGTTTTCTAAAAATTCAGGACGGTTGCAACAGCTTTTGTGCTTTCTGTATCATCCCTTACGCTCGCGGGAAAAGTCGATCTATTCCGATTTTAAGTTTGGTCGAAAAGATCAAACAACTTGAAACCCAGAACGTCAAAGAAGTCGTTTTAACGGGCGTACACATCGGTGATTACGGAGACGACAGTTTTGGCGCCTTGAAGGTGATCGAAGACCTCGTCGAAGCCGTGCTACAAAAAACCAACATTTCTAGAATCCGGCTTTCATCTTTAGAACCCATTGAGCTGAGTGATCGTTTATTAGATCTATTTAAGAACCCTAGACTGTGTTCGCATTTCCATATGAGCATTCAAAGCGCCGATACGGAAGTCCTTAAAGAGATGAAACGAAAGTACGGCGAAGCTGAAGTTCGCGCCTCTTTAGAAAATATTTCTAGACGCATCCCCAACAGTTTCGTCGGGATGGATGTCATTGCCGGGTTTCCGACTGAAACGGACGAGCAATTCGAAAACACGTATAAAGTTTTATCGGAAACTCCGTGGACACGTTTACACGTCTTTCCCTACAGCGAAAGACAAGGGACCCGCGCGGCGCAACTTCCCCAAGTGATGCAAATGAAACGTAAAGAGCGGGCGTTACGCCTTCGTGAGCTCAGCCTACACCGCTTACAAAGTGAAGCTTTAAAACAAGTAGGGATGACGAAGCAGGCGCTTATTTTGAATAAGCCGAGTTCGACTTATCAAGGAATCACTCGGGATTACTGGAATATTAATCTCAAGTTAGCAGATGAAGAAGTTGCGATTTTAAAAAATTCGGAAGTCTTCGTTAAGGTTACCGGCGTCAACGTTGCGGATAACGACGTGATTTTAAGTGCGGGGCTCGTGAATGCCTAATCTCAACTTAAACTATACTTTTAAAAAACAAAGTCTTTTGGTTGAAGCCTTGACGCATAAAAGTTATTCGGTTGAAGAGAATAAGACAAAAGCTCACAACGAACGCTTAGAATTTTTAGGCGATTCCATCTTAAATTTTGTGATTGCGGCTGATCTTTTAAATAAATTTAAAAACGAACATGAAGGTTTACTTTCAAAAAAACGTGCAAGCCTTGTGAATCAGAATATATTAGCGGTGATCGCTAAGGAGCTTCAGCTTCAAAGTTTTTTACTTTTCGGGCCCGGCGAAGTGAAGCAGGGTAGCCCCCTTAACCCACGATTGCTTGCTTCGGCACTAGAAGCGATCATTGGGGCCATTTATTTAGACTCAGATTTTCAAACCGTCGAGGCTTTCGTTTTGGATCTATTTAAGAATATCCCCGTTGAGCAGAACGACCAAATCGGAAATATTTCTGATTACAAAACTAGGTTACAAGAGCTAACCCAAAAACACAAACTCGGTACGCCCGTGTATGAATTAGTATTTACGACGGGGCCTTCGCATAAGCCTCAGTTCGTCATCAGCCTTAAGCTCGACGGCCTAGAAAAAGCTCGAGCCGAGGGCGGCAGTAAAAAAGCCGCCGAGCAAAAAGCCGCCGAAATGTATTTAGGCGAACTACAATCAAAGTTAGAATATTTATCGGAAGTTTCAAAAAAGGGAGAACGTTCATGAGTTACAAATCAGGTTTTGTCGGACTAATCGGGCAGCCAAACGCCGGGAAAAGCACTTTGATGAATTATCTCATCGAGCAAAAAGTCTCTATCGTCACCGCAAAACCTCAAACGACCAGAAGACGAATCCTCGGGATCTACACGTCGGATAAAGCGCAGATCATTTTCATCGATGCCCCGGGGGTCATAAAGGCCGATAAGGGTTTAAATTCTTTTTTAGAAAAGGAAGCCCAAGACGTCACGAAAGAAAGTGACGTACTAGTCGCGGTCGTGAGCGTTGATGAAAAAGATGCCGAAGCAAACCAGAAGATTCTTGATATGGTAAAGGCTTCGCGTAAACCTTGGTTAGGCCTGA
>CAXSEH010000201.1:0-4692 GCA_964236345.1 uncultured Bdellovibrionales bacterium
AGCCCAGGCCGTAAATGCACGACACGCTCGAAACGATGATGACGTCACGGCGATCAAACAGCGAGCGCGTCGCCGAGTGGCGCATGCGATCGATCTGTTCGTTAATGGCCGAATCTTTTTCGATAAAAGTATCTGACGACGGGATGTACGCTTCAGGTTGGTAGTAATCATAGTAGGAAACGAAGTACTCGACCGCATTATTCGGAAAAAGTTCTTTGAATTCAGAATACAGCTGCGCGGCCAAGGTTTTATTCGGTGCTAAGACTAACGCCGGCACATTCATCTGCGCGATCACGTGGGCCATCGAAAAAGTTTTCCCACTTCCGGTCACGCCCAAAAGCGTTTGGTGTTTTAATCCGCTTTTAAAATTGTCGACCATCGTTTCGATAGCCTTAGGCTGGTCGCCCCCCGGTTCAAAGGTTGAGACGAGTTTGAAATTCTTTTTAAATTTATTTTTTTCTGATGCCATCGGGGTCTAGGTTACAGTTCTTGGTGCGAAAGGGGTAAAGCAAAAACCAATCTAGTGCGCGGCAACACGACTTTAGCCCTTCGTTGACTTTGCTTCCAGCGAAACTGGACTGTTTTTTTGCTCCTATTTGATCGACAATTTGAGCTGAAGTTATCGTCTTTGTTTATAATGAAAAGGATGCCCATGAAATTACTTAGAACATTTTTACTTATGACACGACATTTTCTTTTTTACGCCGCTTTTCGGCAGGCGTCGTGACGACCGCTTCTTTTTCGACGGCCGATCTAAGTGCCAAAGATGGGCCCCCGGTTGGCTTAAGCGCGGGCGACTCTTCAAAGTCTAATACCGCAAGCGCTCGTCACGGCGCGGCGGGCGTATCTACGGGACTGTATTGCGGAATTTCTTCACAGACTCCGGCCTTAAAATAAAAGTCTTTTTGGAGCGATCGCGAAGCTTTTAATGACGCCAGCGAAAGAGATCAATTGCACGTCAAACAATATTGCGAATCGCTTAACCTTGCAGATCGGTCCGACAGGCGCGCAAATTGGAGCTGAAGCTTTTTCGTTTACGGCTGGCCTTAAAGAAGAGGGCGCCGGAGTTATCCCGACCTTAAATAACCTGGTTTACATTGCAAGGTTTGAAGACAAGCGTGAATTTTCAATTACGCTCGATAAGCACGGAGTGATTAGTTTGCTGCATTATAAAGATTTAGCCGGCGCGAATACGAACTGCGTTCCTTAGTTCCTGGCTGGTTAGGAACTACTTTGCCACTTCCCAAAAACTTCCGGTGGGTAAATCACTGACCAAGATATGCATCTCGGTTAGTTTTTTTCTAAGCTCGTCGGCTTTCGCAAAATCTTTGGCTTCACGAATTTTCGCGCGCTCTTGCACGAGCAGATCGATCGCTTCGCGCTTGTAACCTAATTTAATTAGAAGCTTATCATCAAGCTCAATCAGAAATTGCGCGGGTTTTTCTTGAAACAAAGAAAAAAGCGCTCCGAATTTTATAATGAAATGGGTAAATTGTTGCGCCTTACCTGCAAGCTCGGGCGTCACTTTCATGCCCCGGCGAAACTGGGAATTAAATTTTCGGATCAATTCGAACATCGTGGCGAACGCGATGGGGGTACCAAAATCATTATTAAGCGAATCTTCAATTTGCTGCCAAGAAGCCGCAAGGTCCGTCGCAAATTTCGCGTCAGGCTTTTGTTCGGTGGAGCCGACAACGACCGACTCGGCTAAGGCTAGCGCCGAATAGACCCGGGCAAGCCCCGAGATCGCTAGGTGGATTTGCTCATCGTTAAATTCGGCGGTGCTGCGGTAATGGGGAGTTAACATCATCCATTTATAAATTTCCGCGTGATTGTCTTTCAAAAAATCGCGCATGGGCACTACGTTACCGATGGACTTCGACATCTTCGCGCCCGAGAACTGAATCATATTCCAGTGCATCCAGACTTGAACAAATTTTTGTCCGTGCTTGTGATCTATATTTTGGCACGATTCACTTTGCGCAATTTCATTTTCGTGATGCGGAAACATAAGATCAAGACCACCGCCGTGAATATCAATTTGGTCGCCGTACAAATCTTTAATCATGGCCGAACATTCAATGTGCCAACCGGGCCTGCCGTTTCCCCATGGCGATGGCCAACTGGGTTCGCCATCTTTCGCCGATTTCCAGAGAGCAAAATCAAGGGGACTTTTCTTTTTTTCGTTAATATCAATTCGCACACCTGATTGTAATTCATCAGGGTTACGTCCTGATAGTTTACCGTAGTCTTTGAAATCCGCGATTGAAAAGTTAACGTCTTGGGAACCTGGCTTGATGCCTTCGGTTGCGTAGGCTTTTTTGGCTTCAATGATATCGGAAATCATCGTCACGATGGCTGGCATGTGGTCCGTGACCTTGGGATTACGGTCATGTTTTTTTAATCCCAGGCCCGCGAAATCTTTTTTATATTCTGCAATGTAGAATTCAGAAATTTCGCTAGCAGATTTCTTTTTTTCGTTCGCCTTATTGATAATTTTATCTTCGACGTCGGTAAAATTAAGGGCGTAGTCCACCGAGTATCCTAAATGCTCAAGCCAATTTCGCACGAAATTAAAAAACACGGGCCCGCGGAAATTACCGACGTGCAAAAGATTGTATACCGTAGGTCCACACACGTACATTGTGACGTGCCCCTCTTTCAGAGGTTTAAAATCTTCTAGTTTTTTCCCCAGCGTGTTGTAGATTTTTAACATCTGTAAGAGCCCTTTACGTTTTTAGCAGGGCTTTATCGGCCCGCTCTAAAATTGATTTTTTCGTCATCAACGGAACCAAAATTTTTAATTCCGCCCCGTGAGGTTGCCCGATCAGCGCGATCCGGATAGGGAAAAATAAATTCTTTCCTTTTTGTCCGGTCTTCGCTTTTACTTCGTCCTGGATTTTTAAAAAATCTGCTTCACTAAATGATTCTTGCGGGTGTTCATTCACTAGCTGCTTCCAGGCCGTTAGCACGGCTTTCGTGGGTTCCCACTTAAGCGCCTCATCGCTTTCGGGCTTAATTTCATATTTAGAATCGTCGAGCGGCGTGTACAGATTAACCGCGTCGCTTAATATTTCCATGTAGGATTTAAAGGTCTCGACCGATTTGTTTTGCCAGTCAGAATCCTTCGGCAGTTTCAGTCCGGCAGCGTTCAAAAATGGCTCGATCTGTTTCCAAATTTCGTTATTCGGAAGCGCGCGTAAATGTTGCGAATTCATCCATTTTAGTTTTACGCGATCAAAAACCGCACCCGATGAATGCACGCGGTCGAGCGAAAAGTTTTCTTCCATATCTTGCATCGTCATAATTTCTTTTTCTTGCGGATGCGACCACCCTAACAGGGCTAAGAAGTTATTCATGGCGGCGGGTAAGTAGCCTTCTTTCTTATACTGATCGCACGCGACGGCCCCCTTTCGCTTTGACAACTTTTGGCGGTCGTCGTCGAGCACGAGCGATATGTGCCCGAATTGCGGAAGCACCCAACCTAAGCCTTCGTAGATCATCATCTGGCGCAACGTATTCGGAAGATGCTCTTCGGCCCGCAGTACGTGCGAAATCTTCATCGTGTAATCATCGACCACGCAGCAAAAGTTATAGACGGGCATGCCATCAGAACGCAGTAACACAAAATCGCCCACCATATCAGAGGGAAATTTAACCTCGCCGCGGATCAGATCTTTGAGGATATAGTCTTTTTTAAGTTCGCGGGTTTTAAATCGGACGACCGCTTTTTCACCGCCCGCAATTTTTTGTAAGGCTTCACTTGGCGGCTTATTTTCCCAAGGCGAAATCACGTGGGTTTGGTTTCCTGCGGCTTTCAGTTTTTCACGCTGCGAATCGATTTCGGAATCGGTCATGAAGCAGTAGTAGGCTTTGCCTTCTTCCAGAAGTTGGTCGGCAAATTTTTTGTAAAGATCAAGGCGTTCGCTTTGTTTGTAAGGGCCGAAAGCTCCCATGTCTTTTAAAGTTTCTGGGTGGGGGCCTTCGTCCCATTTGAGTCCCAACCATTTTAAGTCGTCGATCATCATTTTCAGCGATTCTTCAGTCGAGCGCGCTTGATCCGTATCTTCAATACGGAGAATAAATTTTCCGTGGTTCCGTTTGGCGTAGAGTAAATTATAAAGCGCCGACCTTGCGCCGCCAACGTGCAGGTAACCGGTGGGGCTGGACGCAAAACGCACGCGAATTTCTGAAGACTGGGGCTGACTCATATATGTGTGACTCCATAAAAAAAGGCTTGGGTTTAACCAAGCCTTGATTCTAGCTTTTTTTATAGAGCGAAGTATAGTTACTGGACGTCAAAAATGGCTTTAATTTCGTTGTCCGAACTGACGAGGTCTTTTACGTCCGGAGCAAGGTTAAGCTCTTTCAATAAAAGATTTTTAGCGGTATCGAGCATCTTTTTTTCACCGAAGCTTAATTCTTTATCAACTTTTAAAACATAAAGGTCGCGTAGAACTTCGGCGATCTCGAAAACCGAACCGGTTTTGATCTTTTCCATGTAATCGCGGTAGCGCCGATTCCAAGTTTGCGTGTCGATTTTAACGTTTTTATCTTTTAGAATCTCGACAACTTTTTGCGCTTCTTCTTTAGAAATCAAAGGACGTAAACCAACTGATTTGATATTGGCCGCCGGGATCATAATTTTCATGCCGGTTTCTAAAATCATCACGGAATAAAACATATGAATCG